>CAMYLB010000001.1 GCA_947259145.1 uncultured Woeseiaceae bacterium
ACTCCACCCAGGGTCACTTCCGCGGTTCGATAGCCTTCGGTGGCAGCGGGCTTCAGCGTCCAATGGCCCAGGTTGCCGGCAATACGGCGCAAGGTGTCGTCGGCGACTTCCGTCAGCGGTGTCTCGGAGACCTCGGGCCAGAAAAGGGTCTGCAGCTCGGTGACCAGGGCGCGCGGTAGCAGGGCGCCCAACACGGTCCGCAGCAGTGATTTCGGCTGTGTCTGCTTGGCGCCGAGCAGGTGGTCGACCGCGTTGGCCCCGGGTAGCAGGTCTATAGCAACGTTGTCGCCGGGCGACCAGTAGCTCGACAACTGCAGAATTGCGGGGCCGCTCAGGCCGCGGTGGGTAAACAGTATGTCTTCGGTGAATGCGACGTCGCCGGTGCTGACGGTGGCCGCGAAGCTGACACCCGACAAACGGCCTGTCAGTTCGTGCATTGCCCCCGAGAATGTAAATGGCACCAGTCCGGCCGTGGTTTCAAGAACGGTATGTCCGAACTGCCGTGCGATTTGATAGCCGAATCCTGACGCGCCCATTTTTGGAATGGACAGTCCGCCCGAGGCAACGACGAGTGAGTCCGATTGGAAGCTACCCTGGTTGGACGACAGGTTGAAACGGTCTTCGAAAACGACCGATCTGATTTCGCAGTGAGTGTGTATTTGCACGCCCGCGCTTTCGCATTCGCCGAGCAACATCGCGACGATGTCTTTGGACGAATTGTCACAGAAAAGCTGCCCCGCCGTTTTCTCGTGGTAGGGGATGCCGTGCTTCTCCACAAGCGCGATGAAGTCCCAATGTGTATAGCGACTCAAAGCTGAAATGCAGAACTGCGGATTCGCAGAAACGAAGCGCGAGGGATCGCAGTGCAGGTTTGTGAAATTGCAGCGACCGCCGCCCGACATCAGGATCTTCTTGCCGATCTTGTTGGAGCTTTCGAGGACGATGACGCGACGTCCGCGATTACCTGCTGTAATGGCGCACATGAGACCGGCGGCACCGCCGCCGATAATGATCACGTCGGCTGTTGTCATAGCGAAAGGATAGCAGGCGTGCTAAAGGTAATGAGGAATGATTCGCAAGCAAAACAACGCCGGCACTGATATGCCACTAATTCTGTTCGACGGTGTATGCAACCTGTGCGAAAGCACGGTCCATTTCGTTGTGCGCCGGGACAGGAACAAACAATTTCGCTTCGCATCCCTGCAATCGGAAGCGGCAGAGGATCTTCTTTCGAGCCACCAGTATGATTTTGGCACCTTGAGCTCGGTTCTGCTGATTGCCGACGACGAAATGTACAGAAAATCGCGCGCAGCGCTGCAGATTGTCAGGCGCCTGGATGGCGCTTGGCCGCTGCTCTATTACGTGTTTTTCTGGGTCCCTAAATTCATCGCCGACCCGGTTTACGACTTCATTGCCAACCGGCGATACCGATGGTTCGGCATGAAGTCTGAATGCTGGATACCCGACGATGACCTTCGCGAGCGCTTCATCGATGAGCCGGCTGGCGACGCCTGATCAGGCAGAAGCCGTGGCCCGAATGATGGCAAGAGAATAAGCAGCTCGCACTTTCTGGCCTTTTCGCTCGCTAATTGGCTTTGATGTCACTCTCCGGTTGCCCTACGAATAGGGGCCGTGACGACGCTTTACTCAGAAACGCTTTTTCGAAGGCAAGCCATCAGCGCATTGGCGAAACGCCCATTTGGCAGACCCATCTCGGTCGTGCCGAGACCATGGTTTTGGTTAGGTGGCTTCATCGTTGTGTCTGCGGCGATCGCCGTATTGTTTCTGGCGACAGCCGAATACTCCCGCAAAGAGACGGTGCGCGGATGGCTGGTCTCCCGCGATGGCGTTGCGCGCATTACGCATAACACCGCCGGCATCGTCGATAGCATTGCAATGTCGTCAGGCGAATCGGTTCGAGTTGGTGATCCTGTTATTTATCTGTCGCGAGACACGTTTATGGAGGACGGTCGCAGTTCGAGCGACGAAATGCTGCAGCAGTTCGGACAGCAGGTCGAGGCACTCGATCGGCGAGCGGAGCTGTTTCAAACTGAAGCCACCATCGAAGGCGATGCTATTGCGAGCCAGCTGCAGGGCCTGGAGCAGGCGCGGCGCGCTCTGTCACAGCAGAAAATCGAGCAACAGCGGCGACTCGATGCGGCATCCGACAAGCTGACGCTGCTTAAGTCGGCCGCTCGGAGCGGCGCTGCAACTCAATGGGAGGTATTGCGTCAGGCAGATGAACGGGCCGTCTTGAAGCAGGCCTTGGCTGAGATTCAGCAAAATGAAATGGCGCTGAATCGCGAGCGTGAGCGATTGACGGCGCGTGCGATGCGCCTGCCCGTCGAAACCGAGCGTTCCATTTCCAGCCTGATGTCCGAACGGTCGCAACTGTTACAGAAAATTACGGGGCAGGAGTCCGCACGTCGCGTCGTACTCAAGTCTCCGATTACGGGAAAGCTGGCATCCCTGGAGATTCATCAGGGTAGTACGGTGCTGCCAGACCAACTGTTGGCAACGGTACTTCCCGAGAACATGACGATGCTCGCCGAGGTTTATGTGCCGTCCAGCGCGATTGGATTTATCAAGCCAGGACAGCACGCACGACTCATGTACGACGCGTTCCCGCTGCAGCAGTTCGGGACATTTGCCGGCGAAGTGCACAGCGTTTCCGACTTTATCCTGATGCCGTCCGAGGTGCCGCAAACTTTCTTTCTGCGCGAGGCAACGTTCAAGGTTCAGATCGCAATCCGGAAGGACTCAATCCTTCTTGAATCAGGCGGCGCGCCGTTGAGGCCCGGAATGCTGCTTGCAGCCGAGATTATTCTCGAAAGTCGGAGCCTGCTCGACTGGCTGCTCGAGCCAATTCGACTCCGTAAGAGAGATGCCGCGTAAGTGCGTGCCCTAAGCTCCGGACAGCCGTATCTGCGGATGAGCGGGGCGTCGCGGCTCCCGATCATCCGCCAAACCACGGTCACCGAGTGTGGATTAAGCTGCGTTGCGATGGTTGCGAACTACCTCGGTGTGGGTGCCGATCTCGTAGCGCTCCGGCGACAACATCCGCCGTCCCTGAAGGGGGCGACGCTGAAGCAGGTCACCGAAATCTGTGACTCGCTCAGACTTTCGACGCGAGCAGTGAGCTGTCGCGTGTCGGAGTTACGTCGCTTACGAACGCCCTGTTTATTGCACTGGGGTTTCAATCACTTCGTGGTGTTGAAAGCCGTCCGGCGTGATCATCTCGTAATTCATGACCCAGCGCGCGGCATCGTAAAAGAACCTCATAGGACGGCAAAAGATGAATTCACGGGCGTCGCGCTGGAGATATCACGAGGCCCGGGTTTCAGGAAATCCCGGCAGCTGCCGAGACTCACACTTGGCGCCTTGTTGCCTGTGGATGTCGCGATTGTCCGCAAATTGTCGGCCGGGCTCGTACTCGCACTCGTCTGTGAATTGCTTGTGCTGGCGTCTCCGTTCTATTTGCAGACCGTGATCGACCAGGTTCTCGGCAAAGGCGACCATCTGTTGCTGAATACGCTGGCTGCCGGATTTGCTGTTCTGCTGCTGTTCCAGGTTGTTGCGAATGCGATGCGGCAACTGACCTTTCAATACTTGAGCCAGGTATACGTCTTCGATCTAACAGCGCGCGTGCTGCACAAGATGCTGCGCCTGCCGCTGACGTATTTTCGGAGTCGCGATCTCGGCGATGTACAACATCGCGTCCTGTCTCTCAGGCAGGTGCAGGACTTTATTGTGCATTCGGCGCCAGCACTCGTCCTCGATGTTTTGTTCATCGGGTTGATAACAGCACTGATGGCCTTGTACGACCCGCAGCTCACAATCCTCGCGGTGGCGGCCATCGCCATATGGTGCTTATGGCGCACACTACTGTTACCGCTCAGGATTCGATTGTCGCGTGATATCGCACTATCAGAGTCTTCCGTGCAGACGCATTTTCTTGAAACTCTGCGTGCGGTGCAGACCATTAAACTGGCCAATGGTGAAAGCGCGAGGCAGTCGGAATGGCGAAACCTGTTTGCCAATGGCATTAACGAAAAAATCAGAGCCGGAAATTTACTGATTCTCGACAGTGCGCTGAATCAGTTGCTGTTTCAGGGCTTGCGCGTCGTCTCCGTTTATCTACTTGCCAGGAGGGGCCTGGACGGCCGCATGAGTATCGGCATGATCTCGGCTTTTGTCGCATACCTCGGGATGTTTATGATGCGAGCGGGCGCTATTGTCGATCGTTTAGTCGAGTATCGATTGCTGGCAGTGCCCCTGAATCGGCTTGCAGATATTGTCTTTAATGATGAGGAGCGCGATGGCCGCCGCAGCGGAGTCCATACGAACTCTGCGCATGAAATTGAGCTCAGAAAAGTTGCATTTCGTTACGCGCCAGGCGAACCGTGGGTCCTCAATAATTGTTCCTGTCACATACCGGCAAATGGCTTCACAGCTATCGCGGGTTGCTCGGGAACGGGCAAAAGTACGTTGCTACGAATTATCGCGGGAGCCGAGTCCGTCTCCGTAGGCGAGGCACTAATAGGCGGAATCGCTGTTAATGATTGGCGCGCTAAAAGTCTGCGAAAGGAGGTTGCGACGGTTTTTCAGGAGGACGGCCTGCTAAAAGGATCTGTTGCCGAGAATATTGCTCTGTTTGAAAGAAAAATTGATTTTGGACGACTTCGGCAAGCGGCAAAGAACGCGTACATCGACTCAGAAATCGAATCGCTGCCCATGGGCTATCAAACACGAATCGGCGACCTGGGTTCCTCGCTGTCAAAGGGGCAAATACAACGCATCCTGCTCGCAAGGGCGTTTTATCGCGAACCCAAAGTACTTTTGCTGGACGAAGCGACCAGTGGCCTTGACGCTGTCTCCGAAAAACGTGTCATGGATTCCGTTTCGCAACTTGATATCACCCGGGTCCTGATAACCCATAGTGACCAGGTGCTGCAGGCTGCGCACGAGGTCTTGTGGCTGCATAAGGGAACACTGTTGACGTCCCGACCCGAACTGAACGTATGAGTCGTAAACGATTCTCGTCTGAGCGAATCGGGGGAGTTGAACGACCGCTTGACGCCCGATAGCCGACATTAGTCCAATATTGGCCTGACGGGCTGCTACTGACCCAAAGGCGGACCTTCTTCGAAGAACCCAATATTCACGGCTTGACGTCCGACTCTGACGAATATTCGATGCATATCCGTTTATCCTCAAGGACATGCAAACGAATGAAATCAAGTCGCGAATGGGTCTCGCGGAATGGTCGATGCTCTTGGCGATATCAGTGCTCTGGGGTGGCTCCTACTTGCCGAGCCACCCGCAGATTGGAGGGTTGCGCTACGCATAGTCGTGGACTCAGTTGTCACTGCATAAATTGGGTAATTCAGGGATAATCCGCGAATGAGCTCGTTTCTTGCAGAATTAAGGCGGCGCAACGTACTGAAAATTGCGCTTGCATATTTGGCGGCCGGCTGGCTGCTTATCAGTATCGGGGATGTTTTTTTTCCGTTGCTGAACGCGCCCGATTGGGTACTCAAAATTTTTCTTCTGGTAGTCGCACTGGGCCTTCCCGCAGCAGTCGTGCTGGCCTGGGTATTTGAGCTCACACCAGAGGGCGTCAAACTGGAAAAGGATGTTGACCGGTCACAGTCAGTCACGTCGCAGACAAGTCGCAGGCTCAATTATATCGTTGTCGCCATTCTCATCGCGGCGCTGAGTGTTTCAGTTTATCTGAATGTTTCTGAAGACCGTTTGCAGGAGGTCTCCGGAAACAATATCGACGCGAGGAGATCAATTGCAGTACTGCCGTTTAGCAGTCGTAGCACCGACCCGGAAAACGCACTCTTTGCCGATGGTATTCATGATGATCTCCTGACCAATCTGGCTCACATCGCCGCATTGAAAGTGATATCGCGAACGTCGGTGATGAATTACCGTGACACAACGAAAAATCTTCGCCAAGTCGGCGAAGAACTTGATGTAGCTACCGTGCTGGAGGGTGCAGTGCAACGCGTTGGGAATACGGTGCGAATTAATGTGCAATTGATCGACGCCAACACGGACGAGCACTTATGGGCCAATACCTACGACCGCGAACTGACTACCAAGAACATCTTCGCAATCCAGAGTGAGATAGCGAAGAACATTTCACTCGCATTGAAAGCGACGCTTTCGCCGGTCGAACAAAACCGTCTTGCGATGATCCCAACCGAGAACCTGCAGGCGTACAATCTGTATCGGTCGGGACGTCACAATCTCGAAGAGCGTCGCCTGGAGACGCTGGGGCTCGCCAGAACACAGTTCGAACAGGCCATCGAGCTCGATCCTGACTATTCGCAGGCTTATTCGGGCCTGGCCGACAGTCTATTGCTATTGCGTATCAATCACGCCGCCATACCGGTTGAGGAGGCCTATCCGCTTGCAGCTCAGGCGATAGATAAGGCTCTGGCTCTCGACCCTGAAAATGCAGACGCGTATGCATCGCTGGGCTTACTCAAACTTGATATGTGGGGGTGGACCCGCAGCGGTCCGGAAATCGAAGAGGCCGAGCGAGCATTTCAGAAAGCCATTGACCTGAAACCGAATCACGCGCGCGCCATCATGTGGTACGCCAGTATGAAAGGCGCGC
Source organism: uncultured Woeseiaceae bacterium (assembly GCA_947259145.1). Classification (GTDB taxonomy): domain Bacteria; phylum Pseudomonadota; class Gammaproteobacteria; order Steroidobacterales; family Woeseiaceae; genus UBA1847. The sequence continues at coordinate 6,632 of CAMYLB010000001.1, forward strand.
AGGAAAAATTCGATGAGGCGATTGCGTTGTATCACCGTTCCCTTGAGCTCGATCCACTCGCGCGCATACCGTACACTAACCTTCCGATTCTATATGCTGCGAAGGGCTACAATCAGAAGGCGTTGGATCAATTGTTGAATGCTGCGCGACTGCACCCAAGTTGGCCAAACGCGTATAAGAACGTCGCCATTCATCTGCAAAGGCTAGGACGCATCGATGAATCGATCGCTTGGGCGATCAAGGCTAACGAGTTGGACACGGATCCGCTCGCGGGCGCGGTCCTAATCGGCAGCTACTTGGCGATCGGTGAGTCGGAAAAAGCGCTCGAATATGTCAACGACATACCGGCGAGCCACCCGTTGTATGAGATGGGAGCGATTTTCAGATTGATCGTTAATGGCGATTTGTCTGATGCCATTCAAGCGATGGAAACTTCAATGGCTGAAGGCGCCAACCCGCCGGGGGGCGTGCTTGATCTGATTTCGGACATTGCGCTGCTCGTCGATGACTTAGACGCAGCACGCAAATTTCTCCTGTTGCAGCAGCCTGGATTGGAGAATAACCCTCTCGCCAGTATTGACCGGACAAACGTTCACAATGTGATCAAGCTGGCCTACCTCGCTCTTCGAAGCGGGGATGAGGCATACGCCGAAAGACTGCTGCTTGCAGCGCTGGATTACGTCGAACGAGGTCCGCGGCTGGGTATTGCCGGGCACGGACTGATGGATGTACAGATTCTCGCACTGCTGAACAGGCCGGACGAGGCATTGGCACGGCTGCGCGATGCGGTTGATGCAGGACTTCGCAGCCAGCGATTCTTCGATAATTGGCCTCTTGGATTGGATCCCTATCTGACGAGTATTCGCGACAACCCAATATTCAAAGGGGTGATCGAAGAGTTGAGAGTCGAAATCGACGAGATGCGCATTCGTATCCTGCAGGCCGAGGCCACCGGCAACTGGGAGCAGCTTCGATCTCTTGCACAATCCCAGCCAGTCAATCCTGCTGCTATCAGTAACTGACGAACGTCGCCCAGTAGGTGCCGGCGACATCGAGTATGCTTGCAGCCTTGTTGACACCGGCGTCAATTCTATTTTGGTCACATACCTACAAACCCACCTCGACGCTATTAAAGACCCTGGGCGTGAGTCCGCTGTTGTTTCTGGCGCAAACGACATTCTTTCTGGCTGTGCCACCGCTGATGGGAATGACCCTCGCAGCAAGGGCGCCGGACGTGGCGGAGCGCATCCTGCGGCGCACCACATTACTGGGGAGCTCGGTGCTGCTCGGCGTCATCATTTACGGAATCGTGTACTTTTTGGATATCCTGATCCCTGTTTTGTCGCTTCTCGGCATCCTCGTCGTGATACACAATGCTATCGCCTTCGCTACAGGTGCCGCCGCGGGAATGATTCTGTCGCGGGTCCGAGCAACACGCAGGGCATTAACATTTGAGACAGGCATTCAGAATTCCGGGCTGGCTCTTGTTATTCTGGTCAGCCAGCCAAAGGGCTTGGGCGGTGCCGCGGCAATCGCGGCCGTGTGGGGCGTCTGGGATTTGATCGCCGGTGGCGTTATCGTCGGACCGTTTCGTACATTGGACAATAGAAGGCAACTGCTTTGGCAGACAGAACAGAAATAGACCTTGACGACCTTCGGCGCGCACTAGGCTGCTTTGCGACGGGTGTCGCGGTCGTTACAACGCTCGATGCGAAGGGCGAGAAAGTCGGCATAACGGTTAGCAGCTTTAACTCCGTCTCGCTCGAGCCGCCGCTAATTCTCTGGAGCGTCGGCGTTGATTCTATGAGCTATGACGTTTTCATCAGCGCGAAATATTTTGCTGTACATGTGCTGTCGTTGGATCAACAGGATTTATGCGATCGATTTGCGCAAAGCGGGAATGACAAGTTCGCTATGCTGAATTGCGGTGAGGGAATTCATGGCGTACCGATTCTTCCCGAGTTTGCCGCGTGCCTGGAATGCAGTACGGAGCATGTCTACGCCGGCGGCGATCACAAAATCATCGTGGGGCGCGTGCATCGCTGCGAGGACAGGGAAAATGATCCGCTGATTATCCACCGCAGCCGCTTCCTCAGGAAAGAGAGCCCTGCCTGAAGATATGCCGGGCAGGTACGAACTGCTTCACAATCCGCCTAGCTGCGGGGCCGTGAATACCAGGAACAAACCCAATAAAATGCCGACGCGGTAGCCCCAATCCTGGGACTTTGCGACCGGTTCTATATGGCTGCCGTGATCATGCGTGACGCCAAATGCCACGACATGGATCAACGAACCCGAAACGAAGGCCTGAACATAAGCAATACTCCGTGCTTCGGCAAGGTCGACCATCGGCCCTCCAAGCAGGTAGGAAACAGCCGTAGCAATACTGATTGTCGCGAACGCGCCAACCGCTACCGGTAACCCCAGGTTCGGGCGCAGCGACCACCAGATCGCCATGCCGACCGGGAGCCGGTGAAGAATTACGGCATGAGAGAGGTCGCTTCCCTGGGCTGGCAAGAGAGCAATGCCATCGATCAGCGCATGAACGATCAATCCCAGCGCAGCAATTATCAGTACCAGTTTGTGTGCCTCATGAAACGCGCCGTGAAAACCGCGCTCGATGACGACTGGAAACACAATACCGAGAACCAGGAAGACAATGGCCAGCGTGCCGCCAACGGCCAGTGCCTCCGGAATGATGTTGACGCAGATAATCCCGGCAATCGTAATGAAAATAAAACCATCGAGGATATGCCTGGCGACATGGTTCCGCCGGCCGAGCGCATAGATAATCGGGCCAAGCAGCAATGCGGTAATGCTGAGAATCAGGTTCATAAAAACTGGCGGCCTCATTGCGGTGGCTGTGATGGTGCCGGGCCTGCGGTTAGAATACACGAATGATTATGGAAAGGATCGCGATCCGACTATTTCTGGGTTGCGTGATATCAATATTTTTCTGCCAAGCCGTTTTTGCACACGGTGGCGTCGTACAGGAGGACGACCTGTGCGTCATCAAGGTCAATTACCTGCGTGCCCATTTCAAGATCTACCAGCCCCGGGTGAGCGGCCACAAGCAGTTCTGTGAGGATTTACCGCTCGCATCGGAAAGTGTGTTTGTAATGGAGTACCAGCACGATGCGCTCAAGGGCATGCCAATCGATTTCAGGATTATTCGCGACGTCACCGGCAAGGGTCGCTTCGCCCGAATGGAGGACGTCGAGGAAATTGACGATCTCGACAGCGCAACCGTGTTTTACCAGGAAGCCGTTATTGAACCTGACGTGTTCACGGTCATGCATGAGTTTGCCGAAGAGGGTGAATTCATCGGCATTGTTTCTGCCACGCAGCCCGATACGAGCAAGGTCTATGCTGCCGTTTTCCCGTTTGAAGTGGGCTTTACCGGCATTGGCTACTGGCCGTTTTTCATTGCCGTGCTGGTACTGCTGCAGCTGCAATACCTCGTAATGAGTGGTCGGCTCAAGCGCTGGGCGAAGGGCAGGTGGCCGAGGGCAGCAAGCGGTCTATTGCTTTTCGCGCTGTTGATTCTGCCCACAGCTCCGGTCTTCGCGGAAGACGCCGAGCTACGTGTCAGCTACTCGACGCCAGCGGGGCCGCCCGAGATCAACAGAATTCACAGCTGGATACTGCACCTGGAATCCGCGGACGGCGTACCGATTGAAAACGCACGTGTAGAGGTCATCGGCGGCATGCCGAAGCACGATCACGGCTTGCCGACTCAGCCGAGGGTAACCGAGGAGCTGGGCAACGGTGACTACCGGCTGGACGGCATGCGATTTCATATGCGCGGGTACTGGGAAATCACGGTCACTGTCGTCACTGCAGAGAGATCGTCGGTAGTCGTCATACCGTTGCAATTGTGAATTCGACGTTACTCAAGATAGGTGCTGCTGTCGTTGTGGCCGTTGTGATTGTCTTCGGATGGCAAAACCGGGCGATAGAACCGCCAGCATGGACCGACGCGGAAATCGACGCGCTGCGTTCGCTATCGCTAGCAAGCCTTCCCGAGTTGCCCCCCGACCCGAGCAATGCCGTGGCAGACGATCCGCAGGCAGCGGTGTTTGGCCGGCAGCTGTTTTTTGATCCGCGTTTGAGTGCCAACGGCGGCATCTCCTGCTCGACCTGCCACCAGTTGGTGCGCCAATTTACAGATGGATTGCCTAAAGGTCAGGCTATTGGCACATCAAAACGCAATACGCCAAGCATTATCGGTAGCGCATACAGTCCCTGGCTGTACTGGGACGGTCGACGGGACAGCCAATGGGCACAGGCTTTGTCTCCCCTCGAAGATCCGAACGAACATGGCTCCAGTCGCCTGCAGATCGTCGCTGTCATTTCCGGGGATGATGCTTACAGCGCTTCTTACCAGGCATTGTTCGGCGAACTTGGCGACGTTTCGGGTAATGACCCGGTCGCGCTAAATACTGCGTTCGCCAATTTGGGCAAAGCGATTGCGGCGTTCGAGCGCACGCTCTTGCCTGCCGCATCACGCTTCGATGAATACGTCGACGCTGTTGCCGACGGTGATGCAGAAGAGCAGGAGATGCTGTTCCATGATGATGAAGTGTGGGGACTGCGACTGTTTATCGGCAAAGCAAATTGTACGCAATGCCATAATGGACCGCTGTTCACGAACAACGAGTTCCACAATACCGGCGTACTCAGTTCGCCGGGCGAGTTACCTGACAAAGGCCGCGTAACCGGCGTGCAGGAAGTACTTGCCGACCCGTTCAACTGCCTGGGTGATTACAGCGACGACCCCGCGCGGCAATGTGCGGAGCTGATGTTTGTTAGGACAGGACCGGAATTAATTGGAGCAGTTCGCACCCCATCCCTGCGCAACGTGGAATTGACGTCGCCCTACATGCATAAAGGCCAGGTCGCAACGCTTGCAGAAGCGCTCCAGCATTACAATGAAGCAGCCGACGCGATGATTGGTCACAACGAAGCCAAGCCGCTCAAGCTCAGTAGCCGAGA
>CAMYLB010000002.1 GCA_947259145.1 uncultured Woeseiaceae bacterium
CAATTCCGCTTCCGTGTTTGCGACGACCAGAATGCTTCCTGGAAGAGGGGCAGTGTACTCGCGAAACGCTACGCCTTTGCCGACTCTGAAGAGGCTCTCGCCGCAGGCGAATGCGTTGCCAGCGAGCAGCGTCAAGATGCAGAACGCGAGGGTCGTTACGGTAATGGTCTTTTTCATTGTTATCTCCGGACCGAAGTCCTCATGTCTTCATGTTTGAGCATTTGACATACACACTATTAAATTCTAGCACAGGAAAAACGCGCACTGACAATTTAGTGGGGGATCAACGACAATTAATGGGTGAACAGCTCTGCTTGAAGAATTGCAAAAGACCGAAACGTGACGCCGAGTGCGGAGTTGAAGCCGGACTGATAATTCTTCTACTAAGGTGTTAAGAACATACTGCGAATCGACTTGCCTGCAGAATCAGTTATTGCGCTGTGACTGGTGCCGCGATTAATGACTCTTCGGCAACGTCCCTGACGAACTTGAGAATCTGTTTCGACGTGTAGAATCGCGCCGGCTCGAGTTGGCCATCATTTGTTGTGCCTATCTTTTCACCGGCAGGGTTGAAAAACACTGCTACCGGTATACCCCTAGCCAAGTCGACGCCCAGCTCCAATGCAACGTCCCGATTGTTGTTGAATTTGCCTACGTCAACATTGATAAAATGAAACACACCATCGGTGAATTGTGATACGTCATGACTTCTTAGATTGTTGTACAGTATTCGACAATCCATGCACCAATTAGCGCCGAATGTGATCATAAGGAACTTACCTTCTTCGAGCGCCTTTTGGCGGCCAACTGCGACTATTCGGTGTGCATCGCCGGCCTCGTCATAGGGCAGGTCCGTGTTGTCGAACACAGTGTCCGGTCCCTGGAAATTGAACAGGTCGTCGGTTAGCTCATGGTTTTCCTGTTGCAGGTCGGCGATCAGCTGCGCCTGGTCATCGAGCTCTTGTTGGCTGACTACGGTAAATCCACCCAGCCGAAATGCGACGAGGCAGATCACTCCGCCGGCAACAATCCCACCAACAAAACGCATCCCTCCGCGGTACTTCAAAAAAGAGGCCACAAATCGGCTCCTGATTCCCATTTCATTTAGACCCAGGGTAGCGCTCGTCATAAACGAATATCGCGACCGTAGCTCGGAACACGAATACGTAAATGGATGTAGGGGTCACCTATGCTTTTCCAAGTTCGGTTTCGGATTGGGCGAACTTGAGATCGCAAGCTCTAAGGCTGCTCAAAATCGTCGGGCACATCGAGCTCGTGTCGGTCTGGCGGCAAGTAGTTATGAGAGACAGACGCAAGATAACTTAGTTTCTTGGCAAGCTCGTCGTCGGTTCTCTTAGCAAGAGTGAGGAGGGCGTACTCGAGTTTATGCAAGGCTTAATGCTCCACTTTGCTGGCCTGCATATGCTAACACCTCCGAAACGGAAGATGTCATTGCACCGGCTCTAACTGTCCTCAGAAATCTGACTATGCTTGGAAGAACCGCATAGTTTGAGCGCGCTACGACCGATAGCTTTCTTGGGACTGCTTTTTCTGATATCCGGAACTAAACAGGCCACATGGGCAAGTCGTGTCATCGGGGCGGCTAGCTCTAGGTTTCTTCGAAAGCTCTCCGATCTTTTGTCGAATCGAACTCTGTGCCAAATTTGTGCCACGACTCAGCCAATAGCTCAAGTTTTCTGCATCATTTACAGGCGATATTGACAATCTCGACGACGTAAACTATTGATTGCAATAGAGCGGGATAGCCACCCGACCGACTGAAAATCCGCGTGTCGGCAGTTCAACCGAGGCGCGCAGCGCCGACAGACGCACGCAGTGCGCCCGAAGGGCGAGCGAAGCGAGTCCATTCTGCCCCTGGCCACCATTCTTTGCAGTGGCCACGCTGATACCATGACAGGCTGACAAACGTAGTCTTTTTGCATGGTATCAATTGGCATCCATCTCGACCTGTCTCTACAGTTAAGTGTTATCTTGGAGAAATAAATACCCGGAGGTTTCTTTGCGCTCTTTGGAAGTCGGTCCCAGGGAACGTCTGCCTGAAGTCATACTAATTGCCTGTATCGCAGACGGCGAGATAAATAACCAAAAACATTAAAGGAGCCTCTAATGAGTTTCATACGCGTTCTAATTGCGATTCTGTTACCGCCGCCAGGCGTGTTCCTTCAGGTTGGAATCAGCAAGAGCTTTTGGATCAATATCTTGTTCACGCTGTCTGGACAATTGCGAAGAAATCAGAGCCCTGATCCAAAAAGGTGATTTCATGGTGGTCGACCGCGATACGGACAAGCGGCTCGAGAGCACGCGAACTCGCTTAAACAAGCTCGCCTGGCTTTTGGACAGTTCGATCCGACTGCCGGGAGGCTTCCGGCTGGGGCTTGATGGCATCATCGGGTTATTACCTGGCGTTGGAGACGTAATCACAGCTGCTGTTTCGTCCTACATCATTGCAAAAGCGGCTCTCTTGCGGGTTCCCGCAAGCACTCTCGCCCGAATGGGCCTTAACGTGCTGCTGGAATTGATAGTCGGTATCGTTCCGTTGTTCGGGGACCTGTTTGACATCGTCTTCCGGGCGAACATACGCAATGTCAGGCTGATTGAAGCCCATCTCGATGATCCCGGCGGTACCAGGACTCAAAGCCGCTGGATTATTGCTGGAACGCTGATTGCAATTGTGCTGATACTGTTCCTTGCTGTCGCGATAATTGTAAGCCTGTTCGGGTTGTTGTGGGCACGAATTACGGCGTGATCAGCCTGCCCGCGCTTCGGTGCTGGAGCGGAAGCCTGATGCATCATTGAGTCTATTGGTTTCCAACGTCCTCACTCCACCGGCTTACTTTGATCCAACAAATCCGCCCCTGCATCCTGCTCCCGCTCCTCGGATATCAACCTCTCCAGATGCTCATCCGGCCGCGTATCCAGAACCACGTCATCAACTGCCACCGCCGCCTTGCGCGGTTTTGGCGCTTCACTTGTTGATGCCGTTCCCAACCCGATGGTCGCTGCCGTCTCGTCAAAGCGCACCCGGTAAATGGGTTCGGGCAAGGTCGGCGCGTATCGCGAGGCTCCGGCCGCGACCGAAGTCGGTTTGCCTCTGATTCACCCAAGCGCTGAACCAGATCACGATGTTTGAATCCCCCACGGTCTGGATCTTCGCGGCGGGCCCCGGCTCTTTCAAAATAAAATCGAGCGCTTCAATCGCGGCAACACCGGTACGAATAGCGGCCAGCGGGTCGTCGTTAGCATCAACGCCGAGCTCGAAGGTAAAGCGTCGCTCGGGGTTGCGGGTGTAATTCAGGATGACCGCCTTGAACACATCCGAGTTAGGGATGCGCAGGTGGTTGCCATCGAGGGTCATCAGGATCGTGGCGCGCGAGGTCAGGCGGACGACGACGCCGTCATGCTCGTTTATCACCACGTAATCGCCGGCGCGAAACGGCTGTCGCAGGCTGAGCATGATGCTGGAAATATAGTTTTCCAGCGTGTCGCGGACCGCAAAGCCAATGGCGAGACCGATGACGCCGGCGCCG
>CAMYLB010000003.1 GCA_947259145.1 uncultured Woeseiaceae bacterium
CGTTACGAGGGTTCGCTCAACTTCGCCTCGCTCAACCTTCAACGGCGGTTTGGCGAGTCCTTTAGTATTGGCGTGGCCTACAATCTGTACAAAATGAAACTGACATCGAGCGACGACAGCCTGACGGGCTCACTCAGCATTCGTTACAACGGCCCATCAGTATTCGTCGCTGCCCAATTCTGATCTCACCACCCCTCAAGAGGGACGATCATGAGCAAATCAATACAACCGATCAAGACAAAGAGAGTCAAAATGAAATCGAAACTGGCAGACATTCTCACGTCGGGCGCATTGCCGCTCGTCACTATGTTGGTCTTTGCGACACCAGCCGCCGCCACAGCCACCTCGGCGGCGTCAGCCCTGAGGCTTTTGAAAGGGCCTCATTTTGAGGGTCCGCAGTGTCATCAATACCGTGGGAAGTCCAATCGCCACTTACCCTCTTTCCAATAGTTTTGCTGCACAAGGGCAAAGGCCCGGCTGTCGTTACTCGTGTAAAGACCGGCCCCTGCCGTGACAGAGGCGGGTTGCAGTTTCTTCTCTTCCTCGGTCTGCGGATAGAAGTAGGCGGCCCCTACGACGAGGCCCTCGTTGAGGGTCGGATTGGATATCGGGATAGGCACGACCACGATGTCGCCACTCTGCATCTTTAGCCGCGTTTCATCCTCTCGAATGTCCGGGGCAATTCGAGGGCGAGTATCCGTTGCGGCATCCTGTGCGATAGCAGCAGAACCCCACAGCGCGAGGCAAGCGATTGATGTAATGCGAATCAGAACGAATACCCGATTGAAGTTACGACGCCGTAGTCACCGGTTGACTGGGAGGCGGACGGTGGGTCGCTGTCATAGGAGTTGTAGTAACTCAGGTCCCAGAACAAGTCTGAAACGACTTCCCAACGCAAACTCAGGTCCAACTGCGCTCGGGTACGACCGGACTCGGTAAAGCTCGGAAAGGCCGATAACCGAGCAGAGAGGTCGACGGCCGGGTGGTCATAAACGTAACGAGAGTAATCAAGGCCGACCATGCCTTCCAGGCTTTCCTGGCTGGACGAGGTTGTCAGTGTCAACGGATCCTGCTGCAGCGATTCGACCGTGCCGATCAAGCCTCCCATCAACGCGAGTTCCGAGATATTTGATTGAATAAGATACCGGCCGAATCCAGCGCCAATACTGGATCGAAGGTCAAGCCCCAACTCGTCGTTACTCTCAAATCCGATCAGGTAGTTATTGAACCATCTGTTCGGTCTGAATCTCGTCATGGCAAACTCAAGATTAGAGCGTTGTGTGCCTTCGCTATTCTGGTCGCTGGTAATAATCGTGCTGCCGTCCAGCGAAAACGACCGTTTCTCTGTTCGATGCGTTGCACGAAAGCCGAGATTGCCCTGCGCCACGTTACTCGCTTTTGTGAAGCTGTAGCCGAACGACAGCGAACCTTGAAGGCGATTCCAAAAGGAACTCTCAATCTGGGCTATCCGTATGACTTTGTCATGCGCGAGGGCGACCGTCTCATCCTGGTTTGTCAGGGTGATCGTCTTCTGTTCGGGCGCGTCGCTGACGGTCCCGGTGACGCGCGTTCCATCCGAGCGTTCGAATTGAAACTCGAAGTCACTTTCGATCCGTGATATTTCATCCCATTCGATCAGGATGACACCGATCGAATCAGTACCCAAGCGCAGTTTCCCGTGCTCGAGCTGTTCTATCTCACCGGTAATCTTGTCGCCATTAGCTAACCAGATCACGTCGGACTTTTCTCTGGCAAGCGCAGGGGTAGATACGATCGAAGCAAGGATCAGTGACACAATGATGGTTATTTTCATACTTTATGGATCCCAATAATTAGTCTTAAATACTGAAGCCCAGCGAGACGCTGACGTGCGATAGAACAATTCTGAGTCACTTTCCAGGTAGCAACATGGATCCACAGGGTGCAAATAAAGGTGTAAATGCCTTGAAGCTCTTGCCGAGTATAGAGTTGTTTGCGAGCATACGGAATTGGATATGACCATTTCGGGTCTGACGGTCGGTTATACAATTGATCTATAAGAGGCAATACTGATGCAACAAACAATCATTCGATTTGCGGCCGTGGATTCAATCCTCGATGGCTTTCCCCCAACGTAGTATTTAAAAAAAAGAAGAGTCATTATGCAAATTGGAAAAGCTATCTTACTGATATCCGCAATGGTATCGCTCATGGCGTTTGATGCGGAAGCGGGTGTGTTCGGCAATAAGAAGAACGCTGATGAGCAACGCCAGGAAGTATTGAAGATGCGCGATGAGGTACTTACGAGGCTTTACGGGGAAGATCCGGCCGCGAAGGAGCTGGTCGATCAAGCGATTGGATATGCGGTATTTTCGAACACCGGAATCAACGTCCTGCTCATCTCAACCGCTCGGGGCCAAGGGGTGGCGCACGATAACGAATCGAATCACGACACGTACATGAACATGTTTTCGGCCGGCGGCGGCCTTGGCATGGGGGTGAAAAAATTCAGCGCGGTATTTGTCTTTCACAACCGGGACGCTTTCGACCAGTTTGTCGATAAGGGTTGGAATTTTACCGGGCAGGTTGACGCAGCAGCGACAAGTGATGCCGAGGAAGGCGAGGAGGCTGGCTCCATGGGGGCCGCTGTCGGTCTGAACGAGGGTGTCACAGTATATCAAATGACCGAAAAAGGCCTGGCTCTGCAGGCGACACTGCAAGGCACCAAATACTCGAAGGACGACGAACTGAATTAGCGGTCCCGCCTGTCGGTGCCACGATACCTATGCCGAGGTAGCCGACCCGCGCCAATAAGCCCGAGTCCGGGCATCGCGGATCGGGCCGCCATATCTCGTTTCGCTATTCGCCGACTGTGTCAGCAACGGCCTTCTTGCAGCTCTCGCTGACATCTTCGTCGTGTTCGGCGAGGCAAGCAAGAATTTTCCCATCACCCACCACGACGTCGCTGCAATGCGTTTCGATGTCGGCCTTACACTCTTGCGCGAGGTCGTTTATCGCAACTGAGAGCTGCTCAATGCGAACGCAGCCCTGCCTTCGGAGGGCAGGCGTCAATCCT
>CAMYLB010000004.1:0-12237 GCA_947259145.1 uncultured Woeseiaceae bacterium
TATCATCGACGGCCAGGTCCTCGGCCTGACTGGTTTCGGCGGCTCGGGGCACCTGGTGCTGCAGCTGGCCAGGTATCTCTATCCGAAGGGCAAGGTATTTGTCTTCGCACGCAGCGAAACAGAGCGCGCTTTTGCGGAAGAACTTGGCGCAAATTGGACGGGTGATACCGGGGAGAGCCCGCCGGAAGCACCACACGCAATTATCGACACGACACCTGCCTGGAAGCCTGTGCTGGCGGCGCTGAAACAGCTGCGCCCGGGTGGACGCCTCGTCATCAATGCTATCCGTAAGGAAGCTGCAGACCGCCATTTGATGGCGGACATCAGCTACGAAGATCACCTGTGGTTGGAAAAGGAAATCAAGTCGGTCGCCAACGTGACTCATCGAGATATTGAGGAGTTCTTGCCCATTGCGGCGGAAATACCGTTGCGGGTGGAGATCCAGACGTATCCGCTCGAAAACGCGAACCAGGCTTTGAAGGACCTGCGGGCGGGACATGTTCGTGGCGCTAAGGTACTGACGATTTCGGAAACAACCTGATTTCAGCCTGGTTTCGATTGCATCGACTCAACGGTGGAGACGTTATACTGAGAATTCGCTGACGATCCGGATGGTTGCATGTCTCACAACATTGCCTGTTATCGCTGTGGCGCGCCGCTTGGCGCGCTGTCGCTGCCGTTTTCGCGGCGGGATCAGTGCCCGGGCTGCAGCGCGGATGTGCATGTCTGCAAAATGTGCATGTATTTCGATTCCGGGGTGCCAAGGCAATGTCGCGAAGATGGCGCCGAGGATGTTACGGAGAAAGAGCGCGTGAACTTTTGCGACTGGTTCAAGCCGTGGACGCTGCACGAGGTGCGCTTGCCGCATTGTTTGGCGATACTGATGACGATTAGTCGCAGACGGTTTCTGGCGCTTGCCGGTGCAGCGGTGGCTGTTCCACCAATAGCAGGGTGTGAAGGCGTTGAGAAGGTTGCTACGGCGAATGTTCCTCGCAGCCCGTTCAGTGCAGACTCGACGGCTGAGGAAGTGACCGAAGGTGTCGATCTCTCTGGCATGCTTGCGGTTGTAACTGGCTGCACGTCTGGCATCGGTTTCGAGACCACGCGCGTGCTGGCGAAACGCGGTGCTCATGTTGTGGGTACCAGCCGCTCTCTCGAAAATGCCGAAGCGGCCTGCAGCCGTGTAATGGGTGATGCGACAGCCGTGCAACTTGAGCTGTCAGATTTCGATTCTGTCGTCGCGTGCGCGGAGTCGATACGTTCATTGAACACCCCGATCGATATTCTCGTTTGTAACGCTGGCTATCGGGGCGGCGGAAATGAGCGCCAACTCATCAAAGGCATCGAAAAGCACTTCGTCGTGAACCACCTCGGTCATTTCGTACTGGTCAATCGCTTGCTCGATCGTCTGTTTCTGGCTTCGCAGGGAAGGATTGTGGTTGTCGCCAGTCGTGCCGCTTATAGCGGTGCGCCGGCCGCAGGCATCGACTTCGATGACCTCGGCATGGCGCGCAGCTACAGTGATTCGTTGGCCTACGGTCAGTCCAAGCTCGCCAATGTTCTGTTTTCGCTACAGCTCGCCGAGATGCTGCGCGGCACCCGCGCAACCAGCAACTCGCTGCATCCCGGCGTCATCAATACGGATATCGACCGTAACCTCAATCCGCTGACACGTTTCGGTTTTGGATTGCTGACAAAATTGAGTGGCAAGACAATAGAAGAAGGCGCCGCGACAAGTTGCTACGTCGCAAGCAGTGACCTGCTGGGATCCACCAGCGGCCATTACTTCGAAGACTGCAACGCGGTTACCATTGACGGAACAGGCCACCTGCATGACAGGGCAATGGCCGAGAAACTCATGCTCGTCTCCGAGGAACTGACGGCAGAATACCTGGTTGAACAGCGGCGACCCGACTGGAGCGAATCGGAGAACGGCTTGCAGAACAAGACGGACGGATAGTGGCGAAAGACCTGGCAGCAAACGACGAAATGGCGCTGGTGGTGTTGTCCGGGGGACAGGACTCGACGACTTGCCTGTACTGGGCCATTGACCGATTCGGGACGGCGAACGTCTCGACCATTTCATTCGACTATGGCCAACGGCACATAATCGAGCTTGAGTGCGCCGCTCGCATTGCGGAGCACGCCTCCGTCAGCAACGCATGCTTGCCGATCAACACGTTCGCCGCCCTGGGCGGTGACGCGCTGACCGATAGTGATATCGCGGTTGACAACAGCATATCCGCCGAAAGCGGCTTGCCGAATACTTTTGTACCGGGCCGTAACCTCGTCTTCCTGACGTTTGCCGCCGCCTATGCTTACCAGCGCGGCATCGATCACCTCGTGACGGGTGTCGCCCAGACGGACTACAGCGGTTATCCGGATTGTCGCGAGGATACGATTCGCTCACTGCAGCAGACGCTGCGGGCCGGCATGGAAAGCACTGTCGTTATTCACGCACCGCTGATGCATTTGTCCAAGAAAGAGACGGTCGAATTGGCCTTGCAGCTCGGTGCTCTTCCTGCCCTGGCCCTCACTCACACCTGCTACAACGGCGCCCGCCCACCTTGTGGTGAATGTCCTGCGTGCGAGTTGCGCGCCAAAGGCTTCGCCGAAGCGGGACTAGAGGATCCACTCCTGCAAACGAAATGACGTATTCGGTCAAAGAAATCTATTACACCTTACAGGGTGAGGGCGCGCAGACTGGCCGTCCGGCCGTGTTCCTTCGCTTTGCGGGCTGTAATCTCTGGTCGGGAAGGGAGGCTCACCGTGAAGCGGCCGTCTGCCGGTTTTGCGACACCGACTTTGTTGGCACTGACGGGCCGGGAGGCGGCAAATTCGAAACGGCCGACGATCTTGCCGATGCCGTTCGCCGTGCGTGGCCGCAAGGGTCGATCTCCGCATCCTCATACGTGGTTTGCACTGGCGGCGAACCTTTACTGCAGCTGGATGACGCAGCGATCGATGCGCTGCACAGCGCGGGTTTCGAGATCGGCGTTGAGAGTAACGGTACCCTGGTCGCGCCCGAGGGTATCGACTGGCTTTGCGTCAGTCCGAAAGGCCGCGCGACTGTAGTGCAGACCTCGGGCGACGAGTTAAAACTCGTTTATCCGCAAGCGGAACCCGGGGCGCAGCCTGACTCGTTCGCGCACTTGGGTTTCAGGCATTTTTTTCTGCAACCGCTGGATAGTCCCGAACGGGATGAGAATACGCGGAGCGCGATCGACTACTGCCTGCGGCATCCTCAATGGAAGCTGAGCTTGCAGACACACAAGATTATCGGGATCGATTAGGCATGAATCATCGCATCGGGCGCGGTCTGTTCGCTTTGCTGGTAGGGCTTGCGGTGGCGCTATTTTCATTCAAGTGGATTACCGACCCCGATCCCCGTGTGGAACGGGCGCAGGAAGAGCGGGTTGTGCAGATCTCGCGATCGTTGCTGGCGACGATGGTTGATTCGGATTCGCTGGAGATCGTTGATCCTTTGGCACCCAATCGCAAGGTCGGCAAAGTGTACGTCTTTGCAGAAGCACCTGGCTGGGCTGTGTCGGGTTACTACCGGCGCAGCGACGAGAATCGCTGGCACCCGTATCTAATGAATCTGACTGAGAACCTGGAGTTGATCCGCCTCAAGGCTCAGGATGAAGCACTGGCCGAGCGGGCTGCCACCGATCCAAGGCTCAACATCAGTCAATAGATCAAAGGACGAGTGTTGCTACCCAGCCGATCAAGACAATGAGGCCTGTTGCGTAGCCGATGCCGAGGACGATCGTTTCGGCGTCGAGTTCGATTCTCTGTTCGTCGTAAGTCATTTTCTCAGTCCCTTGGTCGCTTGGGTGAGATTGAATCGTCGCCGAACATGGCCGCGGCCACATGAGCTTACCGTGATGCTCTCCTGAGCGATTCGTGATTTACACTCGCCGAGCCGCGAAAAAGTGGCTAAGTCATTGAAAAATCAATTTTCGTTGCGAGACGCTGCTTCGAGAGCCTGTTGTTCTTCCTGGCGCCACTCGAACACGTTGAGTTCGATAAAGACAAAGGCTACGAGCCAGAGGAAGGCATCCCAGAAGTCGATAAAGTCGCCTTTCAGGCCCCAGTAGATCGCCGCCAGCAGCAGCAGCGAATACAGCACAAACTTGGCGATCGTGCTTGATCGAAGCGCCAGTCCCTCGTAGCGGTCCCGCTCCTGCAGCCGCACATCGATCTCTAGAACCATTACTACGAGAAGCCATACAGCCGCATTGATGACGTCTACCCAGGCTAGGTAACGAATGTCCCTCAGTCCCTGGGCGTCAACGACGGCCATCATGTCCCTGAACTGGTAATAAACTGATGCGTCGGAAAACGAGGCGCAGTTGGCAGCGTTCAGTTCTGCATAGTCGTCCAGTGTAACGGCCCAGGACCACTGATCCGGCAACAGCGCGCAGATGTCCGTGACGTCCGGAAGCGCCGTGGTTTCATAGAGAAAGGTCAGGTTCGCGATGTAGCCGTAAAACGCGTACACGATAAACGCGTAACACAGCGCTCGCAGGCCATGCAGGCTCCAGGTCACCGCCTTGGTGAACTGCTGGTCATCCAGCACATAGGTTTCGAGCTCGAACATCAGCAGCAGGACGACCCAGGCCGCCGTGTCGATCGTCGCAGAGAATGCCTCGATCAGGTCGGCGAAATCGATGCCGTTGGCAAACTGCAGCGTGGCCGCTGACGATTCCTCGTCGAAAAACCAGTAGACGTTCATCGCCAGCAGGACGTAAACCGTGTATTTAAAAGCCTGGAAAAACCTCCTGCTGTTGATCGTCAAGATTTCACTCCAAGGTCTGATGGGATGATTCTATGACTCTGAAAACTTGCTTGGCAATCGAATTAAGCAAGCTGGCCCGTTTCAGACAGCATCCCCAGGTTGATTATTGCGGTTGGCCTCGACCTCGGAATAGTAGACCCAGACGTTTTCCTCGCCGCTCAGCAATTCGATGTACTTCGGGTGTACAAAAATATTTTCGCGCCCGGATTTTATTTCCCGAAGCACGCCGATTTCGCACAGCTGCTTCAGATACACGGACGCCGTTTGTCGTTTCGCAATACCGGCATCAACAAGGTTGCCGATGCGACAGTAAGGCTGCCTGAACAGGAGTTCGACCAGTTCCCACGAATAGATTTTCGGTAAACGTGACTGAACGTATTGACCCGTATGCTCCATGAGTTCGCGGATCGACTTGATTTTGTCGGTCGTCCACGTGCAGGTCTCCTCGACACCGTCGAGAACGAAGAAAATCCACGCGGCCCAGTCCTGTTCCAGGGTTACGTTTTGCAGTAATCGGTAGTACGCGGCTTTGTTCTGGATGATGTATCGGCTCAGGTAAAGGATAGGGGAGTCGAGCAGTCCGTGTTGAACGAGGAACAGAATATTCAGTATGCGGCCGGTACGGCCGTTGCCGTCGGCGAAAGGGTGGATCGCTTCGAACTGGTAGTGCTGCACGGCCATGCGGACCAGGGGGTCGAATTCCGTATTGCGATGCATGAAGTCGGCCCAGTTATCGAGTTTCTTAATTAGCAGCTTTTGGCCGACCGGGGGCGTGTAGATGATCTCCCCCGACATGCGGTTTTTCAGGGTCGTGCCGGGCTCTGCACGAATATCGAGTTCCATTCCCTTGATGGTGCTGCAGATTTGTATCGCC
Organism: uncultured Woeseiaceae bacterium; assembly: GCA_947259145.1. GTDB lineage: Bacteria > Pseudomonadota > Gammaproteobacteria > Steroidobacterales > Woeseiaceae > UBA1847. Next base: position 5,676 of record CAMYLB010000004.1, read on the forward strand.
ATATCGGTGGTGAGCATGCCGCGCTGAACCATCTTGGTACCTTCATAGAGGGCGGTACGGTAGCGCAGGGCCTCCTTGGTCGCGCCGTCGGCACGGTCTTCGGCAATGTCGGCGAATTCGAACAGCTTGTCGGTGGTCGTGACGATGTTTTCGATCTCCGAACTCGCCTGGGCCTCGAGCAACGGCAGGGCGTTGACGAGTACGGCTGAGTTTGGAATGAGCTCAGCTGCCTGCTTCAGCTCGGCCAGGGATACGCGGGCGTTAATACAGCGTTTTAGAATCGCCGTCGTCTCAATGCGTTCCGCGGGCGGGGGCAGCCCCGGCAGCCCGTTGTAGGGTAAAGATGAATTAAAATCAGTCACTTATGATAAGCCTCGTCGTCAGGAGCGTGTGTCGACGGCATCGACAGGATGAAGAAACATGTCGAAAAAATACAGATTTATCGACATATTAATCGAAAGTGTCGCCGCAATCGACGTATTCGGTAAATATGTCGAAATTCTGGCTAAGTTTCGACAGGTGCCCAGTATAGGTCGATCGCATCGACGCGTTCGTGAACCAGGTACCACTACGCGAGCTGAGCTCCCAAGTAGGGACAATCCACAAGCTGTGGGCCGCGCCCCGATGGGTCGTTTGCTATAGAATTTGCAGCCACTTTAGATTGCGCAGCCAAAAGGACTAACCGTGACCGTAAAAAGTGACATTGAAATTGCCCAGGCTGCCAAAGTCAGGCCGATTCAGGAAATCGCCGGCAAGATCGGCATTCCGATCGATGCACTCATTCCCTACGGTCATGACAAGGCGAAAATAAGCGCAGACTTTATTAAGTCGCAGAGCCAGTCTCAGGACGGAAAATTGATCCTGGTTACAGCGGTCTCGCCTACGCCGGCGGGTGAGGGCAAGACAACGACGTCGGTCGGCCTGGGGGATGCACTTAACAAGCTCGACAAGAATGCAATCATTTGTCTCCGCGAGCCGAGTCTTGGTCCCTGTTTCGGAATGAAGGGTGGCGCGGCCGGTGGTGGCTATGCGCAGGTTGTTCCGATGGCTGATATCAACCTGCACTTCACGGGTGACTTTCATGCGATTGGTGCGGCCAATAACCTGCTGGCCGCGCTGATTGACAATCACATGCACTGGGAAAATACCCTGAATATCGATCCTCGCCGCGTCAGCTGGCGGCGGGTCGTCGACATGAACGATCGGGCACTGCGAGCCGTAACGTCAGGCTTGGGCGGGTATATCAACGGTGTCGTTCGCGAAGCGGGTTTCGACATTACGGTCGCATCAGAAATTATGGCAATTTTTTGCCTGGCGACCGATCTCAAGGACCTTGAGAACCGGCTGGGCAATATCGTACTCGGTTATACGCGCGCCAACGAGCCAGTCACCGTTCGGGAACTCAAAGCAGACGGAGCGATGACGGCGTTGCTGCGCGACGCATTCCAGCCAAATCTGGTTCAGACCATGGAGAACAACCCGGCGTTGATGCACGGTGGGCCATTCGCAAATATTGCACACGGCTGCAACTCGGTCATCGCGACCACAACCGCTCTGAAGCTCGCCGACTACGTCGTGACGGAGGCTGGGTTCGGCGCCGACCTTGGGGCAGAGAAGTTCTTCAACATCAAATGCCGCAAGGCGGGACTCTCACCCGATGCCGTCGTACTGGTTGCCACGATCAAGGCACTCAAGATGCAAGGCGGCGTCGCGAAGACGGATCTCGGTGCCGAAAACGTCAAAGCATTGCAGAATGGATGCAAAAACCTTGAACGCCATATTCGTAACCTCGGCAAGTTCGGCGTTCCGGTCGTCGTCGCGATCAATCGCTACACGGCAGATACTGATGCAGAAGTTCAGGTTGTTCGTGATTTCTGTAACAAATATGGCGTGCGTGCCGTCAATTGCACGCACTGGGCCGATGGAGGCGCAGGTGCTGTCGAGCTCGCCGAACGCGTCGTTGAACTTTGCGACAGTGGCGCCGCGCAATTTCGTACGCTGTATGACGATGATCTGCCACTGTGGGAGAAAACTGCAACGATCGCCCGTGAAATCTATGGCGCCGACGACATTATCGCGGACAAGAAAGTGCGTGCGGAATTCGTGCGGCTTGAGAGTGAAGGTCGCGGTAAATACCCGATTTGCATGGCCAAGACCCAGTATAGTTTTTCCACCGATCCGAACCTTCTTGGTGCGCCGTCCGGACACCATGTGCCAATCCGGGAAGTCAGGCTCGCGGCCGGTGCCGAATTCCTGGTCGTTGTGTGCGGAGAGGTCATGACCATGCCGGGATTGCCACGAGTCCCGGCCGCGAACTCCATTCGCGTTAACGACGCAGGTCGTATCGAAGGACTTTTCTAGAAAAACGGTTGCTTTCCGGGAGTGTGAAATGCACAGCGGAATTCTATATCGCAACTAGCCGACTGGCCCAGGGGCTATTTCTTAACAGTAGCGGCCATTACTTACTTGAAACTATCGGTGTAATCACAAGGCCTGCGCCAATTCCGATCAGGACAGAAGCAATAAACACGAATGGTGATGTCTGAACGAATAGCATCCCAACACCAATACCTACAAGTGTCGTACCACCGATGATCCACGAACTTCTGTCGCTGTTTGTCGCCATTGGAATTTCCTCGTCTTGGCCTTTAGCTTCTTGGATATATCGCCGCAGGCAACGCGTCAATTCGGGTAAATACAGAGGTACAGAATGTCGGATAGGATTCAGTACTCTTAAACGTCAAGAAGCAGGAACGTCATATCTCACTTTCGACAAGACGATGACTGTCGCTCGCCGTCAATTTGCAGCCGTAGACCTCTTTGAGTCTCTCGATAACGGCGCGCGTGTCCGACGAGAAGGGCGCTTCGCCTTCGAAAGCGTGTAAGACAATACCCTCAAGAAGGTCGCCGAGGGTGAGGTCGGTGTATTCGGCGAGGCCCTTAAGTACTTTGAGCAGAGAGGATTCGATGCGCACACCGGTTTGCGTGCGTTTTACAGGGGTCGTTGGCATAGTAGGGTACCTCAGTAGGAAGTTACCATGTTACCTCAGTAACAAACAGGTTTCAACTCCCGAGTTACGGATAAAGTCTTGTACATGCTGAAAAAAGAAGATCTCTTCGAGGGCTTCACGATAGGGGAATGGGAGGTTCTGCCCGGGCACGGCGTCCTGTCTCGTGGAGGAAGGGAGGAGCGCCCGGAGCCAAAAGTCTTTGCCGTTCTGATTTCGCTGGCGTGTCGCGATGGCAACCTCGTGACGCGGGACGACCTTGTGAACGAGGTTTGGGATGGTCGACCGACGACCGACGAGCCCATCAATCGGTGTCTCTCGCAGCTGCGCGGTCATCTCGACGACCGGCACCGCCCACACCAGTACATCGAGACGTTGCAGCGACGGGGCTATCGCCTGATGAAGCCTGTCCAACTTCTCAAGCAACCGGAGCCGTCGGCAACGGAGAGAGCGCCGCGGGCGGGGCCGAGTTTGCGGCTCTGGAGGATCGTCGCCGTGGTGATGGCGTTAGGCTTCCTGACAACCATCGTGCTGACGATGCGGCCAACGGGTCCTTATCCCGGGATTCACTCGATCGCGTTGCTGCCGATCGAGAATTTAAGCGGCGATCCCGGAAATCAGTACATCGTCGACGGAATCAAGGACGTGCTGGCGCGGCGACTATCCGAGAGTCCCGAACTCGCAATCAAGAATACGCGCATCCGTTATAACGAGGAACCTTCGCGAATTGCCGAACTGCTCGACGTCGAAAGCGTCTTGTCAGGTACGGTGCAGCTTCAGGACTCAACGCTGAAAGTGACTTATCTTCTGACGAGAGGCGATGACAATGTCACGATCGGATCGGGCGAGGTTGACGGAAACCTGGCAAGTGTATTTGCCCTGCAAGAGCGGCTGGCAACGGTCGTGCGCAATGATCTGATTGGATCGACACCGCCGGCAGCGGTCAACACCTATACGCCGAACTCCGACGCCTACAACCGATATATGCGTGGCAGGTACGCGCTGGAGCATCGTGGTGAGGCGGACAATCTCGAAAAAGCCATTGAGTTGTTCCAGGAGTCCATAAGTCTGGATGAGCATTTCGGGCCTGCGTATCTGTCACTGGCCACCGCCTATGCACTGATGCCGTACTACCGCGATTTGCCCGTTGAAGAAACAGGCCGCGCCGCAATTCAGGCGGTCGAAAAAGGTATCGTGGTCGACAGCAGTATCACCGATGCTGCCGCCGCGATTTACGGTTCTGCCCTGCATCAGCAAAAGAAATGGTCGGCTTCGGAAGCTGCTTATCGTCGCGCGATCTCGGCCCCGGATGTGGATTCAATCGCGCTCAACTGGTACTCGCGCATGCTTGCCAGCGTCGGCCGCCTGGATGATGCGCTTGCTCAAGCGCTCGCAGCGGAGGCAATCGACCCCGATAACGGTGTCATCAATAGCCGGGTCGCAATTACCTACACCTGGTTGGGTAATTCGGACAAAGCACACGAGTTCTTTCGGCGCGCGGAAAGCCTGGGTGCGACAGGCCTGACCGAACAAGTGCTTCCCTACGTGCTGCTGCTCGTCCGCGATGTCCGCTTCCAGGAAGCGGAAAATATGGCTATGACGGCCATTCGCGCGGCGGGCGCAAGCACAGATTGGATATCACCGGTATTCTCAGCTTTTGCGGACCGCTCGCTTCGGGGGTCAGCGTTGCAGGCCCTTGATAAAGCGTCGAGCGATGGCACACTCGCGCCAGTAGCCGAGGTAACCGCGCGGGCAATTCTTGGCGACATCGACGGCGCAATGACCGTGGCACGCCGCTTGGAAGAACCGGGCGAAATATTTGCGATGGACCTGTTGTTTACGCCGGAATTTCAAACCTTGCGCAAGCATCCTGAGTTCATGCCGTTGCTAGAGCGACTGGGGGTCGTCGATTACTGGCAAGAAACTGGCTGCTCATTCGACGGGCAAAAAGCGACCTGCGGGGGAAGCTAGTCGTCAATCACTTTGCCGCGTGTCTTTTTAATCGCTCCCCGACGGCCCTTGGCATCCAGTCGTTTTTGTTTCACTTTCTTGCCGAGCCTGGTCGGAATACGCCGTTTCCGCTTTTTCATCGATTCACCCAGCAAATCGGCGAGCCGCTGTAACGCATCCTGCCGATTTCGCTCCTGGCTGCGGTGTTGCTGAGATTTGATAATCAGCACCCCGTCCGAATTGATGCGCTGATCATTCGTTGCAAGCAATTTCGATTTCAGAGCCCGAGGCAGTGCCATGCTGCTGCGAATATCGAAGCGCAGGTGAATTGCGGTCGCGACCTTGTTGACATTTTGGCCACCCGCACCCTGAGCACGCACTGCCGTCATGTCAATTTCCGACATCGGAATGCTGAGCTGGGCTGATATGTATAGAAGGTCCACGACGCTCCCATTGTAACGCGGGAATCCCGCGCGGCGTACAAGCGACAGATATGTGAGAATGCGCCCTTCGCTGTCCGGATTCGCAGGCCAATGCACGTTCGTAACCTCACAATTCTCGTAGCCTGCCAGCTCATTTCGGCGACAGGCTCGATTGTGATGGTCACACTCGGCGGAATCATCGGCTCAACGTTGAGTACGAACAAAGCCTTCGCGACCCTGCCACTATCGATGATGGTTGTAGCGATCGCTGCTACGACCATTCCTGCCACAATGCTGATGCGCAAAGTAGGGCGGCGCAGGGGCTTTGCGATGTCGTCGATTTGCGCCGCGACAGCCGTACTCGTTGCAGTAGTCGCACTCAGACAGTCCAGTTTTCTGTTGTTTATCGTTGCGACGATGATGTTCGGCGTCAACATGGCTTTTACGCAGCAGTACCGCTATGCGGCGGCCGAAAGCGTGCCGCCCAGATACGTCGCACGGGCCGTTTCTTTCGTGTTGGTCGGCTCGATCGGGGGTGCGTTCGTTGGCCCAATACTGGCCACGAGGGGCCAGTATTGGTTTGCATCGATCCCTTATGCCGGCACCATGTTTGCGCTAAGCGCCCTGTTCATCTTACAGGCGGTCTTGTTTTTCTTTATGGAGGCCAGGACGGAAAATGCCGGGCATGATGAGCTCCGGGCACAGCGTCCGTTGGGCGAAATCGTCAGGCAGCCGGTCTTCATTGTCGCAGTGCTCGGTGGCACGGTGGGATACGGGCTGATGACTCTCGTCATGACCGCGACACCGCTGAGTATGCATATCAACGACGGCTATTCTATTGAGCAGACGGCATCCGTGATACGCGCGCACGTATTGGGAATGTATGTGCCGTCGTTGGCAGCCGGTTTTCTTATTGAAAGAGTTGGCGTCACCCGCCTGATGTTTGTTGGCGCATTTGGATTATTGGTGACGTCAATAATCGGGCTGCAAGGACAAAGCATCATGCATTATTGGTGGGCCCTCGTGATGCTCGGAGTCGGCTGGAATTTTCTCTTTGTGGGCGGCACTACACTGCTCACCTACACTTATTCCATGAAAGAGCGTTTTCGCGCACAAGCCGTTAATGAATTCCTGGTGTTTGGGACTGCGGCGACGGCATCGTTGCTGGCCGGCACTGTCATG
>CAMYLB010000004.1:12242-14714 GCA_947259145.1 uncultured Woeseiaceae bacterium
TAATGAATTCCTGGTGTTTGGGACTGCGGCGACGGCATCGTTGCTGGCCGGCACTGTCATGCATTATTTCGGCTGGAGCACGTTAATGTTGATTCCGATCCCGGTTTTGATAGCGATCTGCGTTGCACTGGCTATGGTACGCAAGGATCCGTTGTTGAATCGCAGAGCCGTTGCTGCAGCGGCGCGCGAGTAGTAGGCTGGACATTCAGCTCAGCCGCGGTAAAGCGAGCCGGCTGCATGTCCGAGCTTTAGCTCTAAAATGATCTAGAAGTTATAGATGAACGCAACAGAGACAACGGGCCAGGCTTTGTAGTCGCTCATTTCATCTTCGAGCTCCAGGCGTTCGGCTTCGAGCGCGTCCTGAAAGACCTGCAGGCCTGACGCGAGCCCATCGGCCTGCATGCTGACGGAAGGTTCGCCTTGCCAGAGCACGCCGAAGTCGAAGTTCAGACCAACCTTGCCAAGAATTTCGAAGTCGAAGCCGACACCAAGGTAGGGCGCGGTACTGGCGAATGACGTCACGCTTTGCACGGAACCAACTTCAGCGGGGGTGAAGGTGTCGCCGCCGATTTCGAAGTCGGCACCCCCGGTATCCTGGCTGATCATGCCAAACTCATTGTTATTCGAAAACGCCCCCGCGGTTACGCGGAACGGGCTCAGCGGGAAACGAAAATTTCCTGTGGCGTAATAGGTATCTAACGCGAACGTGCCGTCATAATTGATGCCAGCCTGCCAGCCATCGTCGTCGTAATCGTAGCTGTTGGCGCCAACGCGTACGTCCAGCCAGGGCAATGGACTCCAGCGTCCCTCGACACCCAGTCCAAGCGTGCCGGCCTTCAGGCCAATACCAAAATCGGCACTGGCCGTACCGAACGCGACAAGTGCGAGCGCTGCCAGCGCCGCCTTCGTAAAGGTGCTTTTCATCGTAATCGCAGCCCAAATGAGTTGACAGTTCTGAGCGTATACGCGTGTCCCGGGCCTGGCTGTGCGGCGCATCACAGCTCCGTGATGTCTGCCGATTTATGTCAAATCTGGTTGATTTGCCCGGTTTTGCCGAAGGTTCCGGCTGGGGGGCAGGGTTAGTTTGAAATAGCGCAGGACGCGCGGTAACAAAACTCGATTCAAAAGGAGATTGAAAATGCGTGAATTAACGATGAACGAAATTGAGTTCGTATCAGGCGGAGCCGATGAGTGCACATCCGAGGGCGAGGGCAACGAATATGCTGGCGTCAAGGACACAAAGTCGATAGGCAAAGACCTAGTCAATATTTATGAAGGCGTTGTAGAGGCGACTTCTCACATTATCGAACGTGTCGCAAACGCTCTGTGACTCGTTCAGTGCCGCGGCCGTTATTGGCCGCGGCACTCTTTTCTCTTGCACGTCAGGCCGAAAATCGAGATCAGGGCGAACGCGATGATGCACGTGGCAAGGATTCCAAGTCGCCACAAGGGCAAATCCGATGCGGGTGGGTTCCAGATTCCATGCAGGCAGCGCCAGTCGACCTGAATCAGACCATTGACGGTCGCGTGGGAAATCAGTGAGGGCCACAGCGATCCTGTGTTCCAGTACTGGATGCCGAAGACGACGCCCGCAAAAAACGTGAATGGCCAGCTCGACGGCGGATGAAAGACGGCAAAAATGGCAGCCGAAGCCGCAATTGCGACAATTGGTCCATGACGTCGCAACGCGGACTGGATATACGCGCGGTGGGTTAGTTCTTCAATAAGAGGCACCATGACAGCCATTACCAGGAAGCCGAGAACCACGACTTCGGCCCGGGCACATTGGAATGAGAAAATCGGTCCTGCAATGGCGAACGGGTTGTCATTCCGAATTACGCCGAATGCGATACCGGCAACGGTTGTCGCCCACCACAGACCCCGGATAAGAATGCCGACAGCGATGGCACGCCAGATTATCGATAGCGACAGGCCTCTTGGGCGAAATTGCCGGATCAGAAATGCCCTGTCCTGGTAAAAAACCGGCAATGCCAGGACTAGAAAAATCGGTGGAACGACCAGGAACGACAGGTCGGCTGCGTAGTACCGCTGCAGGCCGTCCTCAAGGAATCTCATCTGCAGCCATGAACGCGCAAACAATGCCGCTGTGGTAGCAGCAAGGACGGCGATGGCGAACTTGGTAGCAGGACGTTTGGCTGGCATCGGGGCTATCGTAGCTGCAGTTTCGCAGGGAACCGCCTAGTGAAAACGGGTATTTTTGCGACAAATGGTCCCGGCCGTCAGAGGCCAGGCATGTCCGTCATCGTTGGCTCGAGCATTTTATCGCGACCCCACTTCAAGAATATTGACGCGCGTGCGTCCGGGTCGATGTTTACTTTATCGAGATCGCCTTGCACATGCGGTAAAGCCATAAGGCGCTTGTCCATGACGTAAAACCAAAGCCATGGAATGTAGGCCAGAACGTACATACCGAAGTACCCGTTGGGCAATGAGGGCAGATCCTCAAAATGC
>CAMYLB010000005.1:0-4547 GCA_947259145.1 uncultured Woeseiaceae bacterium
GATGAAAGTCACGTTTATTGTGAAATAATATTTAGCATTTGGTAAATTATTGAAGCATGACAATCTGAAGGAGACAGCAATGCCAGGTAAGTTTGAAGTGTACAAAGACAAGGCGGGTGAATATCGCTTTCGTCTCAAAGCGGCGAACGGCCAGAACATCCTAAGCAGTGAAGGCTACAGTGGAAAAGCGAGTTGCCTGAACGGCGTCGAGTCGGTCAAGAAAAACTCACAGAGTCCGGATCGTTTCGTAAAGAAGACAACCCCATCCGGCAAGTTTCGCTTCAATCTGACCTCATCGAATGGCCAGGTTGTGGGCACGAGCCAGAGCTACTCATCTCAATCCGGCTGCAACAATGGCATGAAGAGCGTTGCTGCCTGTGCACAAGGTGCAAGTCTGAACGACCAGACCTGAAGCCACGCGAGGGGCTGACGACGGCTTTCGGTCATTCGAATTCGGAATCGTCGTCAGACCCTGCTCGTTGACCCCGCAAATCCACCGTCCCTGGATTTAACAATAAGCCGCAACTGATCCGCGTCTCCGGTCAACCGATTTCCTTGCCGCCCGTTCTTGGTACTGAACAGCGACTAATTGTAAGGATACGAGGAGACTGATCATGGATTCGAGAAAATTGATTTATTCGATAGCGGTGCTGGCGTTGCTTTATGGAACCGCAGGTAGACCAACGCCTGGACAACAAGGGCGACCGGATCGACGCGCGGCTCGACCGAAAATCGGACCGGGCGGCAGCCGCCGGACGGGACCGTTTGTCGGAACGCCTCGACCGCAAAGGGGACCGGATTGATCGCAAGCTGGACCGCAAAGGCGACCGTGTTGATCGCAAGCTGGATCGGAAAGGCAAACGCGTAGACCGTCGACTCGATCATCGCGGAAACCGTGCAGATCGGCGTATAGATCGTCGTCAGCACAGGCGCGGCCGCCAGTAATCGTAAATGGCAGCAAATGCAGGCAAGACGCCGGCGGTAGCCATTACCGCCGGTTTTTTTTTGCGTAGTGCTTTGCCAGCGAACCCTTATGCGGCTTTCTGGTCTGCCGCAAAAAGACTGTGCCGTTCCGTTTCAAGCTGTGCCCGCACCTCGTGGATCGACGCCTCTTTGACGGGCCCGTAGCCACGGATATCCAGCCAACGCCGGAACAGGCTGCTCGCCCCTGCAACTTTATCGGCAGTAAGGACCGGAAGTACTTCGTCCAGCATCGTTTCGAATTCGCCAATTAAAGCGCGTTCCATACGCCGCTCGGCGCTCCTGCCGAACAGGTCGAATGCCGTGCCGCGCAGACGACGCATCTTTGCCAGCACACGGAAGACAGGCAGCATCCAGGCGCCGAATTCCTTTTTGCGCGGCCGTCCGCGGGCATCGACACCGGCGTTCAGAATCGGCGGCGCCAGGTGGAATCGAAGCTTCGCTTTGTCGCCGAAATCCTGACGGATCGACTTTAGAAAAGAATCGCGCGTATGCAGCCGCGCAACTTCATACTCATCCTTGTAACTGAGCAACTTGAAGTAGCTCCTCGCGACGACCTCGGTGAGTTCATCAGCGTTGGACACTTTCGATTCAGCCGCACGAGTTTTCTCGACCAGGGTTACGTAGCGCTGTGCCAGCTTCTCGTTCTGGTAATCAACCAGGAAATTTCGGCGCCGGGCGATCATAGCGTCGAGTGTTTCCGTGACCTTGCTTGCATCCGCGTCGACGATGTTCTGTATCGCCTGCGGATTCGCCGCGGCAATACGCCCCCAGGTGAACGCCTGCTTGTTTGCGTCGACCTTTACGCCGTTCAATTCAATTGCACGCAGCAGAGCTTCAAGCGATACCGGAACAAGGCTCGCCTGCCAGGCGCAGCCGAGCAGGAGCACATTCGCGTAGATCGTGTCGCCCATGAGTTCGTTAGCGAGCCGGTTGGCGTCGATCGTTGTAAGATTATCGTCCCCGACAGCAGCTGCAATCGCCGCGACGCGGTCGTTGCTACGCAAACTTGCATCGCGGTGCCGAATGAAGTCGCCGGTCAGCATTTCGGCCGTGTTCACCAATGCCCGGGTGTGGTTGTGCTTGTAGGTGATTGAAGCTTTCGGCGACGAACTGACGACGATGTCGCAGCCGATGAGCGCGTCGGCATGTGCGGGTTCAATTCGAACCTGGTTGATTTTGGCCGGCTCGCTGGCGATGCGAAGGTAGCTCAGTACTGTGCCAAATTTCTGCGCGAACCCCATGAAATCGAGTTCCGAAGCGCCCTTGCCTTCGAGGTGAGCGGCCATTGTGATCAATGCGCCAACCGTAATTACGCCGGTGCCACCGACGCCCGTGACGAGCAGGTCATAGCAGGCATCAATGCCTGGAATTTGCGGCGCAGGCAGCGCCGCCGCGAGGGCCTCGTACTGCGTTTCGTCGGCCATACTCCGTTTCTGGCGCGTAACGTGTCCCTCTACGGTGACAAAGCTTGGACAAAATCCGTTGAGGCAGGAGTAATCCTTGTTGCAGCTGTTCTGGTCGATCTGCCGCTTGCGCCCGAAGGGCGTTTCTTTAGGAACCACGGACAGGCAGTTGGATTCTATTGAGCAATCCCCGCAGCCTTCGCAAACGAGGTCGTTGATTACGACAAATTTCTTCGGATCAACCAGCGTGCCGCGCTTGCGCCGCCGCCGTTTTTCGGTCGCACAGGTTTGCGCGTAGATCAGGACCGTAACGCCCGGGATTTCCCGAAGTTCGCGCTGCACGGCGTCCATCTCCCTGCGGTGGGAGATCGTTAATCCTGACGGAAAATCACTCGCGTCGAACAGCTCGGGCTCGTCGGAAATGAGCGCAATGCGCTGCACGCCTTCGGAGCGCACCGAGTGCGCAATCGACGCGACGGAAATCGGCCCGTCGACGGGTTGACCACCGGTCATCGCAACAGCGTCGTTGTAGAGAATCTTGTAAGTGATATTGGCGGCTGCGGCGACGGCCTGGCGGATCGCGAGGGAGCCCGAGTGATAAAACGTGCCGTCGCCGAGGTTCTGGAAAACATGCTGGCCACCGTTGAATTTCGAACGCGGAATCCAGTTGACACCTTCGCCGCCCATCTGGAGCAGCCCGTCGGTGTCACGCTGCATCCAGCTCGCCATAAAATGACAGCCTATTCCCGCCAGTGCCCTGGAGCCTTCCGGAACCTTGGTCGACGTATTGTGCGGGCAACCGGAACAAAAGTAGGGCATGCGTTTGGCGCCGCCGATCTCGATGGCTGTCCCCGTTTGGCGCTGCAGCTGTTCGGCACGTTCGCTGAAACGCCTGCCGCCAAACACGCGATCCAGGCGACTCGCCACGATCGGTGCGAGCTGCAACGGTGACAGTTCGCCGACCCAGGGCACGAGCGGCTCGCCTTTTTCGTCGGCTTTGCCGACCATGCGTTCCGGCTTGCGTCCCGGGTAATCGTAAAAGTACTCCTTGAACTGGCTTTCGATAATGCCGCGCTTTTCTTCAACCACGAGTACTTCGTGTTTACGTTGCACGAAGCACCATTCCGACCTTGTAAACATCGATGCCGATGCGTCGGGCTTCTTTTTCATCGACGCCGAGCAGCCGCAGCGCTTCCATGAGATCGAGGTGCCCCTTGCCGGTCGTTACAATGCCGAAGCGTGCGTCCGGCACGTTGAATACTTTACGATCGATGGGGTTGGCAGCGACAAAAGCCAACGTCGCGGCTTTTTTCGCTTCCAGGCGCTCTTCGATCTGCGGACCTGGAAAATCGGGCCAGCGATAGTGCAGGCCGGTCGCGGGCGGCGTGAAATCTTTTGGTGTTTCAAACTGCGGGTAGGGCGGCAGCTCGATCGACATTGCCGATTCAACGGTCTCGGAGATCGCTTTGAAACCGACCCACATGCCGGAGTAGCGCGAGAGCGCGATGCCGTACAGGCCGAACTCGAGATACTCGGCGACGTTCGCGGGGTTCAGGTTCGGCATCATGAATGTCAGGAACGCGACGTCGGACTGATGCGGCATCGACGACGATATACAGCCGTGATCGTCGCCGGCGACAACGAGGACGCCGCCGTGCGGCGAGCTTCCGTAGGCGTTGCCATGCTTCAGCGCATCGCCGGCGCGGTCGACGCCAGGACCTTTGCCATACCAGATGCCGAATACGCCATCGACGGTTCGCCCCGAGTCCGTTTCTACCTGCTGCGTTCCGAGGATTGCCGTGGCAGCAAGGTCTTCGTTGACGGCCGGCAGGAACTCGATCTGGTTTTCCTCGAGGAAGCGCTTCGCGCGCCACAGTTCCTGGTCAACCATGCCGAGCGGCGAGCCGCGGTAGCCGCTGACGAAGCCTGCGGTATTCAGGCCGCTCGCTTTGTCGAGGGTGCGCTGCATTAGTGCGATTCGAACGAGGGCCTGGGTGCCCGTCAGCAACACTCGGCCTGATTCGCGCCGGTAGCGATCGGCGAGTTCGTAGTTGTCGAGCGGGAAATGCGGCTGGCTTGCGGCAGCGTCTGACATGGGCGTGTCGATGCGTGAAAACGGAAGTGCACAGTGTCGCAGATATGGGCCGCGAGACGATGCCT
>CAMYLB010000005.1:4564-7412 GCA_947259145.1 uncultured Woeseiaceae bacterium
AAAAGTGGCAAAATATTCGAAAATATTTCGAAAGAGTGAGTATCCATGCTGGAGATAAAGGATCGTCGCATCCTCGACGAACTGCAGCGCAATGGCCGTCTGACCATGCAGGAACTTGGCGAACGCGTCGGCATGTCGAGTTCGGCTTGTTGGCGCAGAGTCAAGAGCCTTGAGGAGACCGGAATCGTCGATCGCTATGCGGTGATCGTGAATGCGCGCAAAGCGGGTTTCGGATTGTCGTCAGTCGTACACGTGTCGCTGGCGCGCCACGAGCAGGAAAACGTCGACCGGTTTATTCGCGAAGTCCGCAGACATCCCGAAATTCTGGAGTGCTTCGCGACGAGCGGCGAGGCCGACTTTCATCTGCGGGTTGTTGTCGAGGACATTGACGCTTACAACACATTCCTCGATGAGTTCATCTTCAAACTGCCGGGCGTATCGCAAGTTCGTTCGAATATCGTTCTGAAAGAGATCAAGGCCGATACGGCGCTGCCGTTTCGGCTCTGATAAACGGCCGGGCTATTGCACTGACGCCCAATGCTCGTCGGTGGCGACCATCGTCAGGACATCGTATTGGGCAACCACGTCCTTGTCCTGGTTAGTAACCTCGGTATCCCATCGCACTTCGCCATAGCCGGTTCCGGCACGCAGGGTTTTCTGTTTACAGGTCAGGCGGACCTTCAGCGCGTCGCCATAGTTAACGGGTTTGGCAAAGCGCAGCTCATCCACTCCGTAGTTGGCGAGAACGGGGCCGAAGTCGGGGTCGACAAACAGACCCGCGGCGAACGATACGATGAGGTAGCCGTGCGCGACGCGGCCGTCGAAGAACGGATTTTTTGCCGCGGCCTCCTCATCGGTGTGTGCATAGAACGTATCGCCGGTGAATTCGGCAAAGTGCTGAATATCATCGAGCGAGACTTCGCGGCTCCCGGTGACAAGTGTATCGCCAATTTTGAGTTGCTCGAACGTCTTGCGGAATGGATGCACTTTGGATTGTTTTTGGTCGGCTCCCTTGATCCATCGATTGCCGATCGCGGTCAGCGTCTGTGGAGATCCCTGGATGGCTGTTCGCTGCATATAATGCAGGACACCGCGCACGCCACCCATTTCCTCGCCGCCGCCGGCGCGGCCCGGTCCGCCGTGCACCAGGTGCGGCAACGGCGAGCCGTGGCCCGTCGATTCCGCTGCGCAATGCCGATTGATGACCACCATGCGGCCGTGATACGCGGCCGTTCCCAGTACCAGGTGTCTGGCGACAGCATTGTCGTTCGTGATGACAGAGCCAACCAGGCTGCCTTCTCCCAGGCGGGACAACTCGATGGCCTCGTCGATGTTTTCGTAAGGAAGAACCGTGCTGACGGGACCAAATGCTTCTACGGAGTGCACGGCTGCCGACGTCAGGGGTTTCTGACAGTGCAGCAGGGTCGGCATGAAGAACGCTCCCTTGCTTGCATCAGCATCAACAACATCAAAAGCTTCATTGCCGCCGTAAACGATTTCGGCCTCGTGAGAAAGTTCGTTGACGCGATCGCGCACTTCATCGCGCTGACCCTGGCTCGCGAGTGCGCCCATGTCCACGTCCTTGCTCGCAGGATTGCCGATGCGGACTTTACTCAAGGCCGTCGCCAGCGCCTCGACCAGTTCGCCGGCGATTGTCGACGGCGCGATGATGCGGCGGATGGCCGTGCATTTCTGACCGGCCTTGCTCGTCATCTCGCGTGTGACTTCCTTGACGTACAGGTCGAATTCGGGTGTCCCCGGAACGGCATCCGGACCGAGAATGGACGAATTCAGCGAATCGGTTTCGGCCGTGAAGGCGACGGATTCGCTGATGACGCGTGGATGTTGTTGCAAAAACTCGGCCGTAGCCTTCGACCCCGTGAACGCAATCGTATCCTGGCAACCAAGGTGATCGAACAGGTCGCCAACCTGTCCGCAGACCAGCTGCAGCGCGCCCGGCGGTAAGATCCCCGAGGCCAGAATTCGCTTCACCATGAGTTCCGTCAGGTAGGCGGTGCTGGAGGCGGGTTTCACGATAGCCGGGACACCGGCAAGTAGCGTCGGGGCCAGCTTTTCAAGCATGCCCCAGCACGGAAAGTTAAACGCATTGATGTGTATGGCGGCACCGAGCTTCGGTGTGAAGATGTGCTGGCCGACAAACGTGCCGTTACGAGAAAGGTATTCGGGCGGACCGTCGAGATAGACATGGTCGTTCGGCATCTCGCGGCGGCCTTTGCTGGAAAACACGAACAAGGTCGAAATGCCACCGTCAATGTCTATTGTGCTCCATCAGGTACTGCGCCAGCGCTTTCAGCATGTCGCCGCGTTCATGAAACGTGTAGCGCCGCAAATTCCCGCCGCCGACTGTCCGCGCATATTCGAGCATCCCGGCGAAATCGAGGCCGTCACTCGTGATGGTGGCTACCGGTTCACCGCTGACTGCGCTGGTCAGCACGGTCCCGTCGCCGTCACCTTCGACCCATTGATCTTTTACTAGGTTGCCGAGCTTCATCGTCGGTCTCCTGCCATAATAAGGATACAATTCAAATGAAGAATTGAATTATTGTGTATCGGATTGTACGGTCGGGCAGACCGAAAGCAAGTGAAGCCCCATGAGCGCCGAAGACGCCTGTCTGACACTGGTCAATGAATTCCGTTCGCGTCCGACTTTGCGATCAGGGTCTCTGATCACGACGGTTTTTGGCGATGCCATCGCGCCGCGTGGCGGCACGGTATGGTTGGGCAGCCTGATCGGGGTCATGGCGGACTTTGGTGTCAGCGAGCGCCTGGTCCGCACGTCGGTGTTCCGGCTCGTTAAAGACGGCTGGCTGCAGTCCGATCAGATCGG
>CAMYLB010000005.1:7484-9722 GCA_947259145.1 uncultured Woeseiaceae bacterium
GGTGAGTGGTGCCTGCTGCTGCTGTCGACACTCGATACCGAAACCAGGGAACAGGTGCGCAAGGAATGCGGCTGGCTGGGTTTCGGGCCGTTGTCGGCCAATGTGCTGGCGCATCCATTGCCCGACCTCACCGAACTGGACGTGACAATCCGTCGCCTCGACGTTGCGGACAGCCTGGTTGTCATGCGCGGCAGAACGATCAGGAGCGAGACGGCCATGCGTGAACTCACGCGAAGCTGCTGGAGTCTCGACGATATCGATGCGGGTTACCGGGCGTTCGTGCAGTCCTTCCGGCCCCTGATAAAGGCGCTGTCCGGGAAATCAAAGCGGTCACAACTATCGAAAAAACAGGCATTTATTGTTAGAACCCTGTTAATCCAGGAATACCGGAAAATTCTGTTGCGTGACCCCTGGCTGCCCGCCGAGCTGCTGCCCGCGAACTGGCACGGCGCTGCGGCGTATCAGCTGTGTCGCAACCTGTATCGCAGGGTGTACGCCGGTGCTGATGCTTATCTTGACGATAGAATCGAAACGGCTGACGGTCCCCTGCCGCCCCCGGGCCCTTCATTCTTGCAGCGATTTGGCGGCCTCGTACCGTCGACAGACACGGAGTATGCAGTCCATGAATGAGTTGGCGATGGCGAAGCGATGCGCCGAAAAGATGTGGGCCAGTGACAGCGCATCGAAAGCGCTGGGAATGGAAATCGATATCCGGGAAGCCGGTTCCGCGACAGCGCGCATGCTGGTTCGCGAAGACATGGCCAATGGCTTTGACGTCTGCCACGGCGGGCTGCTGTTCGCGTTGGCCGACACCGCATTCGCCTTTGCCTGCAATGCCTATAACCGAGTGACTGTCGCGGGATCTGCGAGCATCGAATTCCTGCGCCCGGCCATGCGCGGCGACGCGCTGATCGCCAATGCGACGGAGGACTATCGCGGCCGCAGGAGCGGCTACTACACGGTGAAAGTCGAGAATCAGGATGGCGAGGCGGTCGCATTGTTTCGCGGACGCTGCGTCAGCCGCGATGAGCCGGTGCTTGGCGACTAAAATGATACAAATCGCATTGAAAAATGGAAAAAACCGTGTCACATTGTTACGGATGTGTCGGGAGTAAATTCAATGTACACGCAGGGCCTGGATCAGGCAGGAAAAAACGAAGCCAAGAGCAAGGACCAGGAAAGGGCCGGGCAGCTCGAGGCTTTCCAGGCGCGTATCGACGCCGAAGAAAAAATCGAAGCCAAGGACTGGATGCCGGAGGCGTATCGACGCACGCTCATTCGGCAGATCTCGCAGCACGCGCATTCCGAGATTATCGGCATGCAACCTGAGGGCAACTGGCTGACCCGGGCCCCGTCGCTGAAACGTAAAGCCATCCTGCTGGCCAAGGTCCAGGACGAAGCCGGGCACGGCCTTTACCTTTATAGCGCGGCCGAAACCCTGGGTGTATCACGCGACCAGATGGTGGCCGATCTATTGTCGGGCAAAGCAAAATACTCGAGCATCTTTAATTATCCGACGCTGAGCTGGGCCGATATCGGCGCCATCGGCTGGCTGGTTGACGGGGCGGCCAACGGGCCATGGTCCGCGTCTGTAAGGAAGAGAGTTTTCACCAGCGTCAGGGTTTCGAAATAATGCTGACTCTGTGTCGTGGAACCGAAGAGCAAAAGGCGATGGCGCAGGATGCATTGAACCGCTTCTGGTGGCCGTCGCTGATGATGTTCGGTCCCAACGATTCCAACTCCACGCACTCCGCCCAGTCGATGGCCTGGAAGATCAAACGATTTAGCAACGATGAGCTGCGCCAGAAGTTTGTCGACATTACCGTGCGGCAAGCCGACTTCCTCGGTCTCAAAGTCCCCGACGACAAATTGACGTTCAACGAAGATACGGGTCACTACGAGTTCGCGGCGATCGACTGGCAGGAGTTTTTCGATGTCCTTGCCGGGAATGGGCCATGCAATACGCAGCGCATGGCGAAGCGTCGCAAAGCTCATGAGGACGGCACCTGGGTTCGCGAAGCGGCGCGAGCCTATGCCGATAAACGGGCGGCGCAGGCAGCAGCCTGAGGAAAAGACCATGTCAGAACAGGTTTGGCCACTTTACGAAGTTTTTATTCGCACTCGCGGCGGACTCAGCCACCGGCACGCCGGCAGCGTGCATGCGGCCGATGACCAGATGGCGCTCGATCATGCCCGCGATACCTACACGCGGCGCAACGAAGGCGTGAGTCTCTGGGT
>CAMYLB010000006.1 GCA_947259145.1 uncultured Woeseiaceae bacterium
CCAGCTCCTCAGCCGACAGCGTCACAAGCCAACGGTCTGCCAGGTCAGTAACGTAGCCGTCGAAGCAACCATCGAAGCCCGCAAGCGTTGCCAGCCGGCTCGGCACGCCCCAGCTTTCGAGTAAAGGCATCGAGTGGTCGATCCGGGAATCGAGCCACCGCGTTTCCAGTGTCGAGCGCATCGCATCGAATGGAAACGGAATTTCCGAACCGAGAATCGCCATCGGCTTCCAGTTGCCTTGCTGCACACGCAGGTAGTCGGCAACAAAAACCATCGGCGGAATGCCGACACCGCCGCCGATTAACAGCGTGTTCGGGCGCTCCGGCGATAGCACAAAAGGTCGGCCGATCGGTCCGAGGACGCTGATGGAATCTCCGGGGTCCTTGCGCGACAACAGCCGCAAACCATCACCGACAATCTTGTACAGAATCTCTATCCAGTCATCCTGTGCACGCATGATGGACATCGGGCGACGCATGGGGCGTGATTCGTCGCAGCTGATATGCACAAAATTTCCGGGCTTGGCGGCTGCGGCACACAAAGGCGCACGAATCCGCATGACGAACTGTTCTCCGGGAAATGAATCCACCGATAACACTTCGCCGTCCTCTACGAACAGAGTGCCACGGTTTTGCTGCGCGGTACGCTGCGCCGCCGTGATCATCGGGCCGCCATTATCCGACTGACGCGATCGAGCACGGCCATCCTGACAGCCACACCGTTTGTGACTTGCTGAGTGATTACGGAACGAGGCCCATCCGCGAGCACGCTTTCTATCTCGATGCCACGATTCATGGGGCCAGGATGCATGATGATGACGTCGGGCGACGCGATTTCCAGGCGCTTCTGGCTTATGCCGTAATTTGCAAAATATTCGTCGATACCTGGAACACCGTCGAGATTACCAATCCGCTCACGTTGAATACGCAGCGCCATTACGACATCGGCACCTGCAAGTCCCTCATCAAGATTGTCAACGATTGCGGCCCCGGGCACCGATTCCGGATCCGGCGCCAACGCGGGTGGCGAGACCAGCCGGAGTTCACCGACACCAAGTGTAGTCAGGCCCTGCGATGCAGACATCGCCACGCGCGAATGCCGGATGTCGCCGACGATGGCGACCTTCAGGTTTTCGAAGCTGCCCTTGTGCTGGCGGATCGTCAACAAGTCGAGCAGCCCCTGGGTAGGGTGTGACACATCCGCTTCACCGGCATTCAGAATACTGACGTGATCAAGAGCGTGGCGAACGATATACGCCGGAACTCCGGCGCTCGCATCGCGGACAACCATGACATCTACCTGCATGGCCTCAAGCGTGTAGATCGTGTCCAGGATGCTCTCGCCTTTTTTTCTCGACGAGGTGTTCACGTCAAGATTAAGCACATCGGCGCCCGAACGCTTGCCGGCCAGGTCGAACGATGCCCGGGTGCGTGTGCTGGGTTCGAAAAACAGGTTGGCAATGGTGCGGCCAGCCAGTGCCTGGCTCCTGGCAGGCGGGCTGCCGGGCGCAGTCAGGTATCGCTCGGCGTCGTCCAGAATATCGGTGAGCAGGGTTTTGTCGACGCCTTTCAGCGTAAGGAGATGTCGCAGGTGGCCGTTGGCATCGAGTTGCAGCGCGGCTTCGTCTTTCAGGTCTTCTTTGTCGGTCGTAGCGGCCATGGCGGGGCAATTCTACGGACATTATCCGCAACCCACCAGTCATCACTCACCACCCACCACCCACCATTCTTACCGCGGCGTCGATCGCCGGGGAATCTCAGTCGCTCGGACAGCTGCTTCGCAAACTCGCTTTGTGAGACACCCCGGCACTCACCGCCGCTGTCACAGCGTGCTGCGTGGGGGCTGCGCTTGGGGAGTTCCGAGATTCCCTGTAGGAGGCCGCCTCCCCATAAAGGGGGACAATGCCAGCGGCCGACAACCGCAGCGGTCTGGCGACCGCCGCGTACGCTTCGCGCCCTGGGGGCGCTCCTACAGGCACACCGTTTGGCAGCGGCGGCGAGTGCGGGGTGTCTTGCGAAGCGACATCGCGTAAGCGGGAGCTAGCAAGATCTCCCCGCGATCGACGCCGCGGTCAGAATGGTGGGTGGTGCTGCGGTTAGCCGCCGAAGTTGACCTTGGCTTCCAGGTTGGAGCGCGAATCGGCGTGCGACATCGCCTCTTCCATCGTGATGGTGCCTTCCTTGTAGAGCTCGAGCAACGCATCGTCAAAGGTCTTCATGCCCGCCTCACCGCTGTCCCTGTGCGCTTCTTTGACGGCCGAAATATCGCCTTTCAGGACCAGGTCCTTGATGTGCGGCGTATTGAGCAACAGTTCGACTGCCGCTACGCGTTTGCCGCTGCGGGATCGTACCAGGCGCTGCGACAAGATTGCTCGCAGGTAATGCGCAAGGTCCATGAAAACCTGCGAATGCTGTTCCTGGGGAAACATATTGATAATTCGGTCCAGCGTCTCCGCCGAATTATTGGCGTGTACGGTGGCGAGTACGAGGTGGCCCGTGCCGGCCATATCGAGCGCTGCGCGCATGGATTCAGTGTCACGAATCTCGCCAATCTGTATCACATCAGGTGCTGCGCGAACGGCGCTTTTCAGTGCGCGCGCATACGACCTCGTATCCAGCCCGATTTCTCGCTGGTTGACGATCGACTGTTTGTTCGGATGCAGGAATTCGATCGGGTCTTCAATTGTGAGAATGTGTGACGATGTTTTTTCATTGCGATGGTTGATCATCGCAGCGAGAGTGGTCGACTTGCCGGCTCCGGTAGCACCGACCATGAGAATCAAGCCGCGCCGCAACATGACCAGGTCTGTGAGCTGCTTCGGCATCCCGAGATCTTCAAGCGTGGGCAATTCGGATGTGATGTAACGCAATACCATCGAGACGCTGCCGCGCTGATGAAAGACGTTGACACGGAACCGACCCAGGCCCGGCTCCGAGAGGGCGAAGTCGATTTCCAGCTCCTTGGTGAACTGCTCCATTTGCTCTTCGCTCATCAGTTCGAGCGCAGCCTGCTTCGCGCAAAGAAAAGGTCCGATGCCTTTTTCTCGACCATTAACTTGAATAGCGGTTTGACGTTCATCGAGTCAGCGTTCCTGTTCGGCTCAGAATGTCTGAGCTGTGTCTTCATCCATGATGTGCAGACTCTCGGCTTGCTGGTCTGCCAGTGACGAGTCGCGTTTGCTTTCCAGTTTGATGCGCAGCCTCAGCTCGTTCTTCGAGTCAGCGTTGCGCATGGCCTCTTCGTAACTGATCGTGCCTTCTTCGAACAAATAAAAGAGCGCCTGATCGAAGGTCTGCATGCCAAGCCGCGTCGACTTGGCCATGATCTCCTTGATCTGTCCGACTTCGCCCTTGAATATCAGGTCCTGGACGAGTGGCGTATTGAGCATGACTTCCATCGCCGCGATACGACCGATTCCGCCTTCACGCGGTATCAGCCGTTGCGCGATGAATGCCTTGGTGTTGAGGGACAGGTCCATCAACAATTGCTGGCGACGCTCCTCCGGGAAGAAGTTGATGATGCGATCCATCGCCTGGTTCGCGCTGTTGGCGTGT
>CAMYLB010000007.1 GCA_947259145.1 uncultured Woeseiaceae bacterium
CGGCCAATGAACGTTGAACTTGATTTGCAGGACCCGGACCAATACGACCTGCACGCAAAACTGAAGGAGACGGACACGCCCGAGGCCATTACGCTCAGCAACGAACTGAGGGAAACGGTTGAGCGCGCCATTGCGGCGTTGCCCGAGGATTTGCGCACAGCGATCATTTTAAGAGAGCTGGAAGGCATGAGTTACGAAGAAATTGCACAGACCATGGAGTGCCCGGTTGGCACTGTGAGGTCGAGAATTTTCAGAGCACGTGATGCGATCAACAAGAAAGTCGGATCGCTCACGCCATAAAGAAGGCCGAAAGGCCCCGGCGGGTGAAGTATGAATGACGCAATCAGAATGCAGATATCTGCGTTTGTAGACGGAGAACTACCGGACAACGAGGCTGATCTGTTGCTACGGCGCATGGGTCAGGACGCGGAGCTTCGGCACAAAGTTGCTGAGTACCTTGCGATCGGCAGAACCCTCCGTGGCGAAATCTCGGTACCGGGTGTCGATCGCATCCATGAGCGCGTTGCCGCCGCCATCGACGACAAGCCGTTCACCGAAGAGATCGAAATTTCCGGAACACCACCGACCAAATCAATTCGACCACTTGCCGGTGCAGCGATCGCAGCGACGGTTGCACTGGTCGCGATTTTTGCACTGCAACAAACGATGAATGTCGATGCAACCGATCCCGCAGTGGCCAATCAGGCCGCGGTCGAGATTGATAGCGGCTACACGGTGCCGAGGTCGATAGATGACCAGCTTCGTCAGTACTACCTGAGCCACGGTGCTACGGCCACCGAAAACGGCGCAAATGGGATCAACTCACGTTTCGTTACTTTGCGATTGAGCGAAGAGGCGTTCGAACAATCGGCTGAGGATGAAAATACGTCTCCTGCAGTCGAAGCAGACGGACTGCCGGTTCAACCTTGATGTCGTTTCTGCACCGACAGACACTGTCTGAGTTCGTGCTGGTATGCAGTTCGCTGTTGATGGTCAGTGCGGCACTGGCCGATTACGACGAACCGAGAGAATGGCTGAATCGAATGGGCGCTGCGGTACAGTCGACCAGCTACGAAGGAACTGTTATTCGCATCCGGGGCAGCGAAGCTGAGGCCCTGAAAGTGGTGCACCAGGTCGTCGACGGCGTCATTCGCGAGAAGGTTGTCTCACAGGAAGGCAACGGACTGGAGATCATCCGTAACGGCAGTGAAGTGCATTGCATCTTGCCGGACCGAAAGTCGGTGCTCGTTGAGGAGTGGGACGATCAATCAACGCTGTTCTCGACGTTACCCAGCAGCGAGATTCGTTTCGGCAACGAGTACGACGTGTCTATTGTTCGTGAAGACCGTGTAGCGGGCCGGCAAACCAAGCTGTTGGCGATTCGGCCCCATGATAGCTATCGTTATGGCTACCGTATCTGGCTTGATACGGCGACCGGCTTTCCACTGCAAACTGAGTTAATTGGTGATGACGGTTCCGCGATCGAGCAGGTCATGTTCGCCGAAATAAGTCTCAATAAAGAAATCCATGCGAGCGCGCTGGCGCCGTCTTACAGTACCGAGAATTATCAATGGTTCAACCAGTCGGCGCGCCACGTTACGCGGTCCGTCGATACCGACTGGGTGTGCGAGGACATGCCGCGTGGATTCAAGGTGATAGCGACGCATGAAGAGAAAATGCCGGGCAGCGAGGCGTTTGTGGTCTGGCGAACGTGTCGGTCTTCATCGCGCAAATGGGCGAGGGCAGCTCGCAGGGTCCGTCGAGCGTCAGTGGATCCAATTCCTTCAGCGCTATTGTTGGCGATCACCACGTAACGGCCGTTGGAGAAGTTCCGGCGATAACCGTTGAGCAAATAGCAACGTCGATGCGTGCCCGTTGACGCGCTTTTGTCTTCAGCCTCGGTGGCGCCCGGCTATTCTGCGGTAAACTCGATTCATGGATAATCCGCGTGGCCGAGTGATCGCCGTTACGGGCTTCGAACCTGCACCCTATGCACTGGTCGAGGTCGATGCGTCTGTCAGCTGTGCCAGATGCGCCGAAGGCAGGGGCTGTGGTGCAGGATTACTGGGCCGCACTTCCGGGAGTCGGCGCGTCGATGCCCTGATCGCCAGTGGCCTGACGGTTCGCGAGGGCGATGAGGTGCGCATAGAACTGGCACCCAGCAACCTGCTGCAGGCTTCGATGATCGTTTATGGCCTGCCGCTTGCCGGTGGCGTTCTGGGCGCCGGACTAGCCTATCTTGCGGGTCTCGCCGAGCTATACGCGGCGATGGCTGCTCTCGGCGGTATTCTTGTCGGCCTCATGGCTGCTCGCCTGCGCCTGCAGAAAGCCAGCTGTCTTCGCCAGTTCACTCCGACTGTTGTCGAACGACTGACGGTGGCAGCAATATCGGCCAAACGTCTGCCGGTCGGCCACTGAATGCCTGCCCTGCAGGTATACAGCCGCCAGGGTTGCCACCTGTGCGATCTGCTTGTCGAGGAGCTGCTGCCGCTGGTTCGCGGCACGCTCGTTGTCGAGGTCCACGACATTGATTCGCGCGCGGACTGGCAGACGAAATACGATGTTCGCGTCCCCGTCGTAGAGTTCGAAGATCGCCTGATTTCCGAGTATCCGCTCGATCGCGGCGCCGTTTCCCGCCTCCTGGATACGTTGTCGGCGGCTGCCGGCGAATGATGCGCATCAGAGCAGCTGAAATCGGTATACTTCGCCGCTGCATTTGCCTGGTGGATGCACCACTGGCGCCTGGTTCCCGTCGTTCATGAAACACATTCGCAACTTTTCGATTATCGCCCATATCGATCACGGCAAGTCCACGCTGGCGGACCGGTTTATCCAGGTCTGCGGCGGGCTTGCTGATCGTGAGATGGGCGAACAGGTGCTCGACTCGATGGACCTCGAGCGCGAGCGTGGAATTACGATCAAGGCGCAAAGCGTTTCGCTTTACTACACGGCTGACGATGGCGTGAAATACCAGCTCAACTTCATCGATACGCCCGGGCATGTCGATTTCTCCTACGAGGTGTCGCGGTCGCTCGCAGCGTGCGAGGGCGCGCTGCTGGTCGTGGACGCGGCACAAGGCGTGGAGGCGCAAAGCGTTGCCAATTGCATTACGGCTATCGATCTGGGCCTCGAAGTATTGCCGGTACTCAACAAGGTCGATCTGCCTGCAGCAGACCCGGATAAAGTCGTTGCGGAGATCGAAGATATTATTGGCGTCGATGCTCAGCATGCGGTGCACGTCAGTGCCAAGACCGGTTTCGGCGTTGCCGAACTGATGAACCAGATCGTAGAGGTCATTCCACCTCCGCAGGGTGACCCGGAAGGCGCCCTTCAGGCATTGATCATTGACTCCTGGTTTGACAACTATGTCGGTGTCGTATCGCTGGTGAGAGTCATGAACGGCAGTCTCAAGAAAGGCAGCAAGATCACGGTGATGTCGACCGGCACGTCGCACGTAGCGGACCGTGTCGGGGTGTACACGCCAAAGATGGATGATCGTGCTGAACTGGGTACCGGCGAGGTCGGATACGTGATCGCGGGAATCAAGGATATTTATGGCGCGCCGGTCGGTGACACCCTGACCGCAACGCACAGACCTTGCGAAGAACCGCTTCCCGGGTTCAAGCAGGTTCAGCCGCGCGTTTTTTCGGGCTTGTTCCCAATCAGCACCGATGACTACGAGGCGTTTCGCGAAGCGCTGCAGAAATTGCGCCTCAATGATGCCGCGCTGCATTTCGAGCCGGAAACCTCGGCCGCCCTCGGTTTCGGCTTTCGCTGTGGCTTTCTTGGCATGCTGCACATGGAGATCGTGCAGGAACGCCTCGAACGCGAATACAATCTGGAGCTGATCACCACGGCACCGACGGTCATATTCGAGGTGGTTAACACGAGCGGCGACATTCTGCTCGTTGACAATCCGTCGAAGTTGCCGCCAATCAATGAAATTGCCGAACTGCGAGAGCCAATCATCATGGCGAATATTCTGGTGCCGGAGAAATTTGTCGGCGCGGTCATAAAACTGTGTATCGATAAACGCGGTGTGCAAAAGCAGATGCGTTTTCTTGGTGGGCAGGTTTCGATCCAATACGAGATGCCGTTGGCCGAAGTGGTGCTGGATTTCTTTGATCGCTTAAAATCGGTCAGCCGCGGCTTCGCCTCGTTCGATTACCATTTCGAGCGTTTTTCGCCGGCGGAGCTTGTACGCCTGGACGTATTGATTAACAGGGAACGCGTCGACGCGCTTTCTGTCATCGTTCATCGCGAGCACGTGAAGCAACGGGGTCGAGATCTTGTCGAAAAAATGAGGGAGCTGATTCCACGACAGATGTTCGACGTAGCGATCCAGGCTGCGATCGGGAACCAGGTTATCGCGCGCAGTACAGTTAAAGCGCTGCGCAAGAACGTAACCGCGAAATGCTATGGTGGCGATATTTCGAGGAAACGTAAGCTCCTCGAAAAACAAAAAGCGGGCAAGAAGAGAATGAAGCAGGTTGGTTCTGTGGAGATTCCGCAGGAAGCATTTCTTGCCGTATTACGAGTTGACAAGTGAGTGAATGAATTGATTATTAATCTCGCTGATTTCGGGCGCGATCGTCGCGCTGGATAAGGCCTTCTGGAAAACCACACAAGATGACAACCGTCAGGCGCCGGGAGGATTAGGCACGCTCGTCGAGTATGCGCGTTCGTTTTTTCCTGTACTGCTTTTTGTGCTCATTATTCGTTCGTTTATTTTTGAGCCGTTTCGAATCCCATCGGGCTCAATGATGCCGACCTTGCTCGAAGGTGATTTTATTTTCGTGCAAAAATTCGCGTACGGATTACGCCTGCCGGTGACCGAGACGAAGATTATTGAAACAGGCAGTCCGCAGCGCGGTGACGTTATCGTGTTCCGGCTGCCGTCGGATCCGGGTATCAACTACATCAAGCGTGTCGTCGGATTGCCCGGCGATGAGATCATCTACGAGCGCCAGCGTTTGACCATCAATGGGGAAACCGTGAATTTGAAACGGGGCCAGAACGCTACGATTGAGGCGCCTGTGTTCATCGAAGATCTGGACGGTCGCGTGCACGATATTCTTATAAGTAACCCGCAATTCTCGACGCGTGACGGAACCTATCGGGTGCCGGCGGGGCAGTATTTCGTCATGGGTGACAATCGTGATCGCAGCCGGGACAGCCGCTTTATCCCTGAGAAGTTCCTGGTTGGCGAGGCGGTTCGCGTCTGGATGCATTTTGTGCCCTGGAATGCCCCTGATTGGGACCGAATAGGCATGAAAATCCAATAATGTGGTGCCAGTCACTGATTTCGCCGATACTATGGCGCTACGCTGGCGTGTGGCTGCTATAAGTCACGTCCAGAAATGAACGGAGAGACCGGTATGCACCTCAAGCCCCTGGAAAAAATGCGTCCCATGCGCCGGCAGGCGGGCATGACGACGCTCGGAGTGGCCATACTCGTTGCCTTCATCGGCGTGTTTGCATTCGCGGCGATTCGATTGACCCCGGTCTATTTGAATTACATGAAAGTTGCGAGTGTCGTCTCCGGTGTCTACGAAGAATACGATGGGACCAACCCGACTCGAGCAGCAATCCGCCGGTCGATCTCACGCCGCTTTGACATTGATAGCGTGGCGATCATTAAATCGAAGGATGTTGCGGTCAAGACGGTTGACGGCGGCTTTGAAGTTGCAGCCGTTTATTCACACAAGGCGCCCTTCATCGGAAATATCTCGTTCGTCGTCGATTTCGATAGACGGGTTGTCGTCCGTAAATAAAAACACTGGCGGTCAACGAAAACCGAGGACCGCGCACCAGAGCGAAGACATTGGACAAGGCCGAGAGCTGGCTCTACAAGACGCTGCATTATCGGTTTGAAGATGCCGGCCTGTTTGAAGATGCCGGCCTGTTGAATCAGGCGCTAACCCACAGGAGCGCAACCGGTCGAAACAACGAGCGGCTGGAATTTCTCGGTGACGCGGTTCTGGATCTAGTCATTTCTGATGCGGTCTACCGGGCGCGCCCGGAGGCACCGGAAGGTGATCTCAGCAGACTGCGATCATCACTTGTTAAGGAAAAGACACTTGCGGCGCTTGCAGCCGAACTTGGCGTAGGCGATTACCTGATTCTTGGCAGCGGCGAAAAAAAGACCGGTGGCCACCGTCGTGAGTCGATACTCGCTGACGCGTTGGAATCAATAGTCGGTGCCGTCTTTCTCGATGGCGGCATTGAGGCCGCAACAGAAATTATAGAACGTGTGTTTGCGCAGCGACTGGATGACCTTCCGGCGGCCGACCAATTGCGCGATCCGAAGACCCGTTTGCAGGAGTGGCTGCAAGGCCGCGGCAGGGGCCTGCCCGAATACGAGCTTGTCAACATTTCAGGCCAAGCCCACCGGCAGATGTTCGAAGTCAGCTGCAGCGTTGACGAGACCGCCAGCGTGACTCACGGTACCTCAACCACGCGACGCAAGGCAGAACAAAAGGCGGCGGCCGAAATGCTGGCGATACTGCTCGAGAATCAGACATGAGCGCTCATCATTGCGGCATGGTGGCTGTCATTGGTCGCCCAAACGTGGGCAAGTCAACGCTGATCAATGCCGTAATGGGTCGCAAAGTCAGTATCGTAACCGCCAAGCCGCAAACGACACGGCACCGTATCCTGGCCGTGCATACGACGGCTGACGCCCAGATCATTTTCGTTGACACACCGGGGCTGCATCGCAATGCGGGCAAGGCGATGAACCGCCTTATGAATCGCACTGCCGCCAGCGCGCTCGCTGATGCCGACCTGGTATTGTTCGTCAGCGATGCGACCCGCTGGACGACCGAGGACGATGACGTCCTGAAAAGGATGGAAACCTGCCGTGCGCCCATCGTTGCCTTGCTCAACAAGGTTGACAAGGTTCATCCCAAGGAGAAACTCTTCGACGCTCTGCGTGTGATGTCAGAGAGATACAATTTCGCGGAAGTCGTGCCGATCTCGGCACAGAAACACGACAACCTCGATCAGCTCATGGCGATGATTCCGCGCTATCTTCCGGAATCTCCGCCGTTGTTTCCTGAGGATATGCATACAGATCGGAGCGCCGACTTTCATGCGGCTGAAATCGTACGGGAAAAATTGACGCTGTTGCTGCACCAGGAACTGCCGTACGGATTGACGGTGCAGGTCGAGCGTTATCTTACAGAGAAAAGCGGTGTCACTATCCATGCCGTTATCTGGGTAGAACGAGACAGCCAAAAAGGTATCGTTGTCGGCAAGAATGGCGGCGTCCTGAAGAAAGTCGGGCGCGCGGCGCGACTGGAATTAAAGGAGCAGCTGCATTGTCCGGTTCACCTGGAACTCTGGGTCAAAGTGAAGAGCAACTGGGCAGACAATGAAACGGACCTGCTCAGTCTTGGCTACGATGCGCCGTAGCTTTCTTGCAGCAATATGACGGCGCCGAGGCGTGTTCAACAGCAGCCGGCCTACATTCTGCATCATGCACGCGGCAGCCGGGGCTCGAAATCACGTCTGGCCGGCCTGCTGCGGCCGTTCTTGCCGCTCAAAGTGTCGTGGGTGGCGCGATCCGACCTGGGTACGCTAACCGGGGCCGAAGCCGCCGGAGCGCCGCTGGGCTTGCGCGGAGATGCGATGCTATCGGCCTTTTACGTCAATGAGTTGTTATTGAATTTCCTGCATCGCCATGACCCACAGCCAGAAATTTATGAACTCTACAAGCAGGTTATTTCGATCCTCGGATCAACGTCGAATATTGCGGTCTCCCTGCGATCGTTCGAGCTCGAGTTGCTAAGTCTGCTCGGATACGCCGTTAATGTTGAGCACGAGTCGGGTACGCGGCAGGATCTGGATCCCGAGCAGCCTTACGATTACCGTGTGGAGCAGGGACCGGTTCCAGTCGACCGAGCGGAGGGGCGGCTCGTGTTTTCCGGCGCCACTCTCAAGTCGATTCAGGCGCACGAGTTTGACGATCCCAGTGTGCTGCGTGCTGCCAACCGCCTGTTGCGCGAGGTGATCGCGCATCACCTGGGTGGTAAAGAGCTGAAAAGCCGTAAGGTGCTCATGGAGCTGCATCGCGGTAGAATTGCGCCACCCGATGAACGGAAACCCGAAAGTGGCTAAAACCAGCCCCATTTTTCTTGGCGTCAATATTGATCATGTCGCGACCTTGCGCCAGGCGCGCGGTACGCCGTACCCGCGGCCAGCCGAGGCCGCCTACGTTGTGGAGCACGCGGGCGCCGACAGCATCACGGTGCATCTGCGGGAAGATCGCCGCCATATTCAGGACAGCGATCTCGACGCCATCAAGGCTGTCATGCGTACGCACATGAATCTCGAAATGGCAGTCACAGACGAGATGCTTGGCATCGCAGCGCGTGTGCAGCCATCCGATTGTTGTCTCGTCCCGGAAAAGCGCGAAGAGCTCACTACCGAAGGTGGCCTGGACGTAAAGGGACAGCAGGACAAGATTCGCGCGGCCTGTGCCCGGCTCGCGGAAAACAAAATACGCGTGTCTTTATTCATCGATCCCGACATCGAGCAGCTCGATGCGGCCGTCTCGGTCGGCGCGCCCGTAGTTGAGCTACACACCGGCCGATACTCGGACACGGAGGGCGATGAGCAGCAGGCGGAGCTACAGCGCATCGCGGAGGCGGCTCGTTACGGCCAAAGCCTGGGGCTGGTCATCAACGCCGGCCATGGACTGCATTATAAAAACGTCGCAGCCATTGCGAGCATCGAGGAGATCGTCGAGCTCAATATCGGCCACTCGATCATTGCTCGCGCCGTGTTTGACGGTTTGGCTATGGCTGTTGTCGAGATGAAACGACGCATGCTCGAGGCGCGAGACGGGTGATGGGGCCGTGATTTTCGGCGTAGGCGCCGACATTGTCGAACTATCCCGCATCCAGGCCACCTTCGACCGCTTTGGCGAGCATTTTGTGCGCCGCATTCTGATGGAAGAGGAACTGGAGCTGTTTCGCCGCAGCAAGCAGCCGGTGCGGTTTCTCGCCATGCGCTTTGCGGGTAAGGAAGCGACCGTGAAAGCCATGGGTACAGGCTTCGCACATGGCGTATGGTTACGCGATGTCGGCATTCTAAATAACGATTGGGGCCGTCCGCTCGTCACCTGGTCAGAACGGGGCAGGCGGGTTTGCGACAGGCTGGGCGTCGGTGACGGTCATGTGAGCCTGTCCGATGACGGCGGCCTCGTCCTCGCTTTTGCGGTTGTCGAGACCGCGACCGGAAAAAGGTTGTAGCACGCGATGCATTGTTTCTCTTTTGACATAGAAACGGTTCCGGACGTCGAATTCGGACGTCGCTTCTGGGACCTCGACGGTCTTTCCGATGACGACATCGGAAAGGTGATGATGTTCAAGCAACAGCAGGCGGTTGGCACCGATTTTCTGCCGTTGCATCAACATCGCATCATTGCCATTTCTGTGACGTTCCGGACTGCGGACACGTTCAAGGTCTGGAGTCTTGGCGACGAAGCGTCCGACGAAGCCGAGATTGTGCAGCGCTTCTTCGACGGCATCGAACGCTATACGCCGGACCTCGTTTCGTGGAACGG
>CAMYLB010000008.1 GCA_947259145.1 uncultured Woeseiaceae bacterium
CATCGTCGAGACCAGGCCCAGGCTTGCCAGAAACGTCTTGTTTACGATTTCTATCGGCTTGCCAACTACGCTCTTTTCCAGCATCTGAAATACAGACTTGGGTTGCGCTTTCCTGGTGGCCGCTTTCTTGCGCGTCACTTTCTTTGTGCTCTTCACTTTCTTCTTCGTCATTTCATTTCTCCTTACGCGTCAGTGACTAGGCTGCTTTCTGAGCTGTCTTGCTGACCGTTTTCTTGACTGTTTTGCTGACCGCTTTCCTGGTCGGCTTCTTAACTACTTTTCTCGTTGCTTTCGGCGCTGCTTTTGCTTTCGGCGCAGCTTTCGCTTTCGGCGCAGCTTTCGCTTTCGGCGCAGCTTTTGCTTTCCGTGCAGCTTTGGGCTTGTCTTCAAGCAGCTTGAGAATCTTGTTCAGCTTCTTGTTGATAGCGTCAACATCGTTTTTGCTAGGGACATGCATACGGTCCATCGCACCGGCGACACGGGAGTCAAATGCGCTGTTCAGCTTTTTCAGGTTCGATTTGTCGCGAACCTGGTCGAGAAGCCCAGTTGCTTTGGACTGTGCGTCTTCGTTCATATCGCGGATTGCATCCTGAACGTCGTCGATCAGCGCTTCGGTCCTCTTCGTTGCTTTCTTGCGAAAGGTCTCGCCCTGTTTGACCAGCGAGTCAAACGTCTTGGCTCCAGCCTTCTGAGCATTTGACAATGCACCGAGTCCTGCCAGGAACGCATCTTCAAACTGTTCTGTCACTTTCTTGTCGCTAACTTTCTGTTTTGTCTTACGTTTTGTGTTGGCCATGATCATTCTCCTTGGATTTGATTTGCCTGCCATGGATGAATGCTAGCTGTTAGGATTAGGGTGATCACACTAATCCTCAGCCCGTCAAAGAAGAAATTGGATGAGAATAAGACGCAATCACCGCCTCGGGACGGAGGAGGCCAGACGTCGTGCCGACGAGATTGCCGCGCACCTGGGACGGCAGTATTCCCTGACTTCAAAGTGGCAGGGCGATCGGCTGGTGGTCAGGGGCAATGGAGTAAACGGCTACTTGCACGTCGAGGACGACAGCATCGAGCTGGAGATCAAGCTGGGTTTCGCGCTGACGTTCATGGAGGGGCCAATTCGGTCCGCCATCGAGAATACGATCGACGAACACCTTGATTAAGGTTGCAAGGAATCGTCGGCTGACCGGCGAACCGGCCCAGGCATTGCGAATCTCTCGCAATCCAGCTCAGAGCGCGCATGCTCCTGGCAACGGGTTCGGAACATTCCACTTCGGGTTTTCAGTGGTCAGATAGTCTTCAGGGTTCAGTGAGTCGCCGTTGTCTTGAAACCACTTGACCAGCATATCGCGGGTGAGCGGCATGCCATTCTCAACGTCAAAGCCACCCTCGGGCATGATCGGTGTCAGTATTCCATCGCCGCCCAACGCGAGATAGTCATTGACTATGACGGTCAGACTATCGTCGTCGCGGATCGTCGTCCCGCTGTCGAGCTCCATGACGATCTCCATTTTATCGTTTGTACATTCGACAAATACACGCATTCCTGAAAAGCCCGCGCGCCGTCCGTGATTGTGCGCCTGCTCCGCGATGATCCTGCGAAGTTGGCGGCCCGTGAGTTGGAGTTCTACGACCCGGTTATCGAACGGGAACATTTCGTAAACCGAACCGAACGTGAGTTCGCCTTCCGGCAGCGTGTTTCTGATGCCCCCGACAACGTTGTGCATAGCGATATCGGCTCCCGTGGATTCGAGCATTGCATCCGTCATCAGGTTCGCGAGGGGCGATTCGGTGCCCGTTGCGAGCTCGAACGTAGATTCGAGGTGTACACCCAACTTCTGTTGCCTAATGTCCTCGGCAAACGCCGCCGCGCGCGCTGCAATCTCCAGAACCCGGGGGTCTGGTTTAACGGCATGACCTTCGTACACAGCGCTTACAATTCCGTTCGCCGCGTCAACCGGAGACGCGCATTCCCCGCTCGAGCGAACGACAGAGAGGCATGCCCAATGCGGGGGGAATACCCTTCGCGAGACTACGTCTCCTGTGTTCGCATCGATATCGAAATCGACCCGGCTGAATGCGCGCGTGCTCGAATACGCGGAGGTGATCGATATTCCATTAACGATATGTGCAATAGCGCGGTGAACGTGCCCGGCAAAAATGTGATCGACCAGGCCTGGTGGCAATTCCGATGCTACGCGCATGATCTCGCCGGCCATGTCGCACGACGACAGATTCTTTGGATCTTCGAACTGCTTGCAGGAGCTGCCGGCGTGTGCCGTCACGATGATGACTGCGGCACCCTGTTCACGCAGCGCTCGCGCCTCTTTCGTAATCGTCTCGACCAGCGGCGCGACACGTAAACCGACAACATTGGCGGCAATGGTCGCCTGCAAGGCGCGTGACGTCATTACTCCAATGACGCCAACCTTGATGCCGTTAACGTCGAGGATGACGGACGGATGGACGTTTTCCCAGTCGACTGGTCTGCCGGTTTTGTTGTCGATAAGGTTGGCTGCCAGCACCGGAAAGGCTGCTTCGCTCACTCGTCGTTTGAGCGCTCCGCGAGGGTCGTCGCCGGGCGCCTCGGGAATGGCCTTGCTACCAACTGGCCCAAAGTCGAATTCATGATTGCCCATTGCGGCGGCATCAAAACCGATCGCGTTGTACGCTTCGACGACGGCGGCACCTTCGACCAGGTTGGACTCGAGCGTGCCCTGCCACATGTCGCCGGCATCGATTACGAGGACGGCGCCGCCGTCCTCATCTCGCGCCGCTCGCAGCGCATTGACGTAAGCCGAAATCGCGACCAGCCCGCCGCGGCCCCCATCCGGCAACAACTGGCCGTGAACATCGTTGGTCCCCAGGACGGAGACCGTGAATTCGTCGCGTTGCGCATCCTGCTGCGTGGCGCAAGAAGCCAGCACGACCGTGACGATGAGCGAAATTATCGATCGGCAGATTGCGCGCCGTAGAGCGTTATGTGACGTCAAACCTAATTCCCTTTGGGGAGCAATACGTGATTTTAGCGTGTGTAGCGTTTGGCGCGAAATCGTAATCTCATCGTTTCCTGATGTCGTATGATGTTACACATGACGACAGAGGCGAAAACGCTGGAATACAGCGTCCTTGAAGAAGCCCTGCATGCGATCACGCATGGTGTAGGGGCGTTGCTGAGTATCCTCGGCTTATCGTGGATGCTGTATTTGTCCATTGCTGCAGCGGATCCCTGGCGCATCGTGGCCAGTTCCATATACGGCGCCAGCCTGATTACCTTGTTTCTTGCATCGACTATCTACCACGGCATGTATGCCTCGCGTCACCGCGAAATCTTTAAACTGCTGGATCACTGCGCGATCTACCTGCTGATCGCGGGCACCTACACACCTTTCCTGCTCGTTGCGATGCGCACAAATACCGGTTGG
This sequence comes from uncultured Woeseiaceae bacterium, assembly GCA_947259145.1. Taxonomy (GTDB): domain Bacteria; phylum Pseudomonadota; class Gammaproteobacteria; order Steroidobacterales; family Woeseiaceae; genus UBA1847. Next base: position 3,426 of record CAMYLB010000008.1, read on the forward strand.
TGGCTGTTTGGCACGGTGTGGGCGCTGGCAACGGCTGGCATCATCAAGAAGCTCTGGTTTCGTCACCGCTTCCCCAAAATCGCGCTCGCGAGCTACGTTGCCATGGGCTGGCTGATCGTCGTCGCCGCACCGCAATTGGCCAACGCCATCGGTGCGAACGGCATGGCGTTGCTGCTGGCGGGAGGCCTTTGCTACTCGATCGGCGCCATTTTTTACGCCGTAGACGAAATACCCTTCAACCACACCGTTTGGCACGTATTCGTGCTCGGCGGCGGCGTCTGCCATTTCCTGGGCATCGTCTGGTATGTATTGCCGGCGGGCTTGCCTGCCTGAGATAGCGGTCTTGCCCTACGAATTCACACTTTGCAGTGTGCGTTGCCTCTATTTTCATGGAGTTACACAGAATACCGACTTGTTTGCGTGACCTGTATCACAGTAGAATTTCGCTTCTGCCAGCACTATTGATGCACAAGCCGAGAATTCTGCGAGTATTTAACTATGTGGTTGCCCGAACCTGTCTATAAGTCACTGCCGATGCTCTACGCTCTAATGGGCGCCTTGTTTATTATCGGTGTGTTCTACCTGGGCCTTGATGCGCCCATGAGTCCGGTGTACTTGGGCATGGGCCTGGTTTCAATACTCGCCTCGATCACCGTGACGGTCTGGCGCAGCAAGCACTCTGGCAAAATGCAGCGCGCCGACTCCGATGACGAGCAGACCAACTGATTTGTCGTACCAGTCCTTGAGTTGCCAGGTCCAGCGACCGCAGGTATAAAGCCCGGCGGAATTCTGTCCAGTGCGATCCTCAAAATAATCGGTATTCATGTCGAGACGAAATAGGGTACCGAATAATCGACGTGGGCTAGAACTCCGAATGGACCAGGAACGCCATGAGGCCTGCTTTACTGGCTAAACGATCATCCCAGAGTTCGAATGTTTCTCGCGTTGACGAGTACTGCAACCGCAATTCTGTAGCGTCAGCTAACATGCGGAGCTGATCCAGAGTCACGTCATAATAGGCCTCGGTGGCCCAACCAACAGGCTTTCGATAGACCGACTCGCTTGCGCCAATTGCCCGCATGGAGCTGCCGGTAAGTTTGAGCGTCACCGGTTTGCCGTCTGCGATAATGTCGATTGACTCAAAGCGATCCTGCCGACGATCAAGCTGTAACGAATCCGCCGCATTCCAGCTCGCCAGCCAGATGTAGTAGCGATAGTCCCCGCTTCGGTTGACCTCGACGGGGCCGAGATAGACGTGTTCATTGCTTTTCGCCGGGTTCGCGGACAGGGTGCGAATAAACGCCAAAGGCGACTGGTTGTAGCTAATCGTGACGCTGGTCTTGGGGTCCAGCTTGCTCAGGACCAGTTCGGGGTTCGATGCGCAAGCGCTTGTGAGAAGAACCACGAGCGCCATGCTGCCGGGCAATAGTCGCAGTGATTTCGAAATACGTCGGATCCTGGGTTTCATGAACAAGCCTCTTTTTATTTTTTTTAATGTATCAGGACTCGAAGAGCAAATCGATGGTACTGAGTAGTAATTATCTCTCGATCCTATTGCATTCGTGTGGAGACAAGACAGAGTACCGGGTAGCATGCCCGGCATGCTCGAGGTCGATGCATCCTTCTATATCATAGTCGCGGGAAGTTTCCTGGCAGCCCTGTGTAATGCAGCTTTCTCGGCTGGCGGGGCGATGATCGTGCTTGCGGTGACCAGCACCGTGCTGCCCATTGCCGCGATCGTGCCGATCCACTCGACGCTGCTGATTGGTTCGACGTCGACAAGAGCAATGTTTTTCTGGCACGAAATCGACTGGAAGATCGCAAGACCATTCCTGATCGGCAGTGTCGTCGCCGTCGCCATAGGGTCCCGCCTGTATGTCGAACTACCGGAGACAATCATTGCGGGTGCGATCAGTATCGTCATGCTGATCGCTATCTGGCTGCCCGAAATCAGCTGGCGGCCAAAGCTCAAACATCCATGGGTGATCGTCGGCTTCATTCACTCACTGTTTTCAACATTGTTCGCCTATGGTGCTCTGCTGCACGCCATTATCCTGCACACAGGTCTGCGCAGACAGCAGATTATCGGCACCATGGCAGCCTGCCTCACAGGCATGGGAGTTTTCAAAATTGCAGGCTATTCAATCAATGGATTTGACTACGCCCCGTATTTCAAGATCATTGTGTTTTCGATAATGGCCGCGTTCCTGGGCACGTGGGTCGGTAAGATGGTCGTTGATCGCATATCCGAGGCGATGTTTCGAATCGTATTCAGGGCGCTGGTCACCGTGACAGCGATACGCCTTATGTACGTTGGACTGGTCAGTTAATCATGCGCATGATTGATTTCTTTAATGAGAGAAGATCGAACGGTCAGCCGCTTGTTCTCGTATCGGTTTTCGAGACTGCCGGATCGACCTATAGCAAGGCGGGCGCGCAGATGCTTATCGATGGCGAGGGCCACTATTGCGGCATGTTATCGGGGGGCTGCCTCGAGGGCGACCTCGTAGAACGCGCCCGGTCCGTGATCAGCACAGGAACAGCGGAAACGGCAAGCTACGACTTGAGTGCCGACGATGAGCTCTGGGGGCTCGGAGTGGGCTGCGATGGAACGATGCGCGTGCTGCTGCAGCCATTGTTGCCGGAAACCGACTACCAGCCGTTTGCCGCTATCGCCGACATCTTTAACGGTGATGAGCCGGCCACGCTGGCCATTGTCGTCAGCGCGGAATCGTCTTCGATCAATGCGGGAGCATCTCTGCTACTGAAAGATGGCCGTGAGCAGAACTTTGGTATGAGCGATGCAGTCGCGCGTTCAATAGTGAACAGTGTCGACAACAAAAGACCGGCCATGATGCGTCAAGTGGATACTCCGGACCGCAAATGCGCAGTGCTATACGCTCGCATCGAGCCGCCGCCCGCATTGCTGATTCTCGGCGCCGGCCTTGATTCGGAACCTGTTGTCAGAATCGCGTCCGAGCTGGGGTGGCGTTGCACTGTTATCGATCATCGGCCGGCGTACATTGAAAGCCGCTGCTATCCCGATCCGACCAGCGCTCAGTGTTGTCCGGTTGAAGAGCTTGGTCAGCAGGTCGGGCTGAAACGTTTTGACCTGGCAATCATCATGAGCCATCACCTGGCAAGCGACAGGGCCTATCTGCGGCACCTTGCGGCGTCGGACATTGCGTACATCGGTCTGCTCGGTCCCGCCGGACGACGCGAACGATTGATGAATGAATTGACCGATGTGGCGGATGTGCTGCAGGGCCGACTCCACGGCCCTGCCGGCATCGACCTGGGCGGACGCGGACCCGGCCCGATCGCGCTTTCGATCGTGGCGGAGATGCAGCAGTTCCTAAACCAGCGCGGCTAAATCCGCCGGCGTATCAACATCGGTAGCGGCCGGATCAAACGGTACGGTCTTTAGCATGAAACGACTGTCATGGAACAGCGCATGGGCTCCGCGGTCTCCGGTCAGCGATTCCAGCGCTTCGAAGGCGCCGCTCGGGAACAGCACGGGCGGCCCCTCTGTGCCCGAATAGGACGAGGCCACGATTACATTGTCAGCGCCCGACCAGGCATCGATCAGAGCCCGAAGATGCTGCGGGGTTATTAGTGGCTGATCGGCCAGCAGCAGGAGGAGGGCGTCAGCGTGCCCGCGACATGCACGCGCTGCCGTGGCGATGCTGGTGCCAAGTCCTTTGCCATGGTCATCATTGACTGCGATAAAGCATGGCTCGGAATCGATGGCTGCAAGCACGGTGTCCGCGTCATGACCGATCACTGCCAGCACGCGGTTGTCGCAGACCCTGACAGCCGTATCGATGGCCCGCCGCACGAGCGGAATGCCATCCAGCAAAACGGCTTGCTTGGTCGATCCGAATCGTGACGAGCTTCCCGCGGCAAGGACGGCGGCGAAAACTGATGGTTCCGGAGCTGGCATGGTCACCACCTTGTAAAGGGCGAAATGTCGAAAATATCATTACCAATCGTATATTCGTAGTTGTACGAAGTGCTTCTTCGCCCGATACTCGATAGGGTACAGGCGCGCAACTGGAGGAGATTATCATGAGCCGCACAGTGCTTTGTGTCATCGAGTTCGACAACTATCCCAAGGTTGTCGTCGCACGCGCGGCGTGGATCGCAAAGCAGAACAACTGCGAGCTGGAGCTGCTGGTCAGTGACCCGGTACCGCGAATGTTGAGCGAAACGTACATCTTCCTGCTGGAATCGGAAATGATTGCCGACAGTATCAGGAGCGCACAGGACGAGCAGATGGAAGCGCTTGTCGAGATTGCCGAAGCAGCCGGCGTCCTCGTGCATCAGACCATATCCAAGGCGCATTCCGTCGTGGACATGGTTCGGTCCCGGGCAGCGAAAATTGACCCGCTATTTGTCGTCAAGGGCACGCACTTTCACAGTCCATCGGAGCGCGCATCTCTTGCACATACGGACTGGCAGTTGATTCGAAAATTGGATGCGCCACTGTGGTTCGTCAAACCCGGCGATTGGAAAGATAAGCCTGTAATCGTTGCAGCCGTCGATCCAATGAACAGCCACGATAAGCCGGCAAGCCTCGATCGCAAGATTGTGAAGCTTGCGCAGGGCATTGCCACACATTGCGGTGGCAAACTGCAGGTCCTTCACACCTACCAGCGACTTGATGCGATCGGCTCGCGCGCGATGAAACGTTTCAAACCCGTGAAGCTGCCGATTGACGAGATCGACAAGAAGATTCGAAATGAACACCGAAAAGCACTCGATGTGCTCGCGAAGAAATGTGAATTAGCCGACGATGTAGTACACCAGCTGCCGGGGCGAGCGGACGAATTGCTGCCCGCTTTCGCGCGGTCGAAAGGCGCGAGTCTTGTCGTCATGGGCGCTTTGGCGCGAACCGGATTCAAGAAAAGAACGATCGGCAGTACGGCGGCGAGGGTGCTGGACCACCTGCCTTGCGACGTGCTCGTCGTTCACAACTGAGCCGTTCAGCCCTGGCTGTAAATCCGTTTCATCAGCGGTGCCATCTTGCGAGTCCCGACCATACTCATGGTCGTTAGCATCCCGGCCATCATGGCTCCGGTCACACCACAGGTGAGAATGTCCTGACCGGTAAGCCACAGACCCGGTATGTTGCTCTGCGGGCGTAGCCACTTCTGCTGCATGCGCTCCGGCGTGTGCGCGAGACCATAAAGTTCGCCATGGTGATAGCCGGCGAACCAGTCGGTCGACAAAGGGCTCGATACTTCAAAGTAGTCGATCTTGCCGCGGACTTGTGGAACTTTGTCGTACAAGTGCTGCATTAACCGTTCGCCGAGTTCGGCCTTGAATGCGTCGTAGTCTTCGCCGCGTTTACCCCAGGTCTCGTCACGCCATTTGGCGAACCACTCGTACGGCGCCGGCGCCACGATTTCGATTGTCGATGTACCGGGATGCCGGTTCAGATAGTCAGGGTCTTTGGCCGACGGGAACGAGATATAGACGACCGGGAATGGTGCGTCCGGATTCTCGAGGAACGCATTGACCGCCGAGTCATAGTCATTATTCGGATAGATCCAGAAATTGGTCTTGGGCAGACCGAGCTGCTCGGCCGTCTCAGTCAAGCCAATGTAGACCCCCAGGTGAGCGAAGCTCGGCCGCACTTCCTCGAGCTTGGGTTTATAACCGCTGGCTTCGAGGATATTTTTCGGCAGCAGGTGGTTAAAGGTATTGTCAACGCCCGCTGCCGATATGACACAGTCACAATCGATGCGGTGACCGTCATTCATTTCGACCCCGCGAACCCGGCCATCTTCCACGAGGATCTGTTTGACGCGCGCGTAGGTAAACACTTCGCCGCCCGCCTTCTGGATCCTGGGAATAATGCTGTCGGCAATTTTCCATGCGCCGCCGATCGGGTAGTAGCCGCCGTAGAGGTAGTGGCGGGCGATCATGGCGTGCACCATGAATGTCGATGACTTGGGCGGAAGGCCCATGTCGCCCCACTGACCGCACAGAACGGCAATGAGGTCTTTGTCGTCAGTCAGTTCGCTGAGCACGTCGTAGGTCTTGCGGAAGAATACGTCCGGAGTCTTCCAGTTGAGGTATGGCTGCGCGAGAGACTGCTGCCAAGGCTTCATCGCCCGGCCCATGCCGAACGCGGACAGCGCGCCGCCGCTGCCGGCGAGCAATTTCATGTAGTCGTCGATCGCCCGCTGCTCGTTCGGAAACTGGCGTACCAGGTTGTCCCGAAATTCCTGTTTGCCGGCTTTGGCGTTGAAAACCTTGTCGCCGATATAGAAGCGATCGTATTCGGCATCCATCGGTGCCCACTGCAGCTTGCCATCGGACAGGAAGTCAAACATGCGCTTGGTTTGCGTCTGCGTGCCGACATCGCCGATGTAGTGGACGCCTACATCCCATTCATAGCCGTTGCGTTCGTAAGAGTGTGTATAGCCACCGGCCGTGTAGTGTTGCTCGAGTACACAGACTTTCCAGCCGAGTTCGCTCAAGAGTGCGGCTGTCGTCAGACCGCCCATCCCCGAGCCGATAACGATGGCATCGTAATCCGGTGCAAGTCTATTGGGCCGATAGCGATGGCCGATTCGAAGCGTGCTGGGTTTCACGGATGCAGAGGAGGCCTGCTCCTCAGTAGCTCGCGTAGTAGTTTACCAGCGCCTCGATATCGTCCGAATCTACCTGTTTGAGCTTTGCAGCCATGGCGCCCAGCAGGTTTTCGCGCCGGCCATCCTGGTAGGATTTAAGCGCATAGCGCAAATACACGCCGCGTTGCCCGTGCAAGGGTATGCCAAGCGCGTCGGCAACGTCCGGGGCGTCAGGCGGAACGTGACAGCCGGCGCAAAGCCTCGCGTGTATTTTTTCGCCTTTGGCCGCCAGTTCGCGGTCGTAAGTTTCTTTTGAGGATTTGCGCGGCTGCGACGCATAGTGTTCGGCAAGGTCTGCGATACGCTCATCGCTTGTATGCTTCACGGTCTCGCACATGAGCGGTTCATAACGACATTGCCGGGCGCCGTCACGGTAGGCGTACACGGCTTCCTCGAGGTGCACGGCCGGCATGCCGGCGATGACAGGTGCGTCCAGGTTTTCTGCCGCGAGTCCGTCCACGCCGTGGCAGTCGGCACAGCCCGTGGTCAGCGCCGGGGCAGCGTCGACAAGAGCTGGCGCCGCTTGCGCCTCGGCAGGCTCCTCACCGGCGACGCTCGGGAGCGAGCAACCGGCCAGCAGGGCGCCGCACAGCCACATCAGGGCCGGCGTGCAAGTGCTTGATTTCCATAAATACTGGGGTCGCATATCGTCCTCTCAGGGCATACAGTAAGCGTAATTACCTACGCGTTCGTTGAATCCCACTCTCCAACACAGTGAGCTTCCTTAGTATATTAGTGCCAAGTTATATGCAATCTCGGAGTACACGTATGTGCCTCGCCGTGCCAATGAAAATAACCAACATCGATGGCTTCCAGTGTACCTGTGAGGCCAAAGGTATCGAGCGCGAGGTGAGCTTGTTCATGTTGCAACACGAGAAGCTTGAGCGGGGTGACCACATCCTCGTACACGTCGGCTATGCTATTCAGAAAGTTTCCGAACAGGATGCGGCCGATTCCTGGGCCCTGTTCGACGAGGTTCTGGCGGCCGACATTTGAGCCCGACGTCTCGGGACACGACGAGGAAAAGAACATGTGTGAGACCTGCGGCTGTAATGTAACTCCTGGCAACGAACATCTTGTAGCGGCCGGTGGACATCTGGCGAAGACTTCGGCCGGAAACGAATCCGTCGAGGTGCTGAAAGGACTGCTTGATGCCAACGATCACCAGGCAGCGCATAACCGGGAGCACTTCGAACGTCATAACGTTTTGGCCATCAACCTCATGTCGTCTCCGGGAGCAGGCCGTCTTTATCGAAAACGTCGGCAATCTCGTGTGCCCCGCGAGCTTCGACCTCGGGCAACACCTGAACGTCACGTTGCTTTCCACACCGGAAGGTCATGACAAGCCGGCGAAGTACCCGGTGATGTTTCGCGCGGCGGACCTTGTCGTCATCACGAAAGCCGACTTGATGCAGGTACTCGGCGATTTCGACCCCGCGTATGCAACGTCTTGTCTGCGGCAGCTGGCGAGTCAGTCGCCGGTGCTCGAAGTTTCTGCCCGATCCGGGTCCGGATTGCCCGAATGGCTGGACTGGATTGGTGGCGAGCTCGCCAGGGTCAGGCGCGGGACCGACCCGGCGAAGAAAATCAGTGGAGACGCCGCGTGAGCCATAGCGCCGCGGAGCGTCTCAAATCGTTGCGGGCGCTCAGGGTCGACAGGCCGGTGCGGATAATGAACGTCTGCGGAGGACATGAGCGCTCGATATCAATCGCGGGACTGCGAGCGATTCTGCCCGACAATGTCGAGCTCGTTCCGGGGCCGGGCTGTCCCGTGTGCATTTGCCCGGAAGAAGATGTGTACGAAGCGATTCAGCTGGCACTGCACGAAGATATTACGCTGGTTGCGTTCGGCGACATGTTGCGGGTCCCTGTCAATTCACCCAAACGCGAACCGCGCTCATTGGAACAGGCGAAAGCCGATCCTGCGCGACTGGTTGTGTTCTTCGCCGCCGGCTTCGAGACGACGACAGCACCGGTCGCCGCCATGCTTGCCGAAGGCGTGCCCGATAACCTGCTGGTGTTGTTATCCGGTCGGCTTACCTGGCCCGCCGTCGCCCTGTTGCTCGATTCCGGTACCCCTGGTTTTGATGCGTTGATCGCGCCAGGGCATGTCTCGACCATCATGGGACCCGAGGAATGGGAGTTCGTCGTCGACAAACACGACATTCCCGCTGCGGTCGCAGGCTTCACGCCCGAGTCCTTGCTGGCTGCGATGTACTCCGTATTGCGACAGCTCGGCGAAAATCGGCATTTCCTCGATAACTGTTATCCCGAGGTGGTACGTCCTGGTGGCAACCTCGAGGCGCGCCGGCAGCTCGATCAGGTCATGAACGTCGTTGATGCCAACTGGCGCGGTATTGGCATCATTCCGAAATCCGGATTCGCGCTGCGGGAAGCGTACGCGGCGCATGATGCGCGTGAACGATTCCGTTCGTACGCCGACGAGTCCCGCAAACGGGTAGGCGAGATGCCGCCGGGCTGTGATTGCGCGAAGGTCGTGCTCGGCAAAATCTATCCCAACCAATGCCGGCTCTACGGCGCTGCCTGTACGCCGCGAAAACCGATAGGTCCTTGCATGGTGTCCGACGAAGGAGCCTGCCGGATCTGGTGGTCGGCGGGCTACCGCGACAACGAGTGGGAGGGCAGGAAAAAGGGGAGCGCCGTTGGCTGATGTGGCGCAGCGGGCTGACGAGGACATTACCGCAGCGCGAATAACGCTCACGGGCCACGTGCAGGGTGTCGGATTTCGCCCGTTTATCTACCGTCTCGCTAACGAATACGGTTTGCTGGGATCGGTACAGAACCGGCTCGGCGAAGTCGAAGTCATCGCGATCGGTCGCACGTCGGACCTGACGCAGTTTCGACGTGACGTGGTCGATAGAGCGCCGCCGTTATCGAGGCCGGCAGTTACGGGCGTTGAGTCTATTGATGTTCCGCCCGCCGATCGTTTCGAGATAATCGAGAGTTCGGCGCGCGCCGACGCAAAAGTTTTCGTACCACCCGACTTTTTTATGTGCGACGACTGCCGTGAGGAACTGCATGATCCGGGTGATCGCCGATATCACTACCCGTTTATCAACTGTACGCAATGCGGGCCGCGCTATACGCTGATCGAAGCGCTGCCCTACGACCGTGCAAATACGAGCATGGCGGGGTTTCCGCTGTGCGCTGACTGTGAACGCGAATACCGTGATCCTGCGGATCGCCGCTTCCACGCTGAACCCGTTGCCTGCCCGACGTGTGGACCGCAGCTGACTTTTGAGGTTGATGGCCAGACCGATATTAAAGACACCAACCATGCGCTGCGTGCAGCGGTTGCCGCGATACGGCGTGGCTCGGTCGTCGCCGTCAAAGGAATTGGTGGGTATCACCTGGTGTGCGATGCCTGCGATCCGGCAGCCGTCGGACGACTGCGCCGGCAGAAACAGCGTCCGGACAAGCCGCTGGCCGTCATGTTTCCTGTCCAGGGAAGCGACGGTCTGGATTTCGTGCGCCGCTACGTTGAATTGCAGGATGTCGAGGCAAAGCTCATTGCGGGGCCGATCCGGCCGATCGTCCTGGCGGCGCGAAAACCCGACTCGGCGCTGGCGGACAATGTTGCGCCGGGGCTGGCTGAAATCGGCGTGTTCCTGCCGTACAGCCCGTTGCACGAACTGCTGCTGGATGAATTTGGCGGCCCCGTTGTCGCGACATCCGGCAACATCAGCGGCGAGCCCGTGCTGACGGATAATGTTGAAGCTGCAACTCGACTGAAAAAAATCGCGGACGGTTTCCTGCAGCATGATCGGCCTATCGTTCGACCGGCAGACGACCCGGTTTACAGGCGCATTGCGGCCAGGATGCGCCCGCTCAGGATTGGTCGTGGTTGTGCACCCCGGGAACTCGATCTGCCCTGGCCACAGAAACAAGCACTGCTGGCGGTGGGCGGTCACATGAAAGGGACCGTCGCACTCAGCTGGGATCGTCGCGTTGTTGTCTCTCCGCATATTGGCGAGATGGATAGCCCGAGGAGTCTCGCCGTGTTCGAGCAGGTCGCCGCCGATCTGCAAACACTCTACGGTATTCGCGCCGAGCGTATCGTCTGCGACGCGCACCCGGGGTACACCACGCATCGCTGGGCGCAGCGCCAGAGTGTGCTACCGGTCGAGCGCGTCTGGCATCACCAGGCACATGCCAGTGCCGTTGCGGCCGAACTCGATCAGCCGGGGCAGTGGCTCATGTTCGCCTGGGACGGAGTCGGTCTCGGCGAAGATGAAACGCTCTGGGGTGGCGAAGCGCTGCTCGGTAAAGCCGGTAACTGGCAACGAGTTGCGAGCTTGCGGACATTCAGACTTCCAGGCGGCGAACGAGCGGGGCGCGAGCCCTGGCGGAGCGCCGCCGCGCTGCATTGGGAATGTGATGATCCATGGCCGGATTGCCCCGATCCCGATGGCCTGGCCGAGGCCGCCTGGCGGAATCACGTCAATTGCCCGGAGACGAGCGCCGCCGGACGGCTGTTCGACGCGGCCGCTGCCCTGGTTTGCGATCTGCCTGTGACCAGTTTTGAAGCGCAGGGGCCGATGATCCTCGAGGCTTTGTGTCGCGCTCCGGCGCGTGCCATTGAATTGCCACTCGACCGAGACGGTAATGGTTTATTGCGCAGTGACTGGCGACCGCTGTTAGGAGTCCTTACCGATCGCAGCCTCGACCGTGCCGCGCGCGCGGAGATTTTTCACTCCAGCATTGCGACGGCGATCATGCGGCAAGCTGTGGCCGTGCGCGAAAAACACAGGGTGGATCACGTCGGACTTTGCGGCGGTGTTTTTCAAAACCGCGTGCTGACCGAACAGGCGGTCGGCCTGCTGCAACAAGCCGGCTTCGAGGTTCATCTGCCCGAAAAACTGCCGTGCAACGACGCTGCGTTGAGTTTCGGGCAGGCCGCCGAATTAGCGGCACGCAACGCCGCCTGACGACATGGAAAATCGGTAATGGAAGACGATCGCATCTCACTGGCTCACGGCAACGGCGGTCGTTTCATGCGCGAACTCATCGAGGAGGTGTTCGCGCGGCAGTTGGCCGGCAGCCAACTCGACGTTCAGGCTGACGCCGTTGCTATCGATCTGGGCGACGGCGAAGTCATGATTACTACCGATGGCTTTACCGTGCAGCCGCTCGAGTTTCCGGGTGGCGATATCGGTTCCCTGGCGGTGCACGGGACGACCAACGACCTCGCGGTTTCCGGTGCCCGGCCGATGTACCTGACACTCAATGCATTTATTGAGGAAGGATTTGAAATAGCCCGCCTTGAACGCATCGTTGCGAGCCTCAATACGGCGGCCAACGAAGCCGGAGTCAAAATTAGTGCTGGCGATACCAAAGTGCTGCGGCGCGGGGAGGGCGGTGGCATCTACCTGGCAACGACAGGGGTCGGCGTGCGGCTTCCGGGCGTACGTCCGGCCATGCGGCGGATCCGGGATGGCGATGTGATGATTGTCAGCGGTCCGGTTGGCGATCACGGCACGGCCGTCATGCTCGCGCGCGAGGAATTCGGTCTACGCGGCGACCTCATTTCCGATGCCGGCCCTGTCATGGCGCTAACGGAACCCTTGCTCGCACTCGACGGACTGCGATTCATGCGTGATCCAACGCGTGGTGGCATTGCTTCAATCGGTCACGAGATCGTCAAAGCGACCGGTCTCGGCGTTCGTTTCGAAGCGACTATTCCCGTCCGCGAACCCGTTCAGTCGGTCTGCGAGATGCTGGGCTACGACCCGTACTATCTTGCGTGCGAAGGGCGCGTAGTCGCGGTTATCGATCCCAGCCAGGTCGACAAAGCGCTTGCGATATGGCGTGCAGTGCCGACGGGCAGGGAGGCAGCCCGCATCGGACGCATTGTGGCTGACCAGCAACGCGTCATTCTCGAGACGCCGCTCGGTGGAGAGCGTTTTCTGGAAGAGCTGGAAGACGACCCGCTGCCGCGAATCTGCTAGCCGTATTGCAGCGGCGGCGGCGCCTTAGACGATTTCTACGAGCTCAATCGAAAACGTTAGCGCCTGTCCAGACAAAGGATGGTTCGCGTCGAGCATAATCGACTCATCCTCTACCTCTACGACGACGAGGTTCATGGTCTGTCCGTCGGGACTTTGGCTCTGCAGGTGCATTCCGACGGCGGGCTCCATGTCTTCGGGCAGAGCGCTCCTCGGTACCTGCTGCACTAACTGCTCGTGACGCTCGCCGTAGGCATCCTCAGGCGGAATCGTCACAGTCTTGCTGTCGCCCACCGCCATGCCGTCCACTGCTTTGTCAAAGCCCGGAATGACCTGACCGCCGCCCAGCGCAAATTCCAGTGGATCACGCCCGGCGGAACTGTCGAACTGGGTGCCATCGTCCAGCGTGCCGGTGTAGTGAATTCGAACGGTGTTGCCTGATTTCGCCTGGGTCATGTGTATTGCTCCAAAAAGTGACCGGCGACTATATCAGAATCTTCGCCGAAAGCCCGACGACTGGGGCAACTACCTATTTGCAGCGGCGACCTCTTCGGTAGTCTCTATACTGAGGGTATGCCTGCGGAAGGTGTTGCCATGAATGAATCTTCAGCGAGAAAAAACCTCGTCGAAATTGATACTACGGTGCCGGTATGGGAGCAGTTCTTTACCGTCGCGCCGCTGGTACTGATCGGCACCACCGAGGCAGACGGGTCACTGGACCTGGCGCCGAAACACATGGTGACGCCAATGGGTTGGCAGAATTACTTCGGTTTCGTGTGCACGCCGCGCCACCATACCTGCGGCAATGTCGATCGCACGGGCGTTTTCACGGTCAGCTATCCGAAACCGTCGCAAGTACTCACTGCCAGCCTTGCCGCATCGCCGCGCCTGGGCAGCGGCGGCAAGCCGATTGTCGACTACCTGAAAACATTCCCCGCAAAACACATCGATGGCCACTTCGTTGAAGACAGCTACCTTTTTTTCGAGTGCCGGCACTATAAAACGGTCGACGGTTTCGGTGAGAACTGCCTGATAACCGGCGAAATCATCGCGGCTTACGTGGACGACAATTTTCTGCGTCATTCTGAAGCCGACGACCAGGAGACGATTCACGAATCGCCGTTGTTTGCCTATCTCTCGCCCGGCCGATTTGCGACGATCGACCGCTCGAACGCCTTTCCCCGGTGTTGGCTACGACTCCCGGGAGACGGGCGTCCCGGACAAACCCCGGCATGTGTTCGCTGTGCCGGCGGACCGACCAAAAAGCCGACCTTCGCAGTTGTTGCTTGGCCATTTCGACACGGTATGGCCGGTGGGTACGCTGCACGATCGTCCGTTTTCGATCAATGGCAATACGATACACGGGCCGGGTTCCTTCGATATGAAGGGCGGACTTGCACAGATCGTCCTGGCACTGGGCGCTATTCGCGATCTGGAACTCGAGACGCCGGTTGTGCCTGTTATCTTCATTAACGCCGATGAAGAGATCGGCAGCCGCTCGTCGACGCGCTACATACGGTGGCTGGCGCAACATGCCGATCGTGCCCTGGTCATGGAACCTGCGCTCGGGACCCGCGGTGATATCAAGACAGAGCGCAAAGGCATCGGCCGTTTCACGGTAACGGTCTACGGCAAGGCGGCGCATGCGGGTCTTGATCCTGAGAGCGGGGCCAGCGCAATACTCGAGCTATCACATGTCATCCAGACTCTGTTTGCGCTCAATGACGTTGAGCGCGGTATCACGGTCAATGTCGGCACTATTGACGGTGGCATTCAGCCGAATGTTGTCGCGCCGCACAGCAAGGCGGTCGTGGATGTACGGGTACCGACCGTGGCCGACGGCAAGGAAATCGAACGTGTCATTCATGCAATTAAACCGACGACACCCGACGTGCGGCTGCACATTGAAGGCGCCATCGGCAGGCTGTCGATGGAGTCGACGCCCCGTAACCAGCGCTTGTGGACGCTTGCGAAGGAGGCAGGCACGGAACTTGGGCTGGACTTGCATCAGGCCCGTGCCGGCGGCGGCTCCGATGGCAATACGACGAGCCAGTACACGGCGACCCTTGATGGCCTGGGGCCGGTTGGCGACGGCGCACATGCGGTTCACGAACACTTTCTTATCGACAAAACGCTTGAACGCGCCGCACTGTTGACGATGCTGTTAATTTCACCCCGGATGCAGGATTAAGGGGAGTAGGCCAGTATGAGCACAAGAGTCTATGGATCGCTCGCACGTATCGCGGACTTCGGCAACAGCAACTTCGACGTGCAAAAGCGGCCTCGGTCGGAGTGGGCCACGGGCGACTATGTCGAAGGTGAGGTGGCTGGTGCGCCGACCGAGTTCTACCGCGTTGAAGATTGCACGGGCCTCATGATCAAAGTCGAGCCAGGCGACTGGGTCGTAGGCGCCCTGGGTGATCGAGCCGCAACCCTTGAGGGCGCCGGTGGTTGGGCCGACATTACGACGGATGGTTACATGCATGCGCTGACAAGTGCCGGACTCATGGGCTATTACACGTCCTTCTCAACGTTGTTTTCGGATCCGCTGTTGCTAAAATATCGGGGGCATCTGTGTCGCGATGGAAGAAAAGTGTGTATGTCCCAATTCGCGATGCGAGCGGACAAGCATGAGTTTTCGGTTCCGACCGTGCTGGTGTTCGGCACTTCCATGTCAGCAGGTAAGACGACGACGGGTCGGCGCGTCTGCAAGGAGCTTGACAGGGCGGGGCTTCATATCATCGGCACGAAGCTCACCGGGGCAGGCCGCTATCGGGACATCCTGAGTTACCTGAAGACCGGCGCAAGGGAGATCTACGATTTTGTTGACGGCGGGCTGCCGTCCACGGTCGTCCCGGAGAAACAGTTTCGTGATGCCATTCGGCCAATTCTCAACCATGTGCACGATCAAAAGCCCGATTTTCTTCT
>CAMYLB010000009.1 GCA_947259145.1 uncultured Woeseiaceae bacterium
GCGACCTACATGGTTGAGGGTCGCTCGAGTCGCGATTTCTCAACGATCAAGGGGCTTGCCAAAGAAGACCCGCAGGCGTTGCTGCGTTTGCTCGATATCGTCACGGAGACGACCATTCAGTATCTGAATGCCCAAATAGAGGCAGGCGCGCAGGCAATCATGGTCTTTGATACCTGGGGCTCGGCATTGGAGCCGGACGATTATCGGCGCTTTTCACTCGCCAATATGCAGACGATCGTCGACAACCTTGCGCGCGATAAGGGCGCCGAGCCGATTCCGGTCATTCTCTTCACCAAGGGTGCCGGCGCGCTGCTTGCCGACATGGTGGGCACAGGTTGCGATGCGTTGGGCGTCGACTGGACAACCGATTTGCACACGGCGCGACGCTATGTCGAAGACAAAGTTGCCCTGCAAGGCAATCTCGATCCGGCGACACTGCGTGAGAGTCCCGAAGTCATACGGCAGGGCGTTGCGGATACGCTGGCCAGCTACGGTCATGGGCCGGGGCACGTGTTTAATCTCGGGCACGGCATTACGCCGGACATCGATCCGGAGCACCTCGGTGTGCTGGTCGACGCGGTGCATGAACTCAGCCCGCAGTATCACGGCTAACCACCACCCAAATTCACCACCCGCCACCCACCACCGGTAAGCGGTGGCAATCACGGCGATGTCTTGCTAGCTCCAGCTACGCAACGTCGCTTCGCAAGACATCCCCGCACTTGCCACCGAAATCCGCAATGTTCGCTTGTCTCAGGGAGCACGATGGGGTAGCGGCGGTGAGTGCCGGGGTGTCTCACAAAGCGAGTTTGCGAAGCACTGTTTGAGCGACTGAGATTCCCCGGCGATCGACGCCGCGATGAAATCGCTGGGCGATTGGTGGTACGCGGCCGTCGGTTAGAGCAGCATCAACTCCATGATGCGTCGATACATGCGAGTCAGCGTAACGACATCCGATGCTTTCACGTGTTCGTCGATTTTGTGAATCGACGCATTAATGGGTCCGAGTTCCACTACGTCGGTTCCGGCCGGTGAAATGAACCGGCCATCCGAGGTGCCGCCGCCCGTGGACAGCTCCGGAGCGTTGCCGGTCTCCTCGGTTGCCGCTTGCGATACGGCATCGATGAGCTTGCCCGGCTCCGTGAGGAAGGGTTCCCCCGATAGGTGCCAGTTCAGTTCATAGTCGATGTCGTGCGCCGCAAAAACACTTTCGACTTTCTCCTGCAGCGACTCGTGCGTCCATTCAGTCGAGTAACGGAAGTTGAAGCGGGCGGATAGTTCGCCGGGCGTGACGTTGGGTGCCCCGATGCCTGCTCTGACATCGACAACCTGGAAACTGGTCGCAGGAAAATAGTCATTGCCGTTGTCCCACTCGATCTGGTGCAGCTCGGCGAGGATCGGGGCAAAGCGGCGAATCGGATTATCGGACAGCTGCGGGTAGGCGACGTGACCTTGGACGCCACGTACGGTCAGCAGGCCGCTCAACGAGCCGCGTCGTCCTATTCGGACAATGTCACCAAGTTTCTGCTCGCTGGACGGTTCGCCGAGAACACACCAGTCGATGTGTTCCTTACGTTCCTGCAATGCTTTGATGACTTTTAGAGTACCGTCCCGTGCGCGGCCTTCTTCATCACTGGTTATCAACAGCGCAAGGCTGCCGTCATGGTCCGGGTGGGCGGTGACAAAGTTCTCGAGCGCAACCGTCATGGCGGCAAGGCCGCTCTTCATATCCGCGGTGCCGCGGCCATAGATCAGATCGTCAACGAACGTCGGTTCGAACGGCGGGCTCGTCCAGTCACTTTCGTTTCCGGGAGGCACGACATCGGTGTGACCAGCGAAACAGAGAACTGGCGAAGTCGTTCCGCGCCTGGCCCACAGGTTCGTTACATCGTTGAACTGCAGCGTTTCGCATTTGAAACCGAGCCGCGTCAGACGTTCGGCCAGTACGCCCTGACAGCCGGCGTCCTCAGGCGTGACGGAAGGGCGTCGCACAAGGTCGCATAAAAGGTCGATAACAGCTTCGGCAGACTTATCAGGCATCAGTTTAATTAAGTTCTTTAACTAATTGAAAAATAGCAGAAAAATATGCCTTATTAGCGCATTTCAATCGGGGCGTCATTCATTCGGTATTGCAACAATTCGGTAACAATCCATCGCTAAGCTCTTGGCATCATTTCTGGTCAGCCGGAGCACTCTAAAGTGAGCATCCCTACAAAACCTTTTGTCCTTTCACTGCTGGCACTTTTAACCCTGCAAGCATGCGGTAAAAGTGGCACCGGCAATGAGGTCACCGCCGAAGACACGCTGTCAGCTACTAGTGCGGCAGCGGGAGGCGCGATGACTCAGTCGGGCCGAGACTACGTCTATATAGTCGGTTCGTCGACAGTTTATCCGTTTGCAACCGTTGTTGCCGAACGTTTCGGCCACGCCACTGAATTCAAAACGCCCAAAGTCGAGTCTACTGGCTCAGGTGGCGGCCTCAAGCTGTTCTGCGACGGTGTCGGTGTCGACTATCCTGATGTTGCTAATTCGTCGCGCGCAATCAAGCAGTCGGAAGTCGATTCCTGTGCTGCGAACGGCGTGACTGAAATTGTCGAGGTGAAGATCGGCTACGACGGTATCGTCATTGCCCACGCGCTCGGCTCAACGGCTGTTGACTTGAGTCTGGCAGACGTATTTATGGCTTTGGCCAAGGAAGTACCCGGCGACGCCGAAGGCGAGTTGCTTGAGAACCCGTACGAAACCTGGGCCGACGTAAATCCGGATCTGCCCGCGACTCGCATTGAGGTTATGGGTCCGCCGCCAACTTCGGGCACGCGCGACGCGTTCGTCGAGCTGGCGATGGAAGGCGGCTGCAAATCCGTTGCGTGGATTGCCGCCCTCAAGAAATCAGACAAGAATCGCTACAAGGCCATCTGCCACACGATTCGCGAGGACGGCGCGTTCGTCGAGGCT
>CAMYLB010000010.1 GCA_947259145.1 uncultured Woeseiaceae bacterium
ATCCTCTTTCTTCTCGATGCCTTCACCGACTTCGAAGCGCACAAAGGAAGTGACGCTGGCGCCAGCGCCTTTGAGCAACTTGCCAACCGTGACATCGGGATCTTTGACGAATGGCTGTCCGAGCAAAGTAATTTCCTTGAGGAACTTGGCAATGCGGCCGGTAACCATCTTCTCGATGATCTCGGGAGGCTTGCCCGACGCTGCGGCTTGTTCCGAGAAAATGCGGCGCTCGCGATCCAGTGTTTCGGCCGGCACCTGAGTTTCATCGATGCAGACCGGGTTAGTCGCAGCAACATGCATGGCGATGTCACGTGCCAGTCCTTCATCGCCCCCCTCAAGGACTACGACAGCACCGATACGGGCCCCATGAGTGTAGTGACCGATCGGTCCACTGCCTTCAACGATAGCAACATGACGAACCGAAATATTCTCGCCGACCTTGGTGACGAGTTCGGTGCGCGCTTCTTCAACGGTCCTGGAACCATCGATCGACTGCGCAGCAATCACGGCAACATCAGTCGTACCTGACGCCAGTGCCGCAGCTGCGACGCCTTCCGCAAACGCGATGAAGTTTTCGTCTTTGGCTACAAAATCCGTCTCAGAATTGACCTCAACAATAATCGCCTTGCCGCCGTCTTTATGGACAACAATTCGGCCATCGGCGGCAACTCGGCCGGCCTTCTTGTCAGCCTTCGCCTGACCCGACTTGCGCAGCTCTTCTACGGCGGCGTCGAGGTCACCGTTCGTTGTCACGAGTGCTTTCTTGCACTCCATCATGCCGGCGCCGGTGCGCTCGCGAAGTTCTTTAACCATGGATGCAGTAACAGACATTGCCTAGTCCTCCGCCGTTTCGTCAGTCTTGGGCTCGGGCTCGGCCTGCTCTTCCGCTTTGCTTTCGGCCTTTGCCTTAGCGTCAGCTTTGGGTGCGGCCTTCTTCTTCGCCTTCTTCTTTGCTTTTGGCTTGGCTTCGGCTTTTTCGTCGGCCTTGGCTTTTGGCTTGGCTTCGGCTTTAGCTTTTGGCTTGGCTTCGGCTTTTTCCTCGGCTTTCGCTTTGGCTTCAGGCTTAGGCTTTTCCTCAGCTTTGGCTTCAGGCTTGGCTTCTTCCTCGGCCTTCGCTTTGGCTTCAGGCTTAGGCTTTTCCTCGGCTTTCGCTTTGGCTTCAGGCTTGGCTTCTTCCTCAGCTTTCGCTTTGGCTTCAGGCTTGGCTTCTTCTTCGGCTTTTGCTTCTGCTTCGGGCTCGATCTTCTTGACGGACGCCTTCTTCTTGACTACGGCTTTCTTGCCCGACTTCTTCTTGCCCGATTTCTTCTTGGCGCGACTCTTCTTCGGCTTGCCGTGCTCGTCAAGTTCAACGAATTCGTCTTCTCCGAGCGCGACTTCAGGCAGCGACGCCTTGCCGTCCAGAACCGCGTCTCCAATCAGTCCCGAATAGAGCTCGATGGCGCGCATCGCATCGTCATTGCCCGGCACGACATAGTCCACACCTTCCGGCGAACAGTTCGTATCCACAATGGCGACCACGGGAATACCGAGTTTCTTTGCTTCGCGGATAGCAATGTCTTCGTGATCGACGTCTACAACAAACAGAACATCGGGAAGCGAACGCATGTTCTTGATACCACCAAGACTGCGTTCGAGTTTTTCCTGTTCACGGCTGAGACCGAGCACTTCTTTCTTGGTCAGTCCTTCGAAGCCGCCCTCTTCAGCCATCTTCTCAAGCGTGACAAGTCGTTTCACGGACTGGCGAATAGTCTTGTAATTGGTCAGCATGCCGCCGAGCCACCGTTGGCACACGAACGGCATATCGCAGCGCTTCGCGTGCGTCTGAACGGCTTCACGTGCTGCGCGCTTCGTACCAACAAACAGGATTGTGCCGCCATCGGCGACTGTAGCTTTCACGAACGCACTTGCTTCGCGCGCCAGTGGCAAGCTCTTCTCAAGATTGATGATGTGAATTTTGTTACGTTCGCCAAAGATGAAGGGAGCCATCTTTGGATTCCAGTAACGGGTCTGATGCCCAAAATGCACGCCAGCCTCTAGCATCTGGCGCATGGTTACGTCTGCCATTTTTTTGCTGGGGCACCCTGCAAGACGTGACGGTATGCGTGTGTAGTTTTTTTTGCCCCTGGCGGCAACTAGGTTGCTACCGGCGCGCGCGCTTTATACCATAGCCGACCGCACCCAACAACGCGGAATTGCAGGAATTTCACCCAGATCCAGATCTCCAGGCTGACCCGCTGCGCGGGATCGGGCCAATGACCAGTGAGGACAGCGACAAGCCTATGACCGTTACGATCAAGAATAAGGAGCAACGCGAGCAAATGCGTGTTGCCGGCCGGCTGGCATCCGAGGTCCTGGACATGATTGGGGATTATGTTAAACCAGGAGTCACGACGGGCGAGCTCGACCGTATCTGCCATGAGTACATCACGGCTGAGCAGAATGCGATCCCGGCCCCGCTCAACTACCGTGGTTTTCCAAAGTCGATCTGCACATCGGTCAACCACGTGGTCTGCCACGGTATTCCTGGCGACAAGACGCTGAAATCCGGCGATGCCATGAATATTGATGTAACCGTCATCAAGGACGGCTTTCATGGCGACACGAGCCGTATGTTCTTTGTCGGAAAGCCCACCGTCCAGGCGCAGCGACTGTCAGATATTGCTTTTGAAAGCATGTGGTTAGGTATAAAAGAGCTGGCTCCCGGCAAGCGTCTTGGCGACGTTGGCGCCGCCGTGCAAAAGCATGTTGAGAAGAACCACTTCTCGGTGGTTCGCGAGTACTGCGGTCACGGTATCGGCCAGTCTTTTCACGAGGACCCCCAGGTGCTGCACTACGGCAAGGCCGGCACGGGCATGGAGCTGCGCGAGGGCATGACGCTGACGGTCGAACCGATGGTGAACGCCGGCAGAGCCAACGTAAAACTGCTGCCGGACGGCTGGACCGTGGTAACAAAAGACCACAGCCTGTCGGCGCAGTGGGAACACACCGTACTCATTACGGCCGACGGCTACGAGGTTCTGACACTTGGCGCAAACGATCGTCGATAATTCAACAGCTTACGTTGAAATTCGCGCGGCATTGGCGGCCGCCGGCGATGACCTGAAGACACGGTTCGAAGCCGGTGAATCGGTGGTCGGCCTCGTGCATGCGCGCGCCACCGTGATCGACGAACAGCTGAAGAAACTGTGGAAGCGCGACCTCGAAGAATCGGGCGCTGCCCTTATCGCGGTCGGCGGCTACGGTCGCGGCGAATTGCACCCCTATTCCGACGTCGACGTCATGGTGTTGTTACCGGACGAGCTACCGCCGGGCGCAGAGGACGCGTTATCGGCTTTCATTACAGCCTTGTGGGACATCGGGCTGGAAATCGGGCACAGCGTTCGAACCATCGCGCAGTGTCTCGAGGAAGCGAAGGCGGACCTGACCGTTGCCACTACGTTGATGGAAGCACGATTGCTGACAGGTCCCACGGCCCTGTTCGAGGCCATGCAGAGGGCAACGGCGCCCGACAAGATCTGGCCGTCTACGGAGTTCTTCCAGGAAAAACGCAAGGAACAGATCGCCCGCCACCACCGCTACTTCGACACGGCCTATAACCTGGAACCCAATGTCAAAGGCAGCCCGGGTGGCCTGAGGGATATCCAGATGATCGGCTGGGTCGCGAAACGCCATTTTGGCGCTGCAACCCTGGCCGAACTCGTGGAGCACAAGTTCCTGACACCGGGTCAGCTGAAACGGCTTGAGGACGGCCAATCCTTCCTGTGGCGAATTCGCTTCGGCCTGCACATTTTGACCGGCCGCCGCGAAGATCGCCTTTTGTTCGATCACCAGATCAAGCTGGCGCAATTGCTGGGTTACGAAGATGCGAGCTACACACTGGCGGTTGAACAATTGATGCAACGTTATTACCGCACGGTCATGAATCTGAGTCGTCTCAACGAAATGCTGCTGCAGCTGTTCGAAGAAGCCATACTGATGGACCCGAACGCGCAACCAGAACCGCTCAACGATCGTTTCCAGATCAAGAATGGCTTCCTTCAAACCAGCAGCGACCAGGTGTTTGCGAACGACCCGTCCGCGCTGCTGGAACTGTTCCTGGTGTTGCAGCAGAACCCGGAGATTCGTGGTGTCAGTGCCTACACCGTGGGTCTGATCAGGCGCAACCTGCACCTGATTGATGACGAATTTCGTCAGAACCCTCGCAACCACCGATTATTTCTGAGCATTCTTCGTGCACCGGAAGGCGTCACGCATGAGCTGCGGCGCATGAACCTCTATGGCGTACTGGGTCTCTACATCCCGTCCTTCGGTCGCGTTGTCGGGCGCATGCAGTACGACTTGTTTCATGCGTATACCGTGGACGAACACACGTTGTTTGTCGTTAGCAACCTGCGGCGGTTCGCACTGTCCCGATTCGATAAAGAGCTTCCGCATTGCAGCCCGATCATGCAGTCGCTGGAAAAACCCGAAATCGCTTACCTGGGCGGGCTTTTCCACGACATCGCCAAAGGCCGCGGTGGCGATCATTCTGAACTGGGGGCTGTCGACGCAAGAGCTTTTTGTCTCGAACACGGGCTGAGCAAATACGAAGCAGGTATTGTTGCCTGGCTGGTCCAGCATCACCTCATACTGTCGACAACGGCACAAAAGAAAGACATCGGCGATCCGGACGTGATCAACGAGTTTGCAGCGATCGTCGGCGACCCGCTGCACCTCGACTACCTCTATTTGCTGACCGTTGCCGACGTCCGGGGCACCAACCCGAAGCTCTGGAACTCCTGGAAAGCACAGCTATTCCACGATCTCTACGAGTTAACGCGGCGTGCACTGTGGCGCGGGCTGGAAAATCCGATTGACCGCGAGCAGCTGATACTCGAGAAACAGACCAAAGCGCGTGAAATACTTTGCACACGCAACTGCTGTGCTGGATGAACTCGGCATGACTATTATGGACGCTCGTATCGTGCCGCTGGAAAAAGGCTACAGTATTGATTCGTTTGTCTTCATGGAGCTTGACGATCGGGTGGAACTTGACGAATCCCGCCTGAATAATATTCGGCGCGCACTGACAACGGTCTTGACAGATAATGACGACGATCTGACTGTGACACGCACCTTGCATCGGCAGGCACGCATGTTTACAACGCGGACGTCGGCCGAATTTGACACGAGCGCGTCCGGTGATAATACCGTGCTCGAAATCGTCGCTGCCGACCGACCCGGGCTGTTGAGCGACATCGGGCGTGTGTTCGTCGAACAAGGGGTCGATATCGAGGCCGCGAAAATCATGACCATCGGCGAACGTGCCGAGGACGTTTTCTACATTAGCGACGAGGCCGGAAGACCGCTCGACGTAGACGCACAGGAAGAATTACGACAGGCATTGCTGACCAGGCTGGACAGCGACCTCGATTGACGGAAACTCGCATGCAAGAACTGGAAAAAGTAATTGAACAGGCATTTGACAACCGCGCACAGGGCTTTGAAGACAGGCCCAAAGTGGAAGCAGCGGTTGCGGAAGCAATTGCCCTGCTCGACTCGGGCAAGGCGCGCGTAGCCGAACCAATAGCCGGCGGGTGGCAGGTCAACCAATGGCTCAAGAAAGCCGTGCTACTGAGTTTCGGCCTGGCCGACAACAAGGTGATCGAGAGCGGACACAGCCGCTTCTATGACAAGGTACCGATGAAGTACGCGGACTACACGGAAGAGCAATTCGCGGCGGACGGCGTGCGCGTGGTACCAGATGCCATCGTTCGTCGCGGCGCATACGTCGCTCCGGACGTCGTACTCATGCCGAGCTACGTCAATATCGGCGCTTATGTCGACAGCGGCACGATGGTGGATACCTGGGCAACTGTCGGTAGCTGCGCGCAGATCGGCAAGAATGTGCACCTTTCCGGCGGCGTCGGCATTGGCGGTGTACTGGAACCGATACAGGCCGGTCCGACGATTATCGAAGACGACTGTTTTATAGGCGCTCGCTCGGAGGTTGTCGAAGGCGTCGTGGTGGAGAAAGGCTCGGTAATCTCGATGGGCGTCTACCTGGGTCAGAGCACGCGCATCTACGATCGGGCGACCGGTGAGATAAGCTACGGGCGAATTCCGCCGGGTTCTGTCGTCGTAGCTGGCAACCTGCCCTCGACTGACGGAAAATACTCGTTGTATTGTGCAGTTATAGTGAAGCAGGTTGATGCAAAGACGCGTGCGAAAACCGGATTGAACGATCTCTTGAGGAATCTGGACTAACAGGAAATGCTGACCGTATACGGAATCATGAGTTGCGACACCTGCAGGAACGCGCGCAAGTACCTCGCCGAACATGACATCGAGTTTCGATTTCATGATGTCCGCGATGACGGACTCGACGTGCAGATGCTGGAACGCTGGGCGGGGCGAATTGACTGGACCAAACTGGTCAACAAGCGGAGTTTGACGTGGCGCAAGATTGCGGAAGTGGATCGCAGTGATCTGGACCGGGACCGCGCGTTTGCATTGATCCTTGA
>CAMYLB010000011.1 GCA_947259145.1 uncultured Woeseiaceae bacterium
ATGGTCTCGCGTGACAGCTCCGGCGATTGAGATATGGCTACGTCCTGGGCGACTTCCTGGGCAGGCGCGGACTTTAAGCCGCTGGTACTACACGCGCCGAGAATAATGTCCAAAGGCAGAAGGGTTGCTGCAGGCAGGTACTTCATAACAAGCTCCACGGTCAATATCGACCCTGAACGCCTCAGGGTCTGCCCCTGTCCTTTGCCGGTCTTTACTCGCTATTTGCCCGCTTGAAGCCAGACTAGCAGCAAGGTTGCGGCGCTAAATGTGATCGACGTCGCATAAAGCTGAACAGACCCTGAAAGTTTGTCAACAAATGTCACAGATGGTCAGGAACACTTGCTACTGACGTAGACTTTCCACCAGTCCTAAACAAGAACCCAAGAGAGATCAGAACATGTCAAAGAGTATCGAAAAGATTGAAGGAATCGGGCCAAAGACAGGTGAAGCGCTGCGCAATGCTGGTGTTCGAACGGTAGAGAGCTTGCTGAAGGCAGGCGCCGACAAGAAGTCTCGCGCTGCGCTCGCGGAGAAAACCGGTATCAGCGAGTCGCGTATATTAAAGTGTATCAACATGGCTGATCTTTTTCGGATAAACGGCGTAGCGAGCCAGTATGCGGAGCTGCTCGAATGTGCGGGTGTCGATACTGTCAAAGAATTGAAAAACCGCAACGCAGAAAACCTGGCGGCGAAAATGGAAGAAGTTAACAAAGCGAAGAATCTCGTACGTCGTCCACCATCGACCTCAATAGTCAGTGATTGGGTAGCGCAGGCCAAGAAATTGCCCGGAATAATTTCATACTGATAAGACGGCCGTTACGCTACAAGAACAGCTGCCGAAATGTAAACTACCAGCAATGGCTGCGAGGGCGAGAAGTGTGACCAACGGGAATGGAAAACCGATCGAAATTGCTGACCCGTTTGCGCGCCGGCTAATTGGAAAGTATCTCAGTAATCGCAGGGAGGACATTGGCAAACTTACTCGAGCGCTTGCAGAGTCCGACTTCGAAACGATTCGGGTTACCGGGCACAACCTATATGGCTCCGGTGCCGCTTACGGGCTCGATCAGATCTCCTGGCTCGGCGCGAATTTCGAAAAAGCAGCGGATGCCAGGAATGCCCCGGAAATCGAGCGCCTGATAGGCGAGTTGACTGACTTCCTGCACAAAATGCGGGTCAGCTGACTCGGCCCGATCAGGGTCTGATTTGATATAATCTTCAATAATTTCCGATGCATAGCGCGTATAGCGCTATAATATTCAAATCGCTGACGCGAAAATTCCGAATATAAAGTCGCTAGCACCCAGCACAATGCACCGTGTCTTTTTGATGCTGGATGGGAGAAAAATTGCGAGTCGCGATTCTCGAGGATGATTCCGATCAGGCGGAGTTGATAGAGCTCTGGCTGACGCACGCTGAACATACGGTCGACTGCTATGCCGACGCAGCGAGTTTTTTGCGTGCCGTCAGGCGCGACAGCTTCGATCTGTACTTGCTCGATTGGGTGCTGCCGGATTTGAGTGGTATCGAGGTTTTGCAGAAGCTGCGCATGGAAATGGGTGACTATACGTCCGTCATCATTGTGACAGCCAAGGATGACGAACAAAGCATCGTTCGTGGTCTCGAGGCTGGCGCCGACGATTATCTCGTGAAGCCATTGCGGCGAGCCGAATTGGTGGCGCGAGTGTCGGCGGTGCTAAGACGGGCGGCTGGCAACAAGCCTGCGGAAGACGACCTCGATGTCGAGCCCTATTCCCTGAGTTTTACGAACAAGACGGTCCGTCTGAATGGCGAGAAACTGAACTTGACTAACCGGGAGTTTGAATTGGCGTCGTTCTTTTTTCGCAATACAGGAAAAATGATGTCGCGCAATCACCTGCTCGAAGCGATTTGGGGGATTGAAAACAAATCCGTATCGACGCGAACCGTCGATACGCACGTGAGCCGCCTGCGAAAGAAGCTCAAGCTGTGCGAAGAAAACGGCTGGATACTGTCGGCGATCTACCAGCACGGCTATCGGATAGAACAAGTCGAGGCATAAAGACGAGTGCAGAACGGCATTGGTATGGAGAAGTAAGGTCATGGCAAAGAAGCAACCGCAAAACCAGTCCGGCTTATCAGCCGAAAATGTTGACGGCAATGTCGACAAGATTCGCGAGATCCTGTTCGGTGGGCAAATGCGCGACTACGAGCAGCGTTTTGCCGACCTCGAGAAACGACTCACGAAGAATATTGAGCAGATTTCGACGAACTTCGAAAAGCGCGTGGATCGACTTAATAACGGCGTCAGGCGCGAAGTTGAAAAGCTGGCCGAACAACTTAGGGATGAGCGCAAAGCGCGAAAGGACGAAAGCAGACAGGGCTCGAAGGAGTTCAAGGAGCTGGCGGAACAAGTCGAATCCTGGTGCGTTGAGCTCGAAGAGCAGATCGGCAGTGAGACGCAAGATCTGCGCGGCGTATTGAAGGAACAGGGTGAGGACCTGTCGGGCATGATTCACGACAGCTACGAGCAGCTCAGCAAGAGCCTGGCCGTCGAGACGCGAAAATTCGGCCGAGAAGACCTGGCCTCGGTTCTGAGCGAAGTTGCGCAGCGTCTTAAGAAAAACGCCAAGCTGCCCGACGCCTGATCCGGCGTCTGACGCAGGGTATCGATGAACGATCTCGAGCAATTAAAAGAACTACTGTTCGGTGCCGAGAAACAGGCGCTGGACTCGATTTCCGAACGCGTGGAGCGTCGCGAGATCCGCACGGCCGACGTTGCCGATATCCTGCCCGAGGCAATCCATCAAAGTCATCAGAAGAACGGCGAGCTGGTTGAGTCGCTGACCCAGCCCGTGGGCGAGTGCTTGCAACAGGCGCTTCGCGACGAGCCGGAAACCTATGCCGATGCGCTGTACCCGGTCATGGGGCCGGCGATTCGCAAATCGATCATGCATGCGCTACGCAATTTCTCGCAGCAGATCAACGAAGCAGTAGAGCACAGCGTCAGCCCGAAAGGGATGAAATGGCGCTGGCAGGCATCGCGTGCGGGTATCCCGTATGGTGAATATGTCCTGCAAAAGACCATGCGTTATCGGGTCGAACAGGCGTATCTGATCAGTCGGGAAAACGGCCTGCTCGTCGACCACGTGCATCATGAGTCGTCGAAAATAAAAGACAGTGACGCTGTTTCTGCGATGTTTACGGCGATTCAGGATTTCGTCAAGGAATCGTTTTCGCCGGATCGCACGGGACGACTCGAATCGGCTGACATGGGCGAATTTACCTTATGGGCCGTGCACGGACCGCATGCATTGCTCGTGTGTGTCATACGCGGTGTGCCGCCGAAGAGCCTGCGGACCGATCTTACCGCCATTCTCGAGCGCATCCACTTTCGTTATGGCGACGCAATTCGGGAATACAAAGGAGACACGAGCACAATTCCGGATGTCGAAGTCGAGCTCGAACGTTGTCTCCAGTTTGAAGCGCGTGAGGAAAGCGGCAAAAACCGTAAGGGACCGCCTGTTCCGATCGTGATTTTGCTGTTATTGCTGGTATCTGCCGCAGTTTTTCTTGGCGTCAGAAGCTGGATGTACTCACAGCAACAGGACAAGCTCGACGCGGCGCTCAGTGCTACGCCCGGTATTTACGTAACGGACCTCGAGCGCAGCGGCGGGAATTTTGCGGTGCGGGGTCTCAGGGATCCGCTGGCGATGGACGTCATCGACGTTGCTGAGAGTGTTGATATCCCGGCGGATCGACTGAGTGTCTCGATGCAGCCGTTCCAGTCCTTGCAGCCTGAAATTCTTGCGGCACGCGCGGCACAGATGTTCGATAAACCGGAGTCGGTCGAGTTCAGTGTGTCCGGCACAACCCTGCACGTGACCGGTAGTGCTCCCTGGGCGTGGCGACAGCAGCTGCAAACGCGCTTCAGTGGTCTGGCGGGAGTTGAAGCACTGGATTTGAGCGGCCTTGCGGCCAGTGACCAGCAACAGTTCGTCGACCGGGTCACGAGCCTGGATGAAACAAGGTTCTATTTCCGCAGCGGTGTGCAACTTGCCGAAGGGAACGAAGACAAACTGCGCGAATATGCTGCCGAACTCCGGCAGCTCATGGATGACGCACCGCGATTCGGCTACGCAGTTTCCGTGGTGCTCAGGGGATCGACCGACTCGAGCGGTGATGCGGCAGCAAATGCCGCGCTGGCCGATCGACGCGCGAGCTTTGCGGCCGGGCTGCTCGCGTCCGCCGGAGTTGCCGCTCGCATCGTGCGACAGCCCGATTACGTCATTGCGGAAGGCCAGCCACGAGAGGATGTCAGTCAACGCCACGTGCAGGTTGATTTGCAGCTACGGTCGTTGCCGGAACCGCCATGACACGTGTTACAAGCAAAGTGTGTGTCGTCGGTGACTTTGCCGTCGGCAAAACGAGCGTCGTCGAGCGCTTTGTCACCAACCAGTTTTCCGAGAAATATCTGAGCACGGTTGGCGTAAAAATCGACACGAAGGAAATCGACTTTCCGGCGCCCAGCGGCTTTATCTACGTTGCGGATGGTACCCGGCCTGATACCCTGACCGCGATCGAGCATCTTCACAGTCAAATTACAGAGAAATACGGTGCGGCGGCCTTCGTACTGCTGATCAACAAGCGAGACCTTATGCATGACTGGACGGTCAGCGACGAGTATCTCGATGCGCTCAGCAAGTCCTATGGCAATGTCTACCGAACCAGCGCAAAGACCGGAGACGATGTCGAACAGGCCATCACCCGACTTGCGGAGCTCATCATCGACAATGATATGCGTGGCGCATAGTGGACCTGCCTGCGCGCGTCGTCGAATACCTGCAAAACGAGTTTCTTGCGCAAGCTCGTCCGTTCTGCTTTCTCATCGATCAGAACTATCGGCTGATCGAATGCTGGGGGCACAGCGAGTGGTGTGGCCTCAGGGGAATCAAACCCGGTGTGGACATGCGCGAGCCGGCGCCTTTTCTGGTGGGAATTTCTGTTACAGACTCGCAAAGGTTCGAGTTCCTGGAAATGCCGGGTCAGGCGTTTGTCAACGCGCACGTGATTCCGGACAGCGGCCAATGCTACGTCGTATTGCTGGATGCGCGCCAGGAACATGCGTCGACACAGTCAAAGCAGCAATCCGTAAACGAAT
This sequence comes from uncultured Woeseiaceae bacterium, assembly GCA_947259145.1. Taxonomy (GTDB): domain Bacteria; phylum Pseudomonadota; class Gammaproteobacteria; order Steroidobacterales; family Woeseiaceae; genus UBA1847. The sequence goes on from CAMYLB010000011.1 coordinate 5,141, forward strand.
TACGATTGATGCACGCGCGTCAGCACAAGCTTATTGCCCGTCAGCGGGACCTTATCAGCGAACTCGTCGAAACCAAGTCAGAGCTGGATCATCATCGTCGCGAGGCGGAGCGAATCAGCGCGAACAAAAGTCGCTTCATTGCGATGATGTCGCACGAGTTTCGTACGCCGCTCGCATCCATTATCAATTATGCCGACCTTGCGCGTGAAGAGGGCACGAGTAGTAACGACGTCCAAAAGAGTATCGAAACGATAGCCCGATCGGCAAAGCACCTGACGTCCCTGGTTGAAGTTGTGCTGGATGATGCCAGTCTCGACGCCGGCCAGGTCGAACTGGTCGAGCACGACTTCGATCTCGTCAGTCTTCTCAACGATATGGCGGCCATGATGGCTCCAATGGCGGCCGAGAAAGGGCTGTCATTTGCGACCTATATTGATCCCGACGTACCAAATCTCATCTATGCCGACGAGGTTCGTTTACGTCAGATTCTCATCAATCTTATGGGCAATGCCGTGAAATTTACGCTGGATGGCGGTGTAAAACTGACGGCTACCTACAACGACGGCAGGCTGGTCGTTACGGTCAGTGATACGGGACCGGGCATCAGTATCGAAGACCAGGAAAGGGTTTTCCAGGCATTCGAGCGCGGCGCCGGGGGAAGGTTGCACAGTCAGCGTTCACATACCCGTGATGGCCGCGGAAGATGGACCTACCGCGAGTGTGCCGATACTGTCGCTACCCAGTGAAGAAACAATCGCTGCAAAGCCGCTAAGCATTCTGATCTGCGACGATGACGAAGACATGATTGCCCTGATTGAGCATTACCTGCATCGATCGGGCTACGGACTAATCACCAGTTCCGATAGTTCTGAGGCGATCGCGAAAACGCTTAAGTACGACCCGGACTTGGTGCTAATGGATTGCAATGTTCCAGGCGTCGGCGGCGTGGTCGCAGCCAAAGTACTGCGCGAACAGGGCTATTCCAAACCAATTGTTGCACTCACAGCGTCGAAATTGAGTGACAAGCAAAAAAGTGCTTTTACACGCTTTTTCAGAAAGCCGGCGCCGATGCAGGAGCTGCTGACCGAGATCAAGCGCCTGACTCACTAGCGCAAATGTGAACGATTGTTGCAGATCGTCGAAAGCCGTATTTCCCCGATAACATCCTCGATTGGATGACTAATCACTGAGGCGCAGAGCCTCGTGACTCAACAGGGGAAATATTGTGTTAGATGAATTCAAGCAATTTGCGATGCGCGGCAATGTTGTCGACATGGCGGTCGGTATCATCATTGGTGGCGCGTTCGGAAAGATCATCAGCTCTTTTGTTGCCGATGTCATCATGCCGCCCATCGGCATGTTGATGGGGAACGTCGATTTCAGCCAACTGTTCATCAACCTGAGCGACACAGCGTACACCACGCTCGCAGCGGCCAAAGAGGCCGGCGCGCCGACGATCAACTACGGTACGTTCCTGAACACGGTGCTCGACTTCCTGATCATCGCGTTTGCGATCTTCATGGTGATTCGCGGCATGAACAAAATGAAGAAGAAGGAAGAGGAAAAGCCGGCTGAGCCAGCGAAGCCCTCGGAAGAGGTGCAGTTGCTGACTGATATCCGTGATGCGCTAAACAATCGCGGCTAAACAGCAGGGTTAGCACGGAGAGTGAGGGGCGCTTCTCAGGAAGCGCCCCTTTTTTTGGTTTAGTGTCGCCTGCGTATGCGGTAACCTCTTGCGCATGCAGAGACTCCTCCTCCTGGTGGTGGCTATCGCCGCCCCGCTGCTCAGTGCGGCCGAAGAAAGCGAGATCGACGAGGTCGTCGTGACGGCGACCCGGCGTGCCGTAAGCAGCGAGCAGGTTTCGTCTGGATTGACCCTCGTTGGCCGGGAGCGCGTGGCCGCGGAGAAACTGATCACGGACTCGCTGGCGTCGAACGTCGGCGTGTTCCTGCAGCAAACGACGCCTGGACAGGGCGCACCGATCATCCGCGGTCTCAAAGGCTCGTCGATACTGCACCTCGTCGACGGCATGCGCCTGAATAACGCGATATTTCGCAGCGCGCCGACGCAGTACCTCGCGCTGGTGCCGGTCACGGCGGTCGAACGGGTCGAGGTTCTGCGCGGCACGCCGACATCGCTGTACGGTAATGACGCGGTCGGTGGTGTCGTGCAGCTCGTTACGCGTGCTCCGAATTTCGAAAGTTCCGAAACGGAGCTGCACGGCGAGGCATTCGCTTCCTTCGATACCGCAGAATTAGCCAGGACGACGCGGGCAACGATCGATTTCGGCAATCGCGCGCTGGCTTCGTCGTTCAGCGCCGAGTACCTGAAGACCGGCAACCGGCGTACCGGCAGCGGCGAGCGTATCGGGCCCAGCGGCTACGAGGCGAAAGCCGCGCGGCTGTTGCTGGCCGGCGCACCGGCGGATGATCGTTCGTGGCTTTTCGATATTCACTTCCTCGAGCAGCCCGAGACACCGCGCGTCGATGAGCTTGTGCCAGGCTTTGGACAAAGCGAGCCGTCCTCATCCGAGTTCTTGTTTGCTCCGAACCGGCGCGTTTTCGCACACGGCAGATACACGGTCACGGACGGGCTGGCAGGGCTGGACTGGAATGCGGACCTTGCCTGGCAACGCATCGACGATGATCGAATCACGCGCGACTTCGAAGCGACGGATCGTCGCCTGGAGTCCAATAGCAGCGATCTTTACGGCATAACGCTCAGCGGCTCCAGAATTACAGAAGGCGGATCCTGGATCGTTGGCGCCGAATTCTACGACGACAAGGTCGACAGCCGGCGCATCGAGGAAGACCTGTTGACCGGCGCAAGCCAGCTGCTGGTGTCGCGATTCCCGGACGGCTCGCGCGTGAAGCAGGCGGCGCTCTATGGAAACGTTCAGCGGCAGGTGGCAGCACGGCACAATCTGAGCGCCGGAATGCGCGTTAGCAAGGACGATGTCACGTTGCCCGCAACTCCCGTATCGAGCGCAGCGGCCATCGACAGCACCGACGTCGGCGGCGATGTCGGCTGGATATTCGATGCATCTGACCGCTGGCAGCTGCTGGCGAATGTCGGGCTCGGTTTTCGCGCGCCGAACGTGTTCGACCTCGGCACGCTGGGCAATCGACCAGGCAATCGCTTCAATATTCCCAACACGACGCTGGATGCAGAGCGCGTGCTACAGGCTGACGTCGGTGTGCGCTTTCGGTCCGATCGGGTACGTTTCGACCTGGCGGTTTATGCGCTGCGTTATGACGATCGAATCACATCGATCGGAACCGGGGCCGTCACGGCCGACGGCCGCGATATCGTACAAAGCGTCAATGCAGCGGAGTCGTCGATTCGCGGTGTGGAAGCCGGCATGGTCATGCGGCTGAGCGACGACATCGCCGCACATGCGGTGCTTAATTACACCTGGGGCGAACAGCAGGCTGTCGGTGTCGGGACGGAGCCCGCAGACCGCATCCCGCCATTGAGCGGCAAAGTCATGTTGTCGTATGACAGTGGTCGCGACTACCAGCTCGAGAGCTGGGTTCGCTTTGCAGGCGGACAGGACCGACTCAGCGCGCGCGACGTAAGTGACACCCGAATCGATCCGCAGGGCACCGCGGGTTGGGCGAGTGCTGGTGTTCGGTTGCAAAGAGAATATGCGGGGCACTGGCGGTTCTCGATCACGTTCGATAACCTGCTGGACGAGCGCTATCGTGTGCACGGATCCGGGCTCGATGCGCCCGGGCGAAATTTCACTTTCGGCGTGCGGTGCCGCTGGTAGTCAGCAAATTCGGCGACCATTAATGAAGATCAGCACTATCGTAATCGTATTGAGCTTCACCTGGCTCCTCATCTCGTTCTGGAATCGCAACGACCTGCCGAGGAATATCGACTTCGTCCCGGAAGTGCTGGCGGAGCCGCAGCAAACGACGACCAGGACCAAGCCATTCGACGCGGCATTTAACGGCGTCGATTATCTGGTCGAGCCGGAGTACGAATACGACCTGGCCGGCATGGTGGTTTCCTATCGACATCACGACGGCAACAGCCGTATGCATTTTCTCGCCAACGATCACCTCAATATGCTCGATGTGTGCGTCATTTGGGGCGACAGCGCAACCGGCAAGCTGTTGCACAAGATCGATTTCTGGAACGGTATTTTCACCTGCAATGTATTCACCAGGGACAGCGAAGCCTGGGAAGCATTCAGCATGGAGCAGCTTTCGAATAACCACCTGATCTCTGACGATGAGGCTGTTCGCCGACAGGTGAAAGACATAGCTATCGGTGATCAGATTCGGGTCCGCGGATATTTGGCCAGCTACAGCAGCGAGCAGGGTGGCAAACGCGGCACGAGTACGACACGCACCGATACCGGTAACGGTGCATGTGAGACACTGTTCGTTCAGCAGTTCGAGATTATTCAACCCGCGGTCAGCTTCTGGCGAATCTCGATGTGGATTTCGCTGGCGTTACTAACTGCAGGACTATTCTTCCACTTTCGGCGAGCGTATCGGCCGTACTGACGAAGGGAAAAGGTGGGCAATGAGTTATTTTGAACGTTACCTGACGGTCTGGATTCTTCTGTGCATTGGCCTGGGTATCACCCTGGGCAAGTACGCACCGGACGTCGCCCAGGCTTTGGATGGAATGGCTATCACCGTGAACGGCGCGCCGGTCATTTCCATTCCAATTGCAGTCTGCCTGTTCATGATGATGTATCCGATCATGGTGAAAATCGACTTTCACGAGGTCGTGAAAGCGGGCAAGGCCGCGAAGCCGGTGGGCCTTACGCTGTTCATCAACTGGGCGGTCAAGCCTTTCACTATGTACGCGATCGCGAGCTTTTTCCTCGGAACGCTGTTCCTCAAGTTTATCGGTCCCGACGCGGTGGACCTGGTGAAGATGCCGTTGGGCAAGGAAATGCTGGTGGGCGACGTTTACGGCGCTGGCAAGGTGGTGCTCGTTGATGGTGTGAAAATGCTCGAGGTACCGCTATGGCGTAGTTACCTGGCGGGTTGCATCCTGCTTGGCATTGCGCCCTGCACAGCCATGGTGCTTGTGTGGGGGTATCTCTCGAAAGGAAACGACGGTCACACGCTCGTGATGGTAGCGATCAATTCGCTGACGATGTTGCTGTTGTTCGGGTTCCTGGGCGGTTTCCTTCTGGGCGTTGGCAAACTGCCGGTGCCGTGGCAGGCGCTGCTTTTGTCAATAAGCGTGTACGTCGCGCTGCCGCTGGTCACCGGGTACGCGTCGCGCAAGTGGATTATTGCGACCAAAGGCGAGGACTGGTTTCGCGAAAAGTTCCTGCACTTCCTGACACCGGTGACGATCGTTGCATTACTCGTGACTTTGATCCTGTTGTTCTCCTTCAAGGGCGAGACCATCGTGCAGAAGCCGCTGACGATTTTGTGGATCGCCATTCCCCTGTTCGTGCAAACGGTATTCGTGTTCGCGCTGGGCTACGGACTGTCAAAGCTTTTCGGGCTTAGTTACGAAAACGCGGCGCCGACGGCGATGATTGGCGCTTCCAATCATTTCGAAGTGGCCATTGCGACGGCCGCCATGCTTTACGGTCTTTCTTCGGGAGCGGCGCTTGCAACCGTTGTAGGTGTTCTGATCGAGGTTCCCCTCATGTTGATGCTGGTTCGCTTCTGCCTGGCGACGCAGGGCTGGTTTCGCCATGAAGCGCAATAGCCAGCTTTTTGCGCTGGGCTTTCGGCCCTTCTATTCGCTGGCCGCGATCTTCGCGCTGGCTTCAGTTCTGTTCTGGTTGCTGTCGTTCGCCAGTGTCTTTCACGTTGGCGGATACCTGCAGGGCATCGTCTGGCACAGTCACGAAATGGTGTTTGGGTTCGCCATCGCCGTGATGACCGGCTTCCTGTTTACGGCTGTACGCAACTGGACCGGATTGCCGACGCCAACGGGGTTCGCACTCGCCGCATTGGCCGCCCTGTGGATTGCCGGGCGTTTGCTAATCATTACGGGACCGCCGCTGCTGGCCGCGGTCGTTGACTCCGTGTTCGTTCCTGCACTCGCTATTGGCGTTGCGATCCCTGTCATCAAGAGTCGCAATCAGCGCAACTACAAGATCGTTGCTTTTCTGTTGCTCCTTGCAATCACTAACGTTGTGTACCACCTGGCTATGCTTGGTTTTCCGCCAGCCTGGCTGGCCTACACGGCGCCAATCGTGGCGCTCGACCTGATTACGATGGTTTTCGCGATCGTTGCAGGCCGCGTAATACCCGCATTTACAAAAAACGCGATCCCGGGGTCGGACCCGAGGCATATGCGCTGGCTCGAGGTTCTTTCATTCGGATCGCTCGCACTGATTGTCGTTTTGAGGATCAGCGGCGATTGGGTTTCGATTTCCGCGGTGATCCCGACCACGATCATTGTTATCGCGGCGGTTTCTCATGCCTACCGCCTGGCTTTATGGCAGCCGCAGCTGACGGCAGGCAATCCGCTCCTGTGGATGATGCCGGTTGCTTATTCTTGGCTGCCGATTGCGCTTTTTCTGAGGGCTTTGGCCGGAAACTCGCTGGTCAGCCCCGGTGTGTGGATTCACGCCTTAACTATCGGCGCCGTCAGCGGGCTCATGCTCGCAATGATGATGCGCAGCGCGTTGGGGCACACGGGTCGGCCGCTTGTGGCCAATGGACTGGATATGTCGGCCTTCCTGCTGGTGCAGCTGGCGGCGATTATTCGTGTGACAGCAGGGTTGTTTCCAGCAGGGCACTACCAGGCGCTGGTTATCTTTTCCGGCGTCCTGTGGGTGCTGGCATTCAGCATTTTTCTGCTGCGCTATTTGCCGATGCTGATGCGGCCTCGTATCGACGGACGGCCCGGCTAGTAGCGGGCGCAGTCGGCCGGCCGCGCCTCTAGCGGGGCAGAAAAATTGTCGCCGGGTGCTCCAGCATTTCCCTGATGCGCTGGATCATCGCCGCAGCGTCGTAGCCATCGACGAACCGATGATCGAATGACGATGACAGGTTCATCATCAGACGGACGGCAATCTGGCCGTTGAAGACAACGGGTCGTTCGACCGCTTTATTGACGCCGATGATGGCAACTTCGGGGCTGTTGATGACGGGCGTCGACACGATGCCACCGAGTTTTCCGAGGCTTGTAATCGTGATAGTAGAGCCCGACAGCTCGTTCTTCTTCGCACTGTTGTCCCGAGCCGCGACTGTGACGCGCTGAATCTCGGCAGCAAGGTCCTCCAGCGCACGCATTTCAGCATGTTTGACGACTGGCACCTTGAGGCCATCCGGCGTCTGCGTTGCCACGCCAAGATGTACTGCGTCGTGTTGCAGCAGCAGGTTGCGATTCTTGTCATGAGTGACATTGCACTGCGGGAATTCTTTCAGTGCCTTTATGAGTGCCAGGCCGAGAAACGGCAGCAGCGTCAGTCTTGCAGAAGCATCCCGTGCTTCGTTCAGGTGTTTGCGCAGCGCTTCCAGTTCCGTGATGTCGATTTCTTCGACGTAGGCGAAATGTGGGATCTCACGTTTCGCCGCAGACATGCGCTCGGCAATGATGCGGCGCAGCCCGATGATCTTGATTTCCTTCACCTGTGTCGACGGCGTTGCGGCGGCGGCGAACGGTGTGCCGGTCGCGCGCGCTTTCAGGTAGAGATCGAAATCCTTGCGCAGAATACGGCCGCCGGTACCGGAGCCTGGAACGAGCGCGAGATCGACGCCGGCTTCTTTCGCGCGACGGCGTATGGCTGGCGATGTCATGACGCGAGACCGCTCTGTCGGTTCCTCGGCGACTTCAACGACAACAGCGGCGGCTTTTTTTAGCGGCGGTTTCGCGGACTTGGGGGTGGCCTCCGGTACCGGCGCAGCCGGCTTTTCAACGGCGGTACCGTCCGTGTCGATGACGACGAGCGCCGCGCCAACGGCGACGATATCGCCCGGTTCGCCCGCAAGTTTCACTACGGTGCCGCTGACCGGTGATGAGAGTTCGACCGCGGCCTTGTCGGTCATCATGGTGCCGACCACGTCTTCCTCGGCAATACGGTCGCCGACCTTGATGAACCACTCGCCGATCTCTGACTCAACCGTACCCTCGCCGAGATCGGGCAGTTTAAAAATGTACTCGCTCATTCGGCCTCCATCATTCTTCGGATTCCGGCTGACAGGCGTTTAAGCCCTGGAAAGTATTGCCACTCGAATGCGTGCGGATAAGGCGTGTCCCATCCACCTACGCGTCCGATCGGCGCTTCGAGCTGATAGAAGCACTCTTTCTGCAACGTCGCTGCGAGTTCGGCGCCATAGCCGCCGAAGCGGGTTGCTTCGTGTGCGATCATGCAGCGTCCGGTTTTCTTGACCGAATCGGCCAGGGTTTTCACGTCAAGCGGCGACATCGTGCGCACATCGATGACCTCACAATCGATCCCGGTTTCTTTCGCGGCAGCGATGGCGACGTGCACAAGCGTACCGTAGGTGACGATCGTCAGCTCTTCACCGGGGAGCACGACTTCGGCACTGCCAAGCGGCACCGTGTAATAGCCTTCAGGAACTTCGCCTTTCGGATGCGAGGCCCAGGATACGCCGGGCTTCTCGGGATCACCGTCGAACGGACCGTTGTAAATGCGTTTGGGTTCGAAGAACACGACGGGGTCGTCGGACTCGATCGCACTTATCAGCAGACCCTTGGCGTCATAAGGGTTCGATGGCATCACAACTTTGATGCCGCTGACGTGTGCAAACAGCGCCTCAGGTGACTGCGAGTGGGTCTGGCCACCGCGAATGCCGCCGCCGGATGGCGTGCGTATGGTCACCGGCGAGAAAAACTCGCCGCTGGATCGGTAGCGAAGCCGCGCAAGCTCGCTGACAATCTGGTCGAAGCCCGGGTAGATGTAGTCCGCGAACTGGATTTCCGCGACCGGGCGCAGGCCGTTGACGCCCATGCCGATGGCTGCGGCAATGATGCCGCCCTCGGCTATCGGTGCGTCAATAACGCGATGATCGCCGTACTTTCGCTGCAAACCATCGGTGCAGCGAAATACACCGCCAAAATAGCCGACGTCTTCACCCAGCACGACGACCGTCGGGTCTTTCTCCATCATGACATCGTGAGCCGAGCGAATGGCCTCGATCATATTCATCTGAGCCATGGTTTATTCTCCACCCAGGACTTCGAGCATTCGCCGGCGCTGGGATTCGAGATTCGCTGGCATCTCGGCGTACACATCTTCGAACATGGTCGCGGGATCGAGGAACGGCCCTTCCGTCATCGTTCCGGATTTCTGCGCTTCTTTCCACGCAAGCTGCACATCGGAAACCAGTTGCTTCCACAGCTTCTCGTGCTTCTCCTCCGACCAGTCGCCCCTGATGATGAGATGTTGTTTGAGGCGCTCGAGTGGATCGCCAAGTGGGAACGACTCCCACTCGTCCTTTGGCCGATACTTCGAGGGGTCATCGCTGGTAGAGTGCGGACCGCCGCGATAGGTCACAAGCTCGATCAAAGTCGGGCCGCCGCCGCGCCGCGCGCGATCCGCAGCCCACAGCGTGGCGGAATAGATGGCTAGCAGGTCATTGCCGTCGACGCGAATGCCCGGGATGCCGAGACCAAGACCGCGTGCGGCAAAGGCGCGGCGCTGACCGCCGGCCGTGCCCTGAAACGTCGATATGGCCCATTGGTTGTTGACGACGTTGAGGATAACGGGGGCCTGGTAAACGGCGGCAAATGTCAGAGCGTGATGAAAATCGGCTTCAGCGGTGCTGCCATCGCCGACCCAGGATGCCGCGATGTGGTCTTCGCCTTTGATGGCCGACGCCATGGCCCAGCCGACGGCCTGCGGGAACTGCGTGGCGAGGTTGCCGGAAATAGTAAACACGTTGCCGGCTTTGCTGTGATACATGACCGGCAATTGCCGGCCTTTGCACATGTCGCGCGTGTTGGACAGGCACTGACACATCATGTCGACCAGCTTCACGCCACGATAAAGGTACAGCCCCTGGTTGCGGTAGGACGGGAAGCACATATCGCCGGGTCGCAGCGCCATTCCCTGTGCAATGGAAACTGCCTCCTCGCCGAGCGACTGCATGTAAAACGAGATGCGACCCTGCCGCTGTATTTGCCACATGCGATCGTCGAGCGCGCGGGTCAGCATCATCCAGCGCAGTGCAACCTGCAGTTGCTTCGCATCAAGATTCGGATCCCAGGGCCCTTTGGCTTCGAAGTCGTCGTCCAGGACGCGCACGAGCCCGGAGCTCAGGTATTCGATGTCCCGTGTGCGAGAACCGATCGCTGGTTTGTCAACGCTACCGGCAGGCGACAGCTCCAGGTAACTGAAATCAGGCTCGTCGCCGGGTCGCGCAGTCGGGCGCGGAATATGCAGTCTCGACTTTGTGATCATATGGAAGGCCCTATTCTGTTATTTTGCCGCCGCAACCAGGCTGCGTGCCAGTTCATCGGCGAGCTCGTTCGTCGGCCTGCCACCGGATTTCGCTTCATCGAAAATGGCCTGCAAGCGCTCGCGTATGCGATAGACGTCGGCGCGCACCTCATCTTCAGAGCTGCTGCCATAGTACTCGCGCGCGACACTGATTATACCGCCGGCGTTAATAACGTAGTCCGGCGCGTACAGGATGTCGCGTTCCGCAAGGCGCGCGCCATCCGCGACGGTTGCCAGCTGATTGTTCGCTGCGCCTGCGATAATTTTGGCCCGAATTCTCGGGATCGTCGTCGATGTCAGGATGTTGCCGAGCGCGCACGGGGCCAGTACGTCCACATTGGCATAGAGGAGTTCGGTCGGCGCAACGACGGTCACCGGTAATTCTGCGCTGGCCGCTTTGAGGTTTTCCCGGTTGACGTCGGAGACAAACAGCACCGCGCCGGCTTCATGCAGGAGGCGACAGAGATGCAGACCAACGTGACCGACGCCCTGCACCGCGACACGAACGCCCTTGAGCGAATCCGTTCCGAGGCGCGATTCCACAGCTGCCTCAATGCCCTGCAGGCAACCGATCGCCGTCCACGGAGACGGATCCCCGCCGGCGCTGCTGCCCGTTTGCGGCAGTCCGGAGACGAATTGGGTTTGCTCACGCACGTGACGCATGTCATCGACGGAGCAGCCGACGTCCTCGGCAGTGATGTAGCGCCCGCCCAGCGAGTCAACGGCGCGACCGAAAGCTGCAAATAACTCGGGTGATTTCGGTGCGTTCTCGTGTCCTAAAATCACGGCTTTGCCGCCGCCAAACTTCAGGCCTGCGACTGCATTCTTATAAGTCATGCCGCGAGACAGTCGCAGTGCATCGGTCAATGCGTCGGCTTCATGGGCGTAGATCCAACGGCGACATCCGCCGGCCGCCGGGCCGAGCGCCGTGGAGTGCAGGGCAACAATAGCCTGCAGCCCGGTGGTCTCGTCGTGAAAGAAGTGCAGGGATTCGTGCTCGTCGAATTCCGGGTGCATGAAAAAGGCCATGGTGCTCCCCTCAAGAGGCCTGCATGAGTAGACTAATATATACCGAAAAACCCCCATAATTCGTGCAAATGAGGTTGTACGGTTGCGATTTCGAGCATACTCTATGCAGCTGGTACCTTAAATACGTATAACTCATGCAGACGGTTTCGCTCGATCCTGTTGACCGCAAGATACTCGATCTCATGCAGACCGAACCCGGCATCAATGCCTCGGCCATTGGCGAGCGCATCGGCTTGTCGCAGTCCGCGTACAGCGCCTGCGGGAGGAAGGTGTCTTCAAAGATCATCCCGTCATTCTGGACCGGGAGAAGGTCGGCTTGACGACCATGGTGTTCGCGCACGTCAAGCTGACATCGCACGGCCGCAGCAATCTCTCGGCGTTCGCAGACGCGGTGAGGGCCTATCCCGAGGTCATGGAGTGTTACGTTCTGCTCGGCAACGTCGACTTCCTGCTGCGCATCGTTGCCGAAGACATCAAGGCATACGAACAGTTTTTCTTCGAGAAACTGTCTCAGCTACCGGGCATTCAGGAAGTGACGTCGAACATTGTGTTGTCGGATATCAAGCACTCGACAGCGCTCCCGGTGTAGCGGCAATTCTCAGCGTGTGCCTGGCATCATCTCGAACAGGGGATCGAAGGCGACCAACGTCGATCCAAGCTGCGCCAATACCAGGGCATTGCCACTCAGTTTCGCTTTACCCGCCTGAAGCTGTGTTGCGAACGTCTCCAGCTGCATCATCACGGGAACCAGGTCGGCGCGATTAATGCGATTAATGGTCAAGGTCGCGTCGGCGTCGGATGCCGTAAAGCCGACGATGTTCGTTAGCGTTCCATTGCTCATTTCGACAACCAGCATCTCGCCGTTGTCCGGCGTGACGAAGTTGAGCTTGAAGTTGATGCCGTCGGCTTTGCTGCTGTCGACACGGATCGCGATCGCATCCCACCATTGCGAGGTCGTTAGCGCCTTGATGGCGTCCGGACCGCCGGTCTCGAGACCCAGCGTCGACGGAATACCGTTTCGCAGCTCTCGCGCGGCCGACAAAAAGGAGTTACGCAGGCTTGCGCTTTCGTACTGATAGCCGAGCTGCTCGAATACATCGGCAAGCAGTGATTTCGCGCGCTTGTTCTGCGGTTCTGCATAAACAAGCTTGTTAACGATTTCCATGGCGTGGCGATATTCGCCGGCCTCGAAAAGGCTGTGGCCTTTGCGAAGAATGGTATCGGCGCCACCCATCATCTCGACATAAAGCGGCGCCGATTCGGCCGGCGACAGTGGCGCGAGCGTTGCAGGGTTGCCGTCCCAGTAGCCGAGGTAGCGATTCAGCACGGCGCGCGAATTGTGAAATTCGGAGCCGTGGTACTGGCGCACGGACCACTGCTTCTGCAGGCTTTCCGGAACTTCGTACTCATTGTGAATTTCGTTGATCGTGACGCCCTGGTTGGCAAGATGCAGCACCTGGTTGTTCAGGTTTGCGTAGGCATCGCGCTGCGCACGCATGACTTCCTGAATGCGGTCGTTGCCCCACCGCGGCCAGTTGTGCGAAGCGAGCATCACGTCTGCATCGCCGCCAAAGCGATACAGCGCGTCGTTTATTCCTTTCGACCACTTGAGTGCATCGCGCACCAGGGCGCCGCGCAGCGTGTAGACGTTGTGAATGGTCGCCGTGATGTTTTCAGCCGCCCAAAATACCTTGAGGTCTGGAAACCAGGTGTTCATTTCCGCCGGCGAATCAACCTGTCCAAACGGGCTGACCGGCAGCACGCGGCCGTACTGATAGGACGCTCGCCGCGTCATCGCGTTGCCGGCGTAAACGTTTTCTGCAATCGCATTTTCCATGAAACCGCGCGGTGCGATGATCGGCACTTTTCCGGATTCGATTTCGGCTTCATCGAGGGCGCCGCGAATGCCGCCAAAGTGGTCGGCGTGCGAGTGTGAGTAGATCACGGCGACGACCGGCAACTCGCCGAGCTCGGTTCTTGCGAATTCGAGGGCGGCTGCTGCCGTTTCCTTCACCAGCAGAACGTCAAACAGGATCCAGCCGGTATCGCCCCTGATCAACGTCATGTTCGCCAGGTCAAAACCGCGGATCTGGTAAATCTTGCCGGGTACGACCTCGTAAAGGCCGTAGTTCATATTCAGCGTTGCCTGGCGCTGCAGCGACGGGTGAATGCTATCGAGGTCGTCGCCCGTGAGCAGAAAGTCGTACTGGCCGATGTCCCAGACGAGTTCGCCGGACTCGTCGGTAATTTTCCGGTAGTCGGGTGCGGCGATGAAGCCGCGTCGTTGCTCGTCGAAGTCGCGTTGATCCTCAAAGGGCAGACTGTCGCGTAGAGCCTGCTGATGCGCAATCGTGTGGGTGGACGGCGGATTGACGTCAGCTCCGGCAAGCGGTTGCGGGTCTTCGGCGCAGGCCGCCGTGATTGCAACGGCGGCGACCAGGGCAGCTGTGGCAGTTCTCTTTATCATGTTACTTCCCGTGGTCAGGGGGGCAATGGGGACATTCTTAATTTAACGTGTTAACGCATTAGTGCGTTAAATTAAGAATGTCCCTAATTCCCTGCGAAGGTTGCGACAGTCAGTGGCGTTGTCGTCGACACGCAGGCCCGCTTCATGCCTGCGGAATTATAAGGCATCGCGATTTCGCCCTGGCTCGTAACGGCAATGACTCCGGCATCACCGCCCAGGCGCTTCACCTCGCCGAGCGTTTCTTCGACCGCGTCAACCAAAGGCACGCCCGACCGATAGCGAAATGCTATCGCCGTCGCGCCACCTGCCCGAATGATGTGTTCGCCGGTGCCCGTGAAGGAAATCGCGATAGCGTCGTCGGCCCAGGTGCCGGGGCCTATTAAAGGCGTATCTCCGATTCGGCCGTGGAGTTTGCCGAAGGTGCCGCCCGTCGAGGTGGCTGCCGCAAGGCCGCCGGACTTGTCGAGGGCTACAGCGCCGACGGTGCCATGACCAGTATCCTGAATATCGTCGCTGGTTACGCCGACGGGCAAGGTGTAATAGTTCGCTGGATCAACCACTTCGCTAAAGCCATTCGCGCGGGCGAATTCCAGCGCGCCCGATCCCGCCAGCATGACGTGCGGCGTCTTTTCCATCACGCCGCGCGCGACCTGAACCGGGCTGACGAAGTCACACAAAGCTGCGACGGCCCCAGCCTCTCGGGACCTGCCGTCCATGATCGATGCGTCGAGCTCAACGTGGCCGGCGCTGTTGGGTGCCGAACCGCGACCGGCAACGTATAGCCCACAGGCCTCCAACTCGGCGACCGCGTGTTCGACGACGTCGAGTGCGCTGCGGCCTGTGGTCAGCCAGCTTTCGCAATCCTTAGCCAGGTCGCTTAGATGCTTCTCTGTGACCGCATAGTCGCGACCGGCGACCGGCCCCGCGCCGCCATGCAGCGCCAGCGCGAATTGCTTTTTCGTATTTGTCATCGCAAGTGCCCTTTGTCGGTGACCATTTTCCTCCGCAATATGCGATTCCGCAGGCCGCTCGGCGGGGCCGTCAACGACGTAATGAAGGCAGTGTATCGATATTACCGCGGCAAACCATGGGGCGCTGGACTATTAAAAACGACCGGTCGACGATATGTTGTAAAATCAACTTGTAATTGATCGCGACATCCTACTGCAAATGGAGCTGATAACTGTCACCTCCTGGATGTATAAGCCAATGAAATATATGTATTTATCAATACTTGCGGGTATCTGGCTAGTTGCCTGCACACCCCTTGTTGTCAACGCCCCTGACTCAACCGATGAATTGTTGTCCGGGCAGCTGTTGTTCGGTGAGCTCATCGATATTTCGGACATCAAGTCAGATGGGATCTTGGCGCTCGATGATGAAATGCGTGACTATGTCGCCTCCAAAGTAGTAGGCAACCTACCGGCACGTTCAAGGCTCAAAAAACTCATCCGCGGAATGATAGACGATGGATTACTGACCTTGGACTATGACCCAAATCTTACTTATACGGCGATTGAGACTTTTCAGAGTCGTCAGGGAAATTGTCTCTCCTTTTCAATCTTGTTTGCCTCACTCGCCCGTGAGGCAAACCTTGATGTGACATTCCAAATGGTGGATATCCCCCCCAGCTTCAGAGCAGATGGTGAAATGATTGTGTTGAACAATCACATCAACGTCTTGGTTGAAGGAGTTAGGAGTGATGTCAATTTCTTTCAAGCTTACGTGGTGGATTTCAATTCAGCTGAATACAATGGCAATTACGACACAAGAAAAGTGACTGATAACTACGCCATTGCGTTGTATTACAGCAATGTGGCTATCGAGTCTATGCAGGCGGGGAATTCAAGAAATGCGTTCCGATTTCTCAAGAAAGGGATTGAAACGGATCCTGCAATCGCCGGATTATGGGTAAACCTGGGTGTACTCTATTCACGATATGAACACTACAACATGGCAGAACAGGCGTACCAACAAGCCCTGTCAATCCAACCTTCCAATAAATCGGCACTGGTGAATCTGGCAAGTACGCTTCGTTATCTGGGACGTGAGGAGGAATCCGAGTATTACTTAAAGAAGGTGGCGTATTACAGGGATCATAATCCCTATTACCATTACTTTCGGGCACAAACTGCCTATCAACAGAATGCGTTTGAGGATGCGCTGGCCGACCTGGCAAAGGCGATTAGACTAAAAAGGGATGAGCATCAGTTTTATTATTTGCGGGGACTCGTTCACATTAAGATGAATGCAGATGACCTTGCCGCCAAAGACTTCAGGAAGGCAAGAGATACTGCTGAGAAAGCACTATTGATTTCTGGATACACCAGAAAATTGCAAGCACTCGAGTCAAGGCTACGCTAGTTCACACGCTTCACACGAATACTGCGGCTGCCGGATTGTTTTTCCATAAGGAATGAACCAAGGCTGGCTTTACGAACGATCACTGTCTCGCCACTCTTGAGGGGCATGGGCCGATTGTCAAGCTGCCGCCAGGTTTGTCCGTTGTCGAGGGTCACCGTAAGCTTCTTGTTCGCCGATTTTCGAACATCGGTAACCTTTGCTTCAATCTGGTCAATTGGCTTGATCGCCATTGATGTCTCAACGATACGTTTGGCTTCTGCATCGTTCTTGCCAAAAAGGGACTGCGAATCCGGGACCGTGTTGGATTCAGCCGATTCAGGCGGCGTGCTAATTTCTGCGCTATCACTCGAATCCACCGGGACATGTGAATCTACAATTTTGTCATAACAGGCTACCCGCTCCGTTATCTCGTCGATTTGCCTGCATTGGGTCAACGTTTCTTCATCCGCGAGCGCGGGCTGAACGAATAAGAACAACAGTGGTAATAGCAGTTTTTTCATTTAACGATATTAAACGTGGTTACTGGATACATTAAAAAAACCTCCAGGGTTTCCCCTGGAGGTCTTCTTTGTCATCGATAACGTACCTTAGAAATTTAACGATGCCCGTCCATAGATGTAACGACCTTGAGTGTCGTAGCTGAAATTGAGTGTATTCATGTCATCATAAGCGGTGACATACGGGGGCTCCTCATCACTCAGGTTACGCATTCCCAATGTGAAGGTCACATCGCCCCAGTTGTAATATCCCTGAATATCAAAATAGGTGATCGAATCAGCCTTATTCGACAGATTTCCAGGAGCACCAGAAATATCATCCGTCGCACTCATATACCTGGCAGTAAGGTTAGCGCCCCAGTTGTCACGCGTTAGGGTGACACCGAAGTTCGTCTGCCATTCAGCAAAAGTAACTGGGCTACCATAGAACGGATCTCCGCCGAAGAAACCGGCAAGGTTCACTGTTTCTCCGCCGGCGAATGGCAGGTAATCGTAGTCGGCGAGGTAGGTACCCGTTACGCGGAAGTCCCAAAGTCCGATGTCGGTCTCAATGCCATAGTCAACCTGGAAATCGATACCACTGGTTTCATAGGTAGAGAGGTTAGCGTTCGATGCAATGATACCCGATACCTGCAGATTGGAGTTTCGACGAGTTGGAGCTGCTGGCGATGGCGTTTCATCAACACCAGGGAAAGCGGGCCCAACAATCAAAGCACACAAGGGATCAGAGAACCCAGCACTTGCATAGCAAGACGAGATGACTTCTGAAGTGGGCGCAGTGCCAACCGCGTCTGTAATCTCGATGTCGAAGTAGTCGATAGACAAACTCAGGCCTTCAAGAAAGCTCGGCGTGAATACAAGACCAAAAGTCAGTGACTCGGAAGTCTCCGGCTTAAGATCTGGATTACCGCCTTGCAGCGTCGTTGCCTGGAAAGTCGCCAGATTAAAATCCGGGGCCAATCCGTCAGCCTGGCAGTTTGCAACGGTGGTGGCATCCACTCCGGACGTGCCATAGTTTCGACAGGGGTCAGTGTAGGATTCAGCAGATTGCTGTATACCAAGGAATAACTCGCCGATATTCGGTGCGCGGAATCCTTCGGAATAGGTGGTACGCAAGCGCACGTCTTCAATCGGTGCCCACTCTACAGCAACTTTAAATACACTTTCCGAGTCTTCAAGGAAGTCGACGTCTGTATAACGAGCCGATGCCTCAAGAGTCAGCAGTTCTGCCATTGGCGCACCTGAGAGAATTGGCAGAATGAGCTCGCCATAGAATTCATCAACTTCAAACTTTCCTGCCGTGGTTTCACCAGGAGTAAAGGCAACGGCGCCGATGGCAGCGCCACCATCCGGTTGGGATGAAGCTTCCTCACGACGATTTTCATAGCCAAGAGCCCAACCAATTTCGCCACCAGGCATTTGAAGACCACCCATGTCACCTGATACGTTTAACTGCGCAACATTGAGCTCGGATTTGTTTTTAGTGTTTACACCAAGAAAGCCATAGGCAACCTGATCTGCGGTCATGCTGTCGCTGATGAAAGGATTATAGACACCCGGGCAACCATCCGTCCTGGCGGCACACAGGTCAGGATCCATCATAGCTTCAATGCGTGGACGATTGGGTCGACCTTCATCCCGCTGGCTATCTATCCATCTGGCAACCGTATAATTGATATCCCATGTCCAGCCATTTTCAAATTGACCGTCAAGTCCGGTTCCGATACGCCATGTGTTCACATCCTGTGTAAATCGACGACCACCCGATTCGGTCAATCGTCTGGAGGTCGCTACAGCCTGCGGTGCCGTACACAAGGTTCCGACAGGCGCCAGTAACTGATCAGATATACGGTTTGTGAAGTTCATTTCCAGATTGGCATTAATGGCGCCAAATACAGGGGTCTCGCCCAGCTCGTAGTTCGCTGCTGCGTAGCCGCTGAAAACGTCCTGTGGTGTTGTCAGATAGCTCAGAGCGGCAAAGTTAAATGCATCGGTTGCTGAATCAAAGCGCCGGGTAAATCCCCCTGCGTCAAGAACCGTACCACCTAAAGCTGAATCTGCGCCTAGCGGCGTAAAATTTGCGGGTGTTGTTGTCGGGCTGCCACCACAGATCAGCTGAGTTCCGTCATCAAAGAATGGGCATGCAGCGAAAGCTCTGTCACCCTGCCGGATTTCCTCTCGCTTGTTGACCTGCGCACTAACAACGAAGTTGCCCCTGTCGAAAGTGTTGCCGAAAACCATTGACGCGTTCCACATGTCGCCGTCATTTTCGTCGGTGACGTCATAACCAAGATCAAGAGACACACCTTCGAAATCCGTTTTGGTGATGATATTGACAACACCGGCGATGGCATCAGTTCCATAAACGGTAGATGCGCCGTCACGTAGAACTTCAATCCTGTCTACAATCGCCGTAGGGATCGTATTGAGGTCAACGTATCCACCAGTGGATGCAGACGCAAATCGTTTACCATTGACGAGTACCAAGGTGCGATTGGGCCCCAGTCCACGCAAAGAAACGGATGCAAGACCCGTGGGCGGGTTGTTGACACCGGTCCCATAGTCACCGCCATTCACGGCCGGCATATCCTGAACAAAGTTTTCTAATGTCAGGTTACCTGACACACTAAGGTCTTCCGCGGAAAGTACCGAGATAGGACTGATGCTAGAGGTGTCACTGCGCTTGATGCGTGAACCCGTAACCACGACTTCCTCTAGCGCGACTTCGTCCCCCGACGCCTGTGCAAAAGCGCCGTCGGGAATGACTAGCGCGACACAAAGCGCAAGTATCCAGGAATGGCTGGATAGCCAGTTTGATTTACTCATGATGATTTCCCCACATTGGTGATCAACCGAAATGATCGGTAAGCGTATGTAATGTTGTACAGTATTGTGGTGATTTTAGCATGTTAATTAGGGAAAGCACCTATTTAAAGGACTTTAAGCGTCGTAAAAAAACAACAGAATTGCCGCGCAGTCATCCCGAGACCTGCTTCACGTAAGGGCTTCGCATGAATCGTGCCGACTGTAAAATGCACAAGAATCATGACGATGGACTGGAAAGCGAGTACCGCAGCAAGCTGGAAATGCTGCTCTCCGCCCAAGAATGATGGCGAACTCGAGCTGATTTGATCATGAGCTTGACATGCTCAAAAACCATTACATACTGAGAAAACAAGCAAATTCGGGGGGGTCACCATTGCGGACGAAGCCTGAAATATTTCTGGCCGTTTTCTTGACGATGTTTGCGTCCACGAGCGCTTACTGCCAGACGATGTATTCATTCGACACCGCCGAAGACTTTTTCGCGCCCGCCGCCAATTGGCCCGCTTGGCAGGATACCCTGGACCGACATTATTCCGAGCGTGAAGCTATTCACCAGTGCCTGAGCGACGCGGAGGCCTGCACGCGGCGGCTCAGGGGTCTTCGCCATGTCCTGCTGAAGGGTGCAGACCTCAGGCCCGAGCAACAGATTCGCCTGGTGAATCGCTACATCAATATGCAGCGCTACAAGGATGACCGCGTCAGCTCGCAGTCCGCGGCCGGCAACCAATGGGAGACCCTGACGGAGTTTCTGCAGCGCGGCGGCGACTGCGAGGATTTCGCGGTCGCGAAGTATTTTGTCCTTAGAGAATTCGGCGTTGATGCTGAGGACATGCGCATCGTCATAGGGAGCGAATCGCAGCGTGCCTCGCATCACGCGATGCTCGCGATCAGATTCGACGAAGGCGTCTGGCTGCTCGAGAACGATAATACGATACATCGCAACGGTAACCAGGATATCAATAGATTCGTCTATGCGATCAACGAACAGGGAATTTGGGACCACGAGAGAAGGGATTAGACAACAGAAGAGGACGTGAAGATGAATAGACTACTATTTGCGTGTGTTTGCTGCGGTTTTCTTTCGTCGGTGGCCATGGCGGAGGACGCCTATGAAAAGTGGCTGACGATGCAGAATTTCCGCGGGACCGAGATCGAACTCATTCGCGTCGCGAGTGAGAAACCTCTGGTCGCAACAGAGGAGACCGATGCGGAAGTGGCGAGTGTCCTAAAGAAAGTCGAGGCACTCGAGGAAGAAATCAGCGATCACGAGAAAATCGAAGATTCCTCATAGCAGGCCGATTGCCTCGATTCGCTGCAAAAGTACTCGACCAGCTTGCGTCAACTGAAGCCTCTACGTTGTAACAGATACTTGGGGGCGGCAATGACACGCGCGTTCTCTTTGCCACATTCGCGGAGCGTTCAGGCAAGAACATAAAGAGTTAGTAAACTGGCAAAGGCGGGGTGCCTCATTATCCGCTTATCCGCGGTCGCGAGCTGCTGTGCTGCTCCGCTGAAGTACGGTCCGAGATAGCCATCGAACTGACTTTTTCTAATTAATCCTATGTGGAATCTGTTCGTCCAGCATCAGCGCTTGCACGAATCGCATTGGTGGAGAGCCGTACGACAACACCTGGTCATGGTAGCGTCGTAACGTAAACTCGTCTCCCCAGAGTTTCTCCACGGCCGCACGCATTTCCACGTGCTCCTGATAGCCGACGAAGTAGGTCGATAGCTGTGCCGACGTCAGCTGTGCCCGCACCCACTTGCCGGCTGCCTCGCGCTCTTCCTGGAAGCCACCTTCGATCATCAGCGTCATCGCGGCTTCGCGCGTCATGCCGTCGACGTGAATGGCCGAGTCGATGATCGCATTGGTGACGGCACGCAGGTACCACTTCAGATTGATGAGCTTCATCAACGGGTCGTGATTCATGTAGCCCTCCGCGATCATCATCCGCTCGGCGTACACGCCCCAGCCTTCGACGAAGGGTCCCGACCACAAAACGCTGCGCAGCGTGGACGGGTAGCGGTTGCTGAGCGCGAGCTGCAGATAGTGTCCCGGTACGCCCTCATGAATGGTCAGGTCCTGGATGGAATACAAATTGTACTCGCGAAGAAATGACTCGACCTGTTCGTCCGTCCAGTCCTCGGGCAGCGGCGCAACGGCATAAAAGGCCGCCTGTCCTTTGTCCAAAGGCCCGGGCGGGTCGAGATAGGCGACGGACACACCGCGCTGAAACTCCGGCATGATGATGATCTCCACCGGATCCTCGGGCATCGTCACGATGTTGTGCTCAATGACAAAATCTGTCGCTTGTTGAAGGTATTCTTCTGCTGTGTCGACGATGCCGTCGCGCGGTGGGAGCTTCTTGTAGGCTTCTTCCAGTGCTGCCCGGATGATTGTCTGTTTATACGCCTCATCCGGGTTGTCCGGGAATGAGGTGTATGAATGCTTCTCGGCGTAGACGATTTTGGCAACCTCATACATCTCGTTGCGCACGGCCTCGTACTCGCGCTCGGCGCGGGCCGTGATCTCGCGGCGGCCCAGCGGGGAGTTGAGGGAAAAAGCGAGCTTGGTATCGTACAGCTTGGCACCGATCCTGAAGTCGCCGTTCGCCCGCGGCAGCAGCTCTTCCTCCAGCCAGGTCTGCTGATCTGCAACCGCGTCTTTCGCCGTTTCGATCGCCGCGTTCAGCCGGTCGCGCTGAACATCCGAGAGCCCCTCCATCGCCGGAATGACCATCGAGTCGATAATCGACAGGAGCCCGGGGTTTTGCTGCACGGCCGTCTCGGCATGCACTTTCGGAACCCGGCCCGGCTGCAGGGAGGCTCTGGACTGTTCGAGAAATCGCGGCAGCTGCTCCAGCCGCGACGCGACGTTCTGCAGCCGTGATTCGATGTGGGCAAAATCCCGTGCCATCAGACCGTAGATCCCGCTGCCGGATAGATTGACGTAATACAGCGGGTTCCAGGCCCACTCCTGCAGGACATCGAGCGACCAGAGACTCGAATGGAGTTCGTGCAAGAGCAGCTCGGCATCAACCTGATTGCTGCGCGACAGCGAGTCCCGATCGATACGGCTGATGGCATCGATGTATTCGCCGAGCAATACGCGCGTCTCGGCTCGCGCCGCGTCGTCCACCTGGTCGAGCTTCCCGTCGGCCGTGTGATCACCGATCAAGGTTGCATACACGGGTGAGAAATTGCTCAGGTCACTGATGTACTCGCTGGCAAGGTTCTCAAAAGCCTCGTCGGCCGTCGCAGCCAGGGTGATAGCAGAGATCAGGAAGATGGAAAGTGCAGATATCAGGCGTTTCACGGCGTTGCCTTGTGTCGTTGGATCAGGCGGCAAACTCTAGCATGGCGTTGGCAACGCTGTAATATCGGGCGATGCGTTGCACCTTCCGTTTACTGTTTCTTTGCTGGCTCGCGAGTGCTCCGGTCGGAGCGGACGACAACGTGCCGGCGACCATCATTCGGCTGCCGTCCACCGTGAAGACTGTGTTCATCGCCGATACCGTGTCGGTAAAATTTCATCGATTCGAAAACATGGAGAACAACGAGATCGCCTACCGCGGCGACTCGACTATGTCGATAGGTGAGAACGGCGACGGCAAGCAACGCAACGGCGATCGAAAGACACCGCTCGGTATTTACTTCGTCACCGAGCAGTTAGATACGAGCCGACTGCATGAAAAGTACGGGCGCACCGCGTTTGTACTCGATTACCCGAACAGTATTGATCGTCGACATGGCAGAACCGGTGACGGCATTTGGGTACACGGCGTCGATCGTCGCGGTGGCAAACGACCGACACGCGGTACCGACGGCTGCATAGCGCTGCCCAATGAGACGCTCGAAATGATCGAGGACCGGTTCTTCCCGAACGTAACGCCCGTCGTTATTGCGCGCGAAGTTCGCTGGGTCGAACCCGGCCAGATTGATGAGCTTCGCAGCGAGTTGGATGCCGCGATCGCTAGATGGGGAAACAGTCTGCAACGCGGAGACATGCACACGTTCCTGTCGCTGTACGACACCGATTTCCGGCATTGGGGCATGAACAAGACGGAGTGGATCGCCTTTCGCGCAAAAACGCTGGGAAGCCGGTCAATTGAAAAAGTCACTATTAGCGACGTACTGCTGCTGGGAGACCCCGCCGAGGATGGAACCTACCTGAGCCGTTTTCGCTTGAGCATGGAAGAAGCGTCAAATACCGTCGAGCTTACAAAGCGCCTGTACTGGCGACGCACCGGGCCGGGCGTGCTGACCATCATTGCCGAGGACAGCGGCTAGTCCCGGAGCCGCTCTAGCGCAGGCCTTCGCGAACCGTTAGCTCGTCAATGAGTTCCATGATCTGGGTGTAACCGCCGGCTTCTGAAGCGACGGTACGATACTTGCCATTGACGACGACCGCTGGGACAGAAGAGATGCTGTACCGACGCGCGAGGTCTTCGGCCACGCGCAGTTTTTGATTGACCTCAAATGAGCCCCAGGTCGCACCGAACTGCTCGGCGTTGACGCCGAAGCGGGCAAACAGCGTCTGGATAGCGGCTTCCGACGTCATGCGGTTGTTGCGGCGGTGATACTCCTGAAAAACGGCATCGCGGAATTCTTCCGGATTCTTGAGTATGCCGTTTCGTGCGAGTACTTCCTCCGTGTAATAGAGCTGGGCATGAAGACGCACCAGCGCATTCCAGGTGGCTGGAATGCGCACGAATCGGACATTGGGGTCTTTGTTCTCCGCCCATTGGTTGATGTAGGGCTCCATGTCGTAGCAGTGCGGGCAGCCGTACCAGAAGAACTCGGCCACTTCGATCTTGTCGGCGCTGCCGACGGTGGGCTGAGTCGGCACCAGGCGAACGTAGTGCTGGCCTTCCTTGAACTGCCAATCACGTTTTGCGACCGGCAGCTCGGCCACAGCCAGCACGATGGCTTCGTCAACCGGCTCGGCTTCGGACGCCGATTCTTCTACGAGTTCGAGCGTTTCCGATGCTGCTTCCTCAGCGCTCATGGCGGCGGCTTCATCCGCGGCTTCCGTCGATTCTTCCGAAACAGCCATCTCTTCGGCCGGCGCGGCGGGTGCTTCTTCCTTGCTGCATGAAGCCAGGCTGAGCAGTCCCGCAAAAAGCAAAAGGGGACCAATCCATTTAAGGTGTTTCATAAAGACGTCCGATATTCAGTCGTGGGAAATTATTTCAGGCCTTGCACGTACGACGCGAGGGCTTCGATATCTTCTTTGTCGAGACGTGCCGCGATCTCACGCATCATGCGAGTCTTACCATCGGTCTCGCGAGTACCTGCCGCGTAAGCCTGCAGTTGCTTGGCCGTGTAGGCTGCGTGCTGACCGTTCAATGCCGGATATTCTGCGGCCGGATTTCCTCGTCCGGTCGGGCCGTGGCAGGCCATGCAGGCGGCGGTGCCATTGCCGACGTCGCCGCCGCGGAAAAGCGCTTCACCGCGGGCAAGAATGTCCGCATCGGCAACCGCCTGGGCGGCGGCCGGGAGACTCTCGAAGTACACGGCAAGATTAGCCATGTCATCAGCTGACAGCAGCATGGCCTGGCTCGACATCAGCGGATCCTTACGACTGCCGTCCTTGAAGGCCATGAGCTGAGCAAAAATATACGGCGCGTTCTGTCCGGCAATGTTCGGCCAAAGGGCGTTCGAGCTATTGCCCTCGGATCCGTGACAAGCGGTACAGGTCAGAGCCTTGGCTTTGCCAGCATCGGCCGAGCCGTCGACCAGGCTCGCTGCCTGTGCCGGAATTGCCGCCAGTGTCAGACCGGCGAATGCGAAAATAAGGGCGAGCTTGTTTTTCATAGGTTTAAACCGTTACTTCCCTGCGATCGCCGCGGCGGCCGCCTGATTGGGTGCCTCAATTTGATATCGACAGTCTGAGTCGCACCGGACGGAGTCGGCTTGGGGTCGGAAGGCATTCAAGCACCTTGCTGCGCGACCCTGAACCCGTCAAACTTGCTTCCCGGTTCTGAACTCAGCGCCCAAATTATACACACAATCGTCAGGGCGTACCCCAATGTCAGACTACCCAGAAGCCCACTTTATCAAGAGTGCCAACGAGCCTCCGCAATTCGTCCCGGACAGCGGAGCGGAAGTCGCTTTCGCAGGCCGTTCCAACGCGGGCAAGTCCAGCGCGATCAACATTATTGTGAACCGGCGGCAGTTCGCCAGGACCAGTAAGACTCCCGGCCGCACGCGGCTCGTGAACTTCTTCAGCCTGCGCGATGAGCAGCGCCTGGTCGACTTGCCGGGCTACGGCTTTGCGAAGGTGGCCAACAAAATGCGACACCACTGGGCGGAACTGATGGCGGAATATTTCGAAATGCGGCAGAGCCTCCGCGGTATGTTCTTGATCGTCGACATCCGCCGCCAGCTGACTGATTTCGATCAGCAGATGCTCAGCTTTGCCGACACGGTCGGGTTACCGGCTCATGTTCTCCTGACAAAGACCGACAAACTGAAGCGGGGTCAGGCGGCCAAAGCGTTGCTCGAAGTGCGTCGCGACCTGGGTGAGGCGGCGACCGTGCAACATTTCTCGGCGCTGAGTCGAGTGGGAGAGGATGAGGCTCGCGCCAAGCTCGAAGAATTTCTCAATTTGCCGGCCGAGAAATAAAAAGCCCCGAAGCACCTTTTGCGAGGTGCCCCGGGGCCAAAAAACGCAATCGGCTTGGGGTTGCCGGTTGCACGCCTGCTTAAGGGAGGTAAACAGGCGAGTGACTAATGCACTCAGGAAGATTAGAGTGCGAAGCCAAGAATCGGTTCCCGGATATTTGTAATTAACTGAATTATATAGAAAAAGAGTTTAGATAAAGTCTAAACGGTGCCGATGCGGGACAACTTGCGTCACACGCCGGCCTGCGGCCGGCTACCGACTCCGCAAGCTGTCCCGCATCGTCACCTCTCGAATGTTGATCCACCGATCACTCGTCGTTTGGGGGAGGTGGGTGGAGCGGCAGACATCAACACTCCACCCAACTTACCCACAGCGGATGCGGCGGTGGAACCGCGATGATCGGACTAAGTGGGTGTTGGTGGCGGTTGTGCCACGGAATCGGTAGCCAGCCTGGCACGGCATTTAGTTCTTTTTAGT
>CAMYLB010000012.1 GCA_947259145.1 uncultured Woeseiaceae bacterium
CCCGGCGCAGCCATACTGGCAGCAACACGAAATGTGTCCTTAATATGAATCAGGGACAGCTATGGGCAGTTCGATTTTGGAAATAGCGTTGTATGCACTCGGCGGTGGCATTCTGGGTGTCGTTTGTGGATGGCTGGTTCAAGCCATGATTGGCAAACGTCGCATCGACCAGGTGACCAACGCCGCCGCGACGAAATTAGACGGCGTCACTGTCGAAAGGGACGATTTCGCCAACAAGTATTCCCGATCGCGAGCAAAGATCGAGTCTCTTCAAGCCAACATCGCTAAACGCCGTACCGCGTTTGAGTCTGTACTGGAGAAATCCAAGTTGCTGGCCAAGAACGTACTCATGCTTCGCAGGGAACGTGAAAACACCAAGATCAAGCTTGGCACCATGCAGAATGCGCTCGGTTCATTAAGACAACAAACCACTGCGCTGCAATCGGAGTTCGAAAAAGCCCAGGAGTTCTACAAGCGCGAACTGCTTAAGTCGCTTGAAAAGCGCAAGCTACTCGAGAAGGAAGTCGATGAAGCACGATCGGAGCAAGAGTCGTTTGCCAAACTTGTAGAATCAGCCACTCTGGAACACGGATCCACCGAAAACATGATCCAAGTGCTCGAGCGAAACGTGAATAAGCTGGAGGCGGAAAACGAGGACCTTAATCGTGACCTCGTACGAATACGGCAGGAATTCGAGGCGCAGAAACGGGATCTTGCCGAGTTAGAAGAGCTCAGGATTCATAACAAGCAACTAGTGCACTGTGTCGAAGCTCTGGAAGGAAGTCGCAAGGAGCATGAGACCGATGCAGATCGATATCGACAGCAGGCCGACGAATCCGAAAAACTGTCCGACACACTGCGCCTTAAACTGGACGATCTCGAGGCGAATTTCGCCGACATAGAAAAGCAACAAGACCAGGCGCTCAAAAACGTTCGCAAAGCAGCAGTTGTGCCAATCTTAAGAAAACAGCGCTAACTGCGTATCCCAATTAGGGTCACTACCTGCTCGTCGCTCAACACGATCGATGGCCAAGTCTGGAAGCAAAGCAATGCCGGGCATCTGCGCCTCAAAGATAAGGACTGCCAGTTCGACGTGACGATTAGGCCACTTTTTTCGCAAACCTGGCGACCCCCTGTCGTAATCGCTTGTGGGCATCAAAAAGATTCGCGTACTGCGCTTCATGCGCTGCGCCCTTTGCCCGAATCACCGCAATCAAGCCGTCTCGGTCTGCCTTAGGCCATTTCCTAACGCCACCCATTGCAGCGACGAGTGGACTTAGACGACGCCACATCAGTTGTTCGTCTGCGGACCAGCTTGCGACGGAATCTACGCCGAGCGCATTCGCCAATTCCTGTGAACACTGCTTCTCGCCTGCCTCACGTCGAGAGCCGAAGCGTTGGGACACATAGTTGACCACGCCGAGACTGACAGTATCCGTGCATACCGGTCCCAATACGTCCGTTCTTTTTCCGGCCAGCGATAAGAACAAGGGAGATAGGGCCAGTCGCCGCAACGCTGCTTTGCCCGTCCGATAGCCTCTCGTTTTTGCATTTTTAAGTTCCTTTCCTGCCAGCTTCATGGCGCCGGCGTCACGCGGACGAAAGCCCATATTCACGTAGAACCACCACGCGCCGGAGTCGATCGCCTCTTCGTTGTCGGCCCCAATCTGGTAACTGTCGACCGAGAACGTGTCGGCATTGAAAAGTTGCTTGAATACAGCCAGCACGCAGGCATAGAGCTCGGTGGTCTCAGCACCACGATAGGTGGGAAACAGGTTAAAAGCGATCTGGCAGGAACCAAATAAACCTGTTCCTGTTCCATAACCGACCACCACACCATTTCTAAGCATCAGATAGCTGTATTCGCTCTCCAGAAAATAGCGCCTCTCGGGAAGCATGCCGAAAAGCACAATTTCTATGCCCTGCTTACAATGCACCCGCAACACGTCATTCGCGTTGGCGTAGGCGATCGCATCAAGGTCACGCAGCCGCGAGACCATTGCGCTCTTGGCGAGATCCACAAGACGTTTCGCCTTGCTAACAGGAACAGCTTCGAACCGAAGCCGCATGTTTGCCCCCTGTCGCAGATCGATGCCGTTGCGGCTGATTTTTTCTTTTTGATACTGAATTGATTTGGGCCGCTTATACTCGCGGGTCCGTGACGGCGTGCTTGTAGATGGGGACAAGTGAAAAGCGGGATCGAGCGCATCGAACAGGCTCTCGCGCAAACTTTCGCTTGCCTGTAATGCCGAATACCGATTGATCAGGAACACGGCGTCGGTTTCTCCATCGCCACGCATCTGGTCAATCCATTCGTGCACGTCGTACTCGAACTGTTCCAGTGCCGCTCTTTCGCCGAATAGCGTGAGGCAGCGCAGCTGGCTTGCCAGTTGATCTTCTGCGTCGAATTGTTCCCAATCGATGCGCAAAGCGTCGGCCCAATGTTCTGCCAGCCATCGAGCGGTAACAAAGTAGAATCGAAATCGGATGTCTGTCCCGGCAATGCCGGTGTCGGCAAGCTTGCCGGCGAACCTGCGCAGGTCCTCTCGAGCATCAAAGTTTCTTAACATCCGATTGACAGTCGTCAGAAGTTTCGGGCTGTCCGGCCAGGCCCGCATAAAACACAACATCTCATGCAGGCGCTCAACCTCGGAGGACCGTGACAGAGATTTATGTTCGACGTTCACCAACAGCTTCAGCTTTTCACTGACTACTCGGGCGCCGAACGTCTCACGCAATAACTCCAGCTGCTCGAGTTGCTTGCGGGTTGACGTCATGCGTTTCGAAATTGGTGCGTTGACAGGCGTGTTCACTCGACTTATTTTCGATGTTTCATTCTATAGAATCACTCTGCTTTCGGCCAGAAACAGCCCTTGCCGATCCACGACCGTAAGCGTAGAATAATACTCGCTCCTGCGTATGCGGCGCCCCAGACCCGGAGGCGACAAGCAGCAATTGTGGCCAGGGACCCAAATTTTATACAGCGTCCACACAGCGCAGGAGCCCCGCGCGCTAAATCCAAAATCACCAAAATGTCCCTAACTGCATGATTGACTGGCACGAATCAGTCATCTAGCGCGCCGGCGTCACGCATTGCGCTGCGAACACCCTCGAGCCGACTGCGATTCTTACCCAGATCGGAATAACCCAGGCGCGATGCGGATCGCATGTCGATCACGCCGGCCTCGCGATCCAGCAGGAACTCGACATCGTCGGTAAAACGCAGGAATCGCGTTTTGGCCTCGGCGCGAATGTAGTGACCATCCGATGCGACGATGCTGATACTGCCATCGGCACCGAGTATGTCGCGCAACGTCTGCCATGACGAATCGAGATTGCCGCCGACCTTGAGCGGATCGATGTGATGCGAGCCACCGGTATCGGTGCTGCACACGCAGTTGGGTGAGGACGGGCAGCTCGCGAGCTCCGTGACCGTTGCGGGATCTACGTTGTTATCAGGCATCTCGGCACACCCTGTGAGCAATACCGCCAACAGCAGCGCTGGAATCATTACCTGGATCATATTTGTACTCCGCACGCGCCAGCGCTGTAGCCGACATCATCAACTAAATAAGACAAAAATGCGAAACCGAAGTGTCGCCCTTATATCAATTATACGCATGAGACCATTAGTTAAGGGCTACCGAGCAGGATGACGGCCAGCGAGAATCAAACGCCGAAACGACCGCACGAGCGGTAAGCGCTCATTCCAGGGCGATGCGTCCGCACGGTCCGGATCCACAGGGCACATGGGGCCTGCAAATCCGGGCGGAATCTGGTCGTCCAACTCGCCCGTGCCGGCGTTGTCGAAAAACTCATAGCCTGGAATACACAGGTCTTCATCAGCGACTACGTCAACAGTTCGCAAACCAAAGTTTGATAGCTCGACCGTGAATGCCTGCGGGTTAACCAGCCAAACCTGGTGCGGGCCGGCAACGAACAGGTACTGAATGCGCCGGTTACTTGATGCGATGCGATATTTTTCTATTTCGCCGCCGTACATCGAGCTGCGGGACGTGGACACGTCGATGACAGCCCCGAAATCGGGCTCGAAACCAGGTTCAATTTGCAACGACCCAGGATCATCGTCGTCAGCAAACCACGCAATACTCCGATTGTTGTTGATGCGATTGACGCGCGATTTCATCGCACGCTCGCGGGGCGCTTCGAAATCCTTATACGGCCAAATCCGCCCTGACGGCGCGTTGCGCAACACCAGTGACAAAATTCTTTTGTCGTTCTGCCTGCGCCGGCCTCGGTGACTGGCCTCATCCAATGCTGCTTGCATCTCAAAGGGAAGATCGGTGGTTTCCTCGGCGCTGTACCAATCGCGTGCGCCGCGCTTGACCTGCAACCGGACTGCGCCTTTGCCTATCCATCCCTGATCGGCAGTATTGATGTAGTGCGTTGCGGATCGCCATACCAGTGAGGAGTCCTTGTAGAACGCCCGGGCATGAATCGTTGGTTCGCCTCGGCTTGATCTCGTTGCCGGGAGGACGTACGCGGGCATGACCTTCAGCCCCTCGGCGTCGCGCTGCTTGCACAGAAAAAAGCGTGTCCCAAACAGCTCAATCTCGTATTTCGGCGTATAACCAATACGCAGCAACCTGGCCGGATCCGGTTTTGCCTGACCGTCCGCGCGAAGTCTGTAGCCGGAATCGAGCAAGCTGCGAAAGTGATTGCCAACCTGGCGTGATGATTTGTCCTCCACGACAACGTTGGCAAGCGTCTCAGTTGGAATGGGTGCGATTTTGCTCAACGAACTCTGCCTGCGGCTCTTTGTAAGAGTTTAGTTTAGATGACTTTTTGAGCCATGAACTGATCAATTTGCCAATCGCCTGCTGACCGCTCAAACTCACACTACCTACCGCACAGGAAATTTGAAGGAGACCCCTATGTGTCGTTGGCTTGCGTACTCAGGCGCACCTATTCTCCTCGAGGACGTGCTGTTCAAAACGGACCATTCCCTTATCGATCAAAGCCTGCATGCATTCGACGTGCACAACACGACAAACGGTGATGGCTTCGGCATTGGCTGGTACGGCAAACGCGACAAGCCGGGCCTTTACAAGGATATCCGGCCCGCCTGGAACGATACGAACCTGCAGGCGCTGGCCGCGCAAATCGAATCGCCGATGTTCCTGGCACATGTCCGGGCAACGACCGGTTCTCCGGTGCAGAGAACCAATTGTCATCCATTCAATCACCAGAAATGGCTGTTTGTACATAACGGCCTTATCAACGAGTACGACAAGCTACATCGAGATCTCGCGTTCGCAGTCTCGCCTGAATTATTCCCGCTCATTCGCGGAACGACCGACTCCGAAGTCATGTTCCTGCTCGCGATGAGCTTCGGCATGGACGGCGATGTACAAGCCGGCCTGTCACGTATGGCAGGTCTGGTCGAACACACGGCCAAGCTACACGGAGTAGACAATGCGCTGCAAATGACCCTGGGGATCAGCGACGGCGAATCACTGTATGCCGTCCGTTATTCAACAGTGGGCGATTCGCGTTCGCTGTTTCACAGTGCAAGTCGCGATGCGACGATGGAAATTGCACCCGACGCTGGCCGATTTTCGAGAGATGCCCGCGCGATTGTTTCCGAGCCGTTGAACGATCTTGAGGCGGAGTGGATTCCCGTGCCGGAAGCGAGCTTCCTTACAATTGCCGGGGACAAGGTTTCCTGCGAGCCATTTGCCCCAATTGCGCCCTAATTCGTAGCTGGCCTGAAACGAGAGCTCCCGAATCATACGTTTGATGAAGGCTTGCCGCCCTGCCCTATGCGGCCTATCGGTTGACTGTTCGAGAAAGAACCAAAAGGCCGCTTTTCTGCGGCCCTCTTTGTTTTCCGGCGGTGTACTGTATTCTGGCCAAATGAAGAACTGCAACTCATGCGGCAAGTGTTGTGAGACGGCGGGCAATGGTGGTTTGTCTGCTTCACCGGAAGAAATTGACTGGTGGGAAATCCATCGACCGGATATTTCTCGCTACGTCCAGGGTAAGAAGATCTGGGTGGACCCCGCAAGCGGTGAATATTTTCCTCGATGTCCCTGGCTGCAGAAGTCAGCGGACGGAAAGAAATTTACCTGCGACATCTACGACGACCGTCCGGAAGATTGTCGGCACTATCCTGTCGACATCGAACAGATGGTTCGCGACGACTGTGAAATGCTGGAGCGGCGTGACCTATCGGATCTAAAGCGCGCTCAGAAAAAACTGGACGAAATAATGATCGACAGCCGGCCGCCTGCTGGCCAGTGGCCCTAGACGCTTCCGTTCGAAGCTAGTCTTGTGTATCGACGTTGAGTTCACGACCTTCACGTGACCCAAGAAATAAGCCCAGTATGCTGATCACCAGCCAAAACGACTCGACCAACGCTGCGGAGAGATTGAAATTGAAGCACAAAGAAATCAACACTAGTGCAGCGCCCACTGCATTTACCATGGAGTAAAGGGGGTCCTGGCCAGCAATTCGCCCGATCTGCATCCAGAAGTAAGACCCAATAATCAAGATGACGCCCAGGTTCCCGAGGAGATCGTGCCAGTGATAGTCAAGCGACATTGTTTTTTCCAAGTTGACTGATTCGTGCAAGACGGGACCGGTGTTTATCCCGTGTCATCGAACATATTACTTGGAACAGATTCATTTCGTAGTGAATCCAAGTTCCAGGATATGAATATCAATGGCTTGCGAGCGACCGAGGGCCTATGCTTTCATTAGGAACTAAACACAGCTAATTTGATATAGTTCGCGCCCGAACGTCCCTTTAGATTATACCCATGACCAAATCCACCAATATGCTTGAATCGGCCCTCGCTCGTTTACGAACGATGAGAGATTATGGCGGGCCTGCCTTGACCACAGGTGTCGGCGACGACGTCATTGCGGAGTTTCTCGGCGCGCATCGACAGCTCTCTCTTGCCATCGAGCGGGCTCACGCGCGCTTCCTGGAGCTGCAAAAAACACACCCCGATTATCTTGCACTGGATGAAGCCGATCAGATCGCCCATGCACATGCCAGGGTGACGAATTTTTACGCCAAGGACACGGTTAATCCGTATGTTCCGGCCGGGGCCGCCGGACCGTGGGTCGTCAGCCTTAAGGGCGCAATAATTTACGATTGCGGCGGTTACGGCATGCTGGGCCTCGGGCACGCTCCGGCACCGGTGCTTGACGCGATGAATAAGCCGCACGTGATGGCCAACATCATGACAGCAAGTGTCAACCAGGTCGATTTCGTCGAGAGACTGAGGCAGGAAATCGGTCACACAAGAAAAGGCGGCACTCCGTTCGCCAGTTTTCTTTGCCTGAACAGCGGTTCTGAAGCCATGTCGGTCGCATCGCGCATCGGCGATATCAATACGAAAAAGCTCACCGATCCTGGCGCTCGATATGAGGACTGCGAGGTTCGGGGACTGACCTTGAAAGGCAGTTTTCACGGACGAACCGACCGCCCTGCCCGGTTTTCGCATTCAACGTCAAAGAAGTACAAGAAGCACCTGGCGTCGTACCGGGATCGCGATTACCTGATTACCGTGCCACCGAATGACATCGATGCGCTCGAATCCGCTTACTCGGACGCGAACAAGGAAGGCGTTTTTATCGAGGCGTTTTTCATGGAGCCGGTCATGGGCGAAGGCAATCCGGGAATGGCAATCGAACCGGCTTTTTACCGGCGTGCGAGAGAGCTGACTCTCGAACACGGTTCCATGTTTGTTGTCGATTCAATCCAGGCCGGCCTGCGCGCGCACGGCGTGTTATCGGTCGTGGACTACCCGGGTTTCGAGAAGCTTGACGAACCGGACATGGAGTCCTACTCGAAAGCGGTTAATGCCGGGCAGTATCCGCTTTCGGTACTCGCACTCTCGGAAAGGGCCGCCGCGACCTATCGAACTGGCCTCTACGGTAATACGATGTCAACGAACCCGCGCGCCCTGGACGTCGCGATTGCCGTTCTCGATTCATTGAGTCCGGAGCTCCGGGAGAATATTCGTACTCGTGGCCATGAGCTCGTGACCCGATTCGCTGCCCTCGCGGATGAGACGGACGGTGCAATTGCGGGCGCCCAGGGAACCGGGCTGCTGCTGAGCTGCGAACTTCACCCGCGTTACAAAGTGTCCGGTGCAAATAGCACGGAAGAGTACCTGCGGAAAAATGGCCTCGGCGTTATTCACGGCGGCGAACGTTCCCTGCGCTACACACCGGTGTTCGATATAGGGCCCAAAGAAGTCGACCTGATCATTGAGCTGACAAAGGACGCACTCCTGAATGGCCCGGTTCAATCAGGCGGGCAGCCGAATAAAGAATGAAGAAAAACGGACTTAGCCAAAAAGCCTATGTCCCTATTGCCGAGGGAGACTCCTACGATCCCTTCGTGCCGGCCAATGAATCACCGCCGGAGTTCACAATCAAGGCGGTTGGGTTGGGGATTCTGTTCGGTATCATCTTCGGTGCGGCCAATGCGTATCTCGGACTTCGTGCCGGGCTGACGATCAGTACTTCGATCCCGGTCGCCGTCATGACCGTTGCCGTGTTTCGTGCGCTCTCCAGCGTGGGCGTTCGCGGCTCAATTCTCGAAACCAATATTTCGCAAACAACCGGGTCCGCATCGAGCTCGCTGGCGAGCGGCGTTATTTTCACGCTCCCTGCGTTGTTCATGTGGGGTATGGCCCCGGAACTGTTGCAGATGACGCTGCTCGCGATGTGCGGCGGGTTATTGGGCGTCCTCTTCATGATCCCTCTGCGGCGTTTCCTGATCGAGAGGGAACACGGCAAGCTGCCCTACCCCGAGGGAACCGCATGTGCCGAAGTCCTGGTTGCCAATGAGATTGGCGGTGGTAGTGCCCGCTTCGTGTTCTATGGTCTTGCCGGCGGCGCGTTCTTCAAATTCCTGACGTCCTGGCTGCGCGTGATACCCGGCGACGTCCACGTCAAAATTCCCTTCCTCAAGAAAGGTGAGCTCGGCATGGACCTGTCGGCCGCTCTGTTCGGTGTTGGCTATATTCTCGGGCCACGCATCGCAGCTGTAATGGTTGGTGGCGGCCTGCTCTCGTGGCTCGTCATCATCCCGGCCATCGCCTACTGGGGCGATGCGCGGACGGTGCCGTTCTTTCCTGAAACAGTGCAGCTCATCCATGACATGTCGCCGCGTCAGATCTGGACGCGCTACGTGCGCTACATCGGCGCCGGCGCTGTCGCAACGGCTGGTATTGTCACGTTGATACGCAGTGTTCCAGTGATGATCAGCAGTTTTCGTATCGGCGCCGCCCAGCTGGGGGAGCGAGTCAGCGGCGGTGCGGGACCGGCTCTACGCACCGACAATGATTTGCCATTGCGCTTCGTCGGCATTGGCGTCGTTGCTATCGCAGCGGTGCTAATTTTCGTGCCGCAGGTGTTCGGCGCCGTTGGCGGCATCGGCATTCGCACGATCGCAGCATTCTGTGTGGTCGTCTTCGCGTTTTTCTTTGTCACGGTAGCCTCGCGAATCGTTGGCCTGGTCGGTGTAACCAGCAACCCGACCAGCGGCATGACGATTGCGGCCTTGCTGGGCACCGCATCGTTATTCCTGTTGTTTGGCTGGACCGACTCGCTGGGCAAGGCCGCGGCGTTGACCGTCGGTTGCGTCGTCGCAATCGCAGCGTCGATTTCCGGCGATACCTCGCAGGACCTGAAGACGGGCTACTTGCTTGGTGCCACGCCTCGACGACAGCAGACGGCGGAACTGATTGGTGTGCTGACCTCCGCGACGTTTGTGTGTCTCACGGTGTTGGCGCTTGGCAAAGGCTTTGGCTTTGGCGGCACCGAGCTGCCCGCACCGCAAGCGACCCTGATGAAACTCGTTATCGACGGTGTACTCGACCAAAACCTTCCATGGGCGCTGGTCGCCATCGGTGCCGGCATCGCGCTGGTGTGCGAGATTGCCCGCATTCCGTCGCTACCGTTCGCAGTCGGCGTGTATCTGCCGGTGTCCACGATGACGCCCATTTTTGCGGGCGGTCTGATTCGTCTGTGGATGGAGCGCAGCGCGAAAGATAAAACGGTCGCAGCTGATCGCCGCGAGCGTGGCGTGTTGCTGGGCAGCGGTTTCGTGGGCGGCGAAGGACTCCTGGGCGTCGGCATCGCGCTGGTTGCGGTCGCCAAGAGCAGTCGCCCGGACGGCATTGGTACCGAATGGCTCGGTAGTGAGATTACTGCAATGCTCGTTGGAGCAGCCGCGTTCGCAGTGTTTGTCGCCTGGTTTTTCCGGTCGGTTCGAGGTCGATCCTGACCGTGACAGCGTCTGACTGACGATGATCGGTATCACAAGCACGGCATGTCACGATCTGAACGAAAACTAGCAGCGGATCAATTCCGGCGGTTTATTCGACGCAGTAACGAGCTGCATGTCGAATACCTGGAAGATGCTCAGCTCCTGAAAAACTACGATCAATTTGCGAACTGGCAGCTCGACTACTTGCTGCCGTTTTTCAGCGATCTGTATGAACAGGAAGGCTACGCCGAGGCCATCGACTTCATCATGAGCGACCTTGCCGGCATTGGCATCAGCAACCGCGACCGCGACCTGGAGCGAGCCGCTCCGGCAATCACTTCCATGCTGCCGCTGGCGGCGCTGGCCACCATTGCCAGTGCCGCGGAGATGAATGCCCGTGTACTGAAGGTCAACATCGCGATCTGCCAATGTCTGGCAGATGGCAGCAACCTGCCAACAACGATTACAGAGCATGACTACTGTATTGCCTGCCGCCAGGCGAGTTCGCTGGAAGAATGTGTAGATCTCGTGCATCTGATAACCGGTCTGGGAAAGACGTTAAAGACGCTCGTCGAGATTCCAATGCTCGGGATATTACTTCGCGCCATGCGCGGTCCCGCTCATGCAGCGGGTTTTGGCGCGTTACAGGATTTCCTGGAAAATGGCTATGCCACGTTCAGACAGATTCCGGACATTGATCACTTCATCAGTGAGATTGAAGGTCGCATGGTGAGGGTTTTTGAGCGAATATATACCGCGCCATTGCAGCAACTCCACTAGCCACACAAAACGACAGCGGGCGGCACGCCCGACAACGATGCCGGCGTGGATTTGGCGACCGGCAAAAGATTCGGAATTCGACCCGCGGCAGTCGGCCTACTATTATCTGCGAGCACTCGAGAAGCCAAGCCCTCATCGCCCTGCTCGAAACTGAAGCCGCTAGGAATTCAGCTTTATGCTGCTCGCCTGTTCGGCGCTCTGAAACTGCTTCTGCAACTCGCCATCAATGATGTAGTCGATGCTGCAATTCCCGATAACAATCGTCTCGCCGGGCACCAGCAGGTGCTCCGTAATTGCATAGCCATCAACAGTCGTGCCGTTGGTGCTGCCAAGATCCACAATAGTGGCGCCCTCAGGCGAGTGGCTGATTAACGCATGATGGCGGCTTACGAACTTGCTGTTGATGCGAATATCGCAGAGCGGGCTTCGCCCGATCAGTATATTGCTTTGACGCAGAGCCAGTTCCCGGACGTCATCGTCCGTTAGCTGCACTATCAGGCGTCCGATTTGAGGCCGCAGGCCTGTAGCATTGAGAGTCTCTGCGTCTGTATCAACGTCGCCCGGCTCAGACGTCAGTCCGATCAGGGCATAAGCGCGTTGTACCAGTTCTTTCGTGACCAGATCGACGCCCTCTTCGTCAGCGGTACGGAAACACAGACTGATGAGCGCTGATATCTTATCGGGGACGCCGCCGCCAAGCTCATGAATAAGGGGGATTGATTGAAACTCGAACGTCTCATCGATGTTGGCCTCACCCGCCGCCTCTACTCGTCGACGGATATACTCACGCGTTTCAGGCAAAGTGAACGGTGCGATTGAAATACGCTTTCCCGCATGGCCGGCTATGGAACTGAGCGGCCGGCTGTGCAGCAACTCCTGGACGCCGGACTGTCCGGAGAGAATCAACATCAGGCCATAACCGCCGTCGCGCTCCACCTCCACGAGGCTGCGAATTTTGTCGAGAACCCACCATTCGCAGTCCTGCACCTCCTCGATACAGATAATCGTGCGCCGGCGATGGCTCTTCTGAAAAGAGAGAAACAGGGATAATACGCTCTCGAGATCCTCCTGGCTCATGTCCTTGGGATCAAAGCCGAAAGCACGAATGATCTTGCCCATGAACTCCGTCGTATTCACACAGGGTTCGGCAATGCGCGCGACGGCAACATCCTGGTCGATCCTTGAAAGGAACTTGCCAATGATGAATCGTGGCGCCGACTGGCCGTCGCCGATCAGAATTGCCAAGGGGCGATTCTGAGTGAACGAAAGGTCTAGCCGGTCAACAGCGTTGCGATGAGACTGCGTTAGAAAAGAAGATGACGCGTCTTCTTGCTCGAACTGCATCTCGGGCAACGTCACAGTCTGCTGGTGGTATTTCACTGTCAGCTCCCCCGGCCTCTTGAATGTTGCAAAAAGGCTCTTGATTAGGACTTTTTTCTGCTTTTCAGTCTAGGCCAGTTGCCGCAGCATGTAAAGTATAATGCGAAGTTACCGTTGTAATCACCTGAAATAAATAGATTAACTGCTCATACGCCTGAGTGTCTTAATGATATGACCGACATCGACCGTCGAATCCGTCGTGACAGCAACCGTGCGGTCTCCTTCCGTATCACTCAAAGGATCCGCGTTCTCGAACTGGTATTCCAGGACGCCAGAGTCCGCTTCGGACGCATCCTCTCCCCGGCTGCCGCGTTCCTCCAACCTGCGCCGCAGCTCGTTGTGATCCGCCTTCGTGTCGACGAATGCGCAGGCAACACCCTGGCGCTCAGCTAATTTAAGAATCAACTGCCGGTCGGCCCGTCTCAAGAACGATGCATCGACGATGACGTTGAAACCCGACCCGAGCAGGCACTCGGCTGTCTCGATCAGGCTTTCATATATTCCGGCGCGCACTGTCTCTGAATAGATGCCCGAACCGGGTTCCGAACCACTTCCCTCGGTCTCCTCAAGTCCCAGGAGCCTTTTCCGCTCTATATCTGACCGAATGCGAATAGCAGGGAATTGCGACATCAGCTGCGACGACAGCCATGTCTTGCCGGAACCCGAATAACCATGCATCGCAATCAAGCGCGGCTCGGGCGCCTCGATCCAGCGTGCTGCTACCGCCAGGTTATGTTTGAGGTCCTCGATATCTTGCTGCCGATCCTCCGGCCTGTCGCGCTCCGTGCTGCGAATAGCCGCGACTTTGGCGCGAATCATGCTGTGGTAGACAAAATACAGGCCGAAAACGTCCAACCCCGAATAATCTCCCGTGCATTCGAGATAGCGATTCAGGAAAGCGTACGCCAGGTCCTGCCGTGCCTGAGCGACCAGGTCCATGACCAGGAAAGCGATATCGCTGATGACATCGATATTGCGGAGCTCGGCACTAAATTCGACGCAGTCGAACGGGACAATGCCGCTGGAGAGCCTGACCAGGTTTCTGAGGTGCAGGTCGCCGTGGCACTCTCGCACGAATCCGTCTTTGCGCCTTTGGATCAGCGTGGGTTTCAGGTCACGCAGGGAATTCACAGTCCACTGTTGCACGCGATAAAGCAGGTCCATATCGATGGCCTGTTTTAGCGGCGCGAAATTATCCAGCATCGGCGCCCTGACCTTGCGCACTGACTCATTGTCGTTGGCAAACTCGATAATGATTGCGTCCGAGTGGTGGTCGGCGATTGTTTCGGCGAGCGTGAAAAGGTCTTTTTCCTTGAGTCGTCCCGCTTTGAGTTGATTATCGAGTTGGGCACTTTGCGGAAACTGGCTCATCTGCAGCGCATATTCGATAGCGTTTCCGTCGCCCCCGAGCGACGGATGCTCGCAGCTGCCACCGATCGGCAGGACGTCCAGATAAAGATCGGGTGCCCATCGCCGATTGAGCCGCAGTTCCTCCTCACAATAATGGCGCCGTCGTTCGAGCGTGCTGAAATCGAGAAAATCCAGCTTTACGGCTTTCTTTATCTTGTAGGCAAATGTCCCGGTCGCGATAACCCAGGAAATATGCGTCTCGAAAA
>CAMYLB010000013.1 GCA_947259145.1 uncultured Woeseiaceae bacterium
CCAGCACTTCTCCCGCGTCATGCCTGCGGCTTCGCCCGTAATATCCTTGAACCCGGTATTGGTCATCGTCAGCGTTCCGCATTTGTCATTCGCTTGCACGCCGACCGGCGTTGCCCGTACCTCGAATGTGGAGGCGTTTGCTGCCTGGATCGTCAGATTGTAAGTCGCTGTTCCGCCGTCAACCGGACAGGAGTCTGCGAAGATCTTGGGTGCGGTTGGGGGGGTGGTCCCCACTCCTGCACCGGCATACGTGTTGTTGACGGTATAGTAGCGCTCCATCGCGCTACCGAGGGCTGCGAGAGCACCCGAACAATCGGCGCGGCGTGTCTTGCGCATTTGTTCCTGGTAGGAAGGATACGCAAACGCCGCGAGAATGCCGATGATGGCCACGACGATCATCAATTCCATCAAACTAAAGCCCAGTTGTTTCTTCATATACTGTATTCCTGAAATGAGCGTTCCGAAGCGTCGACTACCGCCGTCTTGGTGCTTTGTAATTACTGGGCAACATCCAGAACTCCACGATCACGTCTCCGCGGGCAGTTTTGAACCCGACGTTCGCACCGACGCGCACTCGCGCAAGGGAATCATTTTTGGAAGACAAGGAACGAACGACGACCGACGTTGACATCGTGTAGGAAATGTCGCCGATAACAATTCTGTTGTCCTGGGCATACACAGCGTCGACTCGGCCTGTGTTCTGAAATCCCTTATCCGGATAGTAGCTTGGAAAATCCGCGGCGATTGCTGTGCCGGTCAGCACAAAAGCAATCGCTAGGACTAGGAAGAATGACTTTTTCATGTAATGACTCCTGAGCTCTGATTAGCTTACGGCGTGAGTTCTTCCCAAGCCAGTCGACCGGTCTTGGGTCCACCAACATCCAGGATGTCGGTGACGTCAATGGTGCTGCCGCCCGTTGTCTCGGTTCGGTTGAGGTCAAAAGCGACTTCGCCGGGATTTCCGCCCGTGAGCCACTTCGCCGCCATGAGCCAGCCACTACCGCCGAAGTTGCAAGGGTTGGCATCCGGAATCATCGTGTTGAAGAACACCAGGTCGCCGCGAATCACCGGATCGGTAACCAGTCGTTCACCGCTATCGGGTAGGTCCATGTACCAACCGAAGTCCGATACAAAGTTAATCGCATTGGTAGTGAGCGATCGTCCAGGCACACCGGCGGTCGTAGCGCCGAAAGTGATGACCTGCTCCACCAGGTCGCCCTGGTCGAGTTCCTTGGTTCCTGAATCCCAGACGCCGTACATAGCCTGCGTGTTGGTAGTCGTAACATCCCCGGCCGTGAGGTACTGTCCGGTTCCGAAAACCACCATCGTATTCGGTGAGTTAGGATTCGACGTCGGGATAGCGCTGTTTCGCACGATAACCGGTGTCGAGGTTATCTGTTGATTGGCAGGCGCAGTGAACAGCGGATTCGGTGTTGGTCCACTGGAGTAGGCGACATCCCAGTTACCGGTGTTGGTGCCGGACAAATCGAAGGCCCATATGTTGCCTTCCAGGTCGCCGGCATAAGCACGGTCCGCGAGACCATCGCCATCAGTATCCACGACTGCAGGGGTCGACAATCCGTTTCGGTTGCTTGTATCGCCGGCCGCCGTCGTAATCTCGATATAGTCCGTACCGGCGGTCCAGGTTCCGTCAAGGCCGCCTTCCAGGAAAAGAATGAACAGCTTCGCTTCGCCGCTGCCGAGATCGTTGTAGCCATTGCCAACGATGGCAGCCCAGCGAATCGTGTTGCTCGGTCCTTCCATGGGTACGATGGATGGACGGCTGAAGGTATGGCCCAGATCGGCGTCGTCCGTGCTCGTGAATTCCCACATAACGGTCTTGGCGGGACCAGTCAGGGCCTCGGTAAAGAGGGCCGGGTTGGTAACGTCCAGTGCGAACAGGCCCCGGCCGCCGCCGCGCAGGCCGCCGACCAGTATGGTCTTCCACGTGGTCGTTCCTAACGGAGTGGACTTAATGTACGCATCGGCGACGGAGGGCGTCAGGTCCACCGTGTAGCGATGCGCGTAGGCGGGATCGGTAAGGTAGTGGAGTCCATCCAAAGCGCCGGTCGAATACAGGGCATCGGGAATGTAGCCCAGTATTTCGTTGCCGTTTGCCTGCGCGAAACCGTGCAGCATTCCGTCGTTGCCGCCCACGTAAATGACACCCGGCCGGGCTGCCTGGGCCAGTTCGTATTCAGTGTAGGTCGTGCCAACGGCACCCGGAAACGGCGCTACGTCGGGCCAGTTTGATTCGGGCGCACCCACAAAAACCGGTCCGGAGTGGATGAGGTCACCGAGTATGGCACCACGTTCTCTCAGCGCCTTGGTGCTGTAGGTATTGGTGCCGTCGTTGTAGTTACAAGGCGACGTCGACGAGGACTCGCAGCCGCGGTCGCCCCGCATGTAGCCGAGCCTTGCCATCCCGGTCGCTTCATTATCCAGGCTACCGGACGGATTGGTGCGGAAGTCGTTCTTTTGAGCCGCCGTCAGTGCCGACCACTGGAACGCGGTGCCGTCTGCACCGTCGTAAGTGAGCAGCGTTCGTGGAGACACTGAGAGATCACGTGTGTTCAGCCGGTGCGCAGCCGACCAGCTTGGTGTTGCACTGATCGCACCCGTATTCGGGTCCAGGTCGAAAGCCAGCAAGCTGCCGTCCCAGCGTTCGCTGTTAAACAAGGCGAGGTAGACCTGCGAATTGGTGCTCAGGGAACCCGTGTTGAACGCGACCGATGCCGCTGAACCTACCCTGCCCTGAATGGACTGGATTGCGCTGCGCAGCCCGGCGATGAGCTCACCCGGATTTTGCGCGCTAAGAAACTCGCCGCGCCCGTTCCAGGCCGCATGCCGCAGGTCGTCGATCTTCGTCGCGTCCGTATTCGG
This sequence comes from uncultured Woeseiaceae bacterium, assembly GCA_947259145.1. Lineage (GTDB taxonomy): Bacteria > Pseudomonadota > Gammaproteobacteria > Steroidobacterales > Woeseiaceae > UBA1847. Next base: position 2,884 of record CAMYLB010000013.1, read on the forward strand.
TATTGGCCAGGCAAATGGGTCGGTCGTATTCGGCGGCATGGCGGTCAAAGTTCCATCGACGCCAAATGCCACGGAATAGGTCACCATGTGTTGAGCGGTGTTCTCGTCGATGCCACCCGGTGGCGGCCTAAGGTTATTGGCTATGCCCGGACGAATATCGTCTTCGTAGTATCTCATGGCAATGTCGGCGAGTGTCATGTCGTCGCAAACGTTATCGATATCGTCGTCGTCACCGCAGGCGTCACCGTAAGGGCCGGCCGGTCCGCTGTCCCATAGTGTGTCGTCATCGCCGTCGTCATTGCGGTGGGTGTTGAAGCTACCGTTGTAGTAGCCATCGGTCATGAGAATCGTGAAATTCTGCTGGCACTCGCCACCTGCCGCTGCCGGAAGTGCGGGACAGCTGTCGAAATAGTCGTTGTTCTGGCAGCTAAGATACTTGCCGGCCTCGTTAAAGTTGTCGCGCAACGGCGTGCCGCCGGAGCCGTAGCCCGTATACAGATGATCCAGCAAAGTTCCCTTGGCGCCGCTTGTTGGGTCCGCATTCATCGAACTAATGGCCGTATCGATATTGCCATTATCATGCAAGGTCACCAGTCCCATTCGTGAATTGCTGGCACCGGCCATCACCTGCCCATAACCCGCTTTGGCGACCTTTGCGCGCTTGCGATAGTAGGCATACCAATTGGCGAAGTTCCGTATCTCTTCCGCGTAAGTGCAATCCGGTGCCGCCGCACAATCCCTG
>CAMYLB010000014.1 GCA_947259145.1 uncultured Woeseiaceae bacterium
ATTCTGGAGCGTCAACAACACGCTGACTGACGAGACGGACTTCGATGCCGGCGAACTGTCGACATCGTTTTACCGTAGCGACCTCGACTCGCTGTTCCTGCTCGGCGACGCCAGCGTCGACACCGAGGAATTCGACGACCATGTCTCCATACACGAGTGGGGGCACTACTTCGAGGACGTGTTCTCCCGCTCCGATTCTATCGGCGGAGCACACTCAGGCTCGCAGAGCCTCGATGCCCGCCTCGCATTCGGTGAGGGATGGGCAACGGCACTGGCGGCGATGGCACTTGACGAACCGCAATACTGTGACACCGGCGTTGCAGGAACGTCATCGGGATTCGGCATCGATACGGAAGGCTACAATTCGGGCCCACAGGGCTGGTTCAACGAGATGTCGGTCGCGACCTTTCTCTACGACCTTTGGGACACGGACGTCGACGGTACCGATGCCGACTCCATCGGCTTCGGGCCGATATTCGAAACGATGGCAGGGCCGCAGCGAAATACGCCGGCGTTCACAACGCTGTTTTCGTTTGCAGCCGACCTGCGCCCAATGCTGAATACAACGCAACGACTGTTCGTCGACTCGCAGCTGGCGCGCGAGAACATCGAAACAACCGGCATCGATATCTGGGGCAGTACTCAGGACAATATCCTGACCCCGCCCAACCAGGCAGACGATGTATTGCCGCTGTATACGACGCTGCCGACGAACGGCACCACGATCAACATTTGCGCGAACAGCGACTACGATTTCGGGCGCGACGGCAACAAGCTGGCCGAGTACCGCTACCTGAGGTTTGAGATCAGTTCGCCTGCGAGCTACACGATCAGCATCAACACGACGACCGATACGCCACCGACGTCCGATCCGCAGCCCGATCCACCCGTGGATATTCGCGATCAAAGCGATCCCGACATGTATATCTACCGGGACGGCCAGTTCATCGTCAGGGGTATCTCCGGCGAGGCTAACCAGGAGATTTTTTCGACGCCGCTGCTGTCACCCGGCACTTATGTCGCGGACCTGCAGGAGTGGCGATACGAGGACGAACGGATAGACGGTGGCGACGGCGCCTCCAGCGACTTTCCGGAAAGGATATGTTTTGACGTTTCCATGAGCCAGCAATAGTGGCTGAGCGACTGGCCGATCATAAGGTGATACATATGAACAGAGCGAAAATTATTGCGTTTTCCGCGCTTGCCAGTTTTGGCCTGAGCGCCTGTGGAAATAGTGACGTCGACGAGTCAAGCGGCGAGGCACAAACAACGCTGGCCAATGACGCACCTGAAGTTGCTGCCAAGCTCGAGTCCAGTTACGACGGCACGGTCGCCAAACCGGGCGCGCCGTTTAGCGTCAGCTACAAAATAATCGGCACGCCGATCGTCGGCAGCCCTGTCACGATCGACCTGTTGGTCACATCGACGCTGGGATCGGAGCCGGTCACCGTGAGCTATAGAATCAATGACGCGTCCGCGATGATGTTCCACGAGGCACAGCCGTCGCAGGTCCGCATGCGGCCGGCTGACAACGAGGATTTCGTCAAGCAGCAGGTCATGGTCATTCCGCAGCGCGAAGGTCGCCTGTACCTGAACGTCGGCGCATCTGTCGAAACCGAGAGCGGATCGATGTCGAGCATGATGGCCATTCCGATCCAGGTTGGCAGCGGCGGCCGCAAGCTCGAGGAAAACGGCGAGCTGCAGCTCGACGAGGACGGCGAAGCCATACGGGTGCTGACCCCGGAGTAGACTCGTTCCAGGCGGCGCCTGCGTTAAGGGTTTCTACTTATAAATCAGGGAATTATTTCCCAAATAAAGATCCAGAATTGAAGTTACGTCACGGAATCGGGCGCGGCTTCGCTTTACAGTATCCGGCACTGCTACGGGATTAGCTGGCCAATGCAACAGGATCTTAGGGAGAGAATCAGGGCTGCCACCGAGGAGTCCGGTATCACGAAGCCGGCCTTCGTAGAACTGCTTCGTTTGGTCAGCCAGCATTATGACAAAATGGAAGCGACCATCACGCAGTCTGTCCAGACGCGTGTGCTCCAGGACAACACGCCCATCGAGTCTATTTTTGACAGCGTTACCGACGCGCTGCTGTCGGTCGGCGCCGACGGCGTCATTCGTAACTGCAACAAGGTCTGTGCCCGATATTTCGGGATTCCAAAAAACAAATTGATTGGCGCGGAAATTGTGACGATTCTGCCGGAAGCGCGTGGCCAATCGCTCGCCAGGTTCCTGTCACCCTTCATGACCAGTGTCGAAGACACGCACATCGAATCGGACGGAATGACGGTCCAGGCAATGCGCGCCGGCAGTGAGCCGTTCGTATCAGAAATCAGGGCCAGTAAACTCGATATCACTGATGGTCCGATATTCGTCATCAGCGTGCGAGACGTAACAGACCGAAAAAACGCTGAAAGTACGCTGCGAGAAAACGAAGGACGCTATCGTGCGCTGGTCGAAAATGCGCCCGAAGCGATTATCGTTTTCGATATCGACGAGAATCGCTTTACGGATGCCAACGACAACGCCTGCACGCTTTTCAACCTGTCACGTGCACGCTTGCTGAAGGTGGGACCTGACGCAATCAGCCCGAAAATGCAGCCCGATGGAACGCCTTCGTTCGGCGTGCGTCGCGGTCACGTTGATCGGGCGCTCGCGGGCGAGCACCCGACCTTCGAGTGGCTGCACAAGGACTCCAATGGCAAGGAATTCCCTTGCGAGGTTCGCTTCAGTCGACTGCCGTCGGATGAGCGCCGACTGATTCGCGTCAGCATTACCGACATCGCCGACCGCAAACGCAACGAGGCGTCGTCTTTCGCTCAGAACAAAGTGCTGGAAATGATCGCCGCCAATACGCCTCATGACAGCACTTTGCGTGCTATTTGTCGGTATTCCGAGAAGATCGGCGATCATTTCAAAGTCGCGATTATGAGTCTCGATGCGAAAAGTCAGACCTTGTCGGTAGAGCAGGCGCCGAGCTTGTCAGACCCGTTCAAACTGTGTCTCGAATTCATTAAAGTCGACCCCGACAGCCTTACCTGCGGTGCTGCTGTGCACCAGCGCCAGGACCGTATTACGGAAGACATCAGCGAAGATGCGGCCTGGTCGATTGCAGGGAAAGAAGCAGCCAAACACCGCATCAGGGCGGCATGGTCTTTTCTTGTCTACGGTGCGGCCGGTCGAGTCATCGGCACGCTGGATGTCTATGTTGATGAGACCCGCGCACCGACTACCGAAGAACTCGACAATTTGAGCCAGATGGCGCGCCTTGCCGGCATCGCAATCAAGCGGCAGCATGATGAAGAAAAGCTGCGCACGAGTGAAGCGCGCTACCGCGGCCTGTTTGAAAACGTCGTCGATGGTGTCTACATCGCGTCGCGCGAGGGCGAGATCATTACGGCAAATCCGGCACTCGTGGGCATGCTTGGATACGACAGTGTTGAAGATCTCAGGGCTGCCGGAAAAACGACGGTCCTGTACGTGAACCCGATCGATCGCGAGCGTGTCTTCGCACGTCTCGAGGCAAAAGGCGTCGTCAAGAATTTCGAATACCGGTTGCGCCGCAAAGATGGCACCAAGATTGTTGTATTGGAAAACTCGCGTGCGGTCTACGACGATGCGGGCAATATCGTTGCGCACGAGGGTACTATCACCGACATTACCGATCGCAAGCGCGCCGAAACACGTGTTTTCGAGGAGAAAGAGCGCGCACAGGTTACGTTGCAGTCGATTGGTGACGGAGTCATAACGACCGACGCAGATGGCAACGTCGACTACATCAACCCGGTTGCACAGGACCTCATAGGTCGCGACATGCGCAGTTCGAAAGGCAGCTGCGTTACGGACATCATGACGATCGTCAACGAGCATACTCGCGCGACTGTCGAAAACCCGGTCATACGATGCCTCAAGGAAGGCCGGGTTATTTCCCTGGCCGAGAATTCAGTCCTGATTACGGCGAATGGCGAGGAGATTCCGATTCAGGATTCTGCGGCGCCGATTCGTGATCGTATTGGCAATATCATCGGCTCAGTCATGGTCTTCCACGACGTCAGCAAGGAATCACGCCTGTTCCGCCAGCTCAGCTACCAGGCTTCACATGACACCTTGACAGGCCTGGTCAATCGCTGTGCATTTGAAAACCACCTCATCGGCGCGTTGGAAAGAACGCGGGAAAACAACGAAGAAACGCATGCGTTGCTCTACGTTGACCTCGATCAGTTTAAAGTCGTCAATGATACGTTCGGACATACTGCAGGCGATGCGCTGCTGAAACAGCTGACTGAACTCATACAGAAATGCATTCGTGCCACTGATGTACTATCGCGCCTCGGCGGCGACGAATTTGGCGTCTTGCTCGAAAGCTGCGATGAACTGCACGCAATCGAAGTGGCGGAAGCGATTCGCGGTTCAATCGAAGGCTACCGGTTCGAATGGCAAGATTCGTTCACGACGGTGCGTTGTTCGATCGGTGTGGTACTTATCACAAACGAAAACGCCGAAGTGGCGGCCGTGATGAGCTCCGCCGACGTTGCCTGTTACTCGGCGAAGGATATGGGTCGCAACCAGGTCCATCTCTACAGGGACAGCGACGCATCGTTGCGCCACGAGGAAATGAAGTGGGTCTCGAGAATTACCAGCGCCGTTGAGGAAGATCGTTTTGAACTCTTTTTCCAGCCGATCATCGGCATTGGCAAGAAGAACGGCAAGGAACGCGGTCACTACGAGCTGCTGCTGCGCATGCGCGACGAAAAGGGCGAGCTCGTCCCGCCCGATATGTTCATTCCGTCGGCCGAGCGCTACAACCTGATGTCAACACTCGATCGGTGGGTGATTCATGAAGCGCTGACCGAACTTGCCGATCGAAGCACCGACGGCGAGGCACGTTATACCCTGGCAATCAACCTTTCGGGCACGTCGCTTAGCGAGGATCGATTCCTTGATTTCGTCATCGACGAGCTCAAGAAGCACAAGTTACCGAAAGGAGCGATCTGTTTTGAAATCACCGAGACGGCGGCAATATCGAATTTGTCGCGCGTCGTGCATTTCATGCAGACGCTCAAGAAGCTCGGCTGCAAGTTCTCGCTGGATGATTTCGGCAGCGGCTTGTCATCCTTCACCTACCTCAAGAATTTGCCCGTGGACTATCTCAAGATCGATGGCCATTTCATTCGCAACGTCGTGGAAGACAGTGTTGACGAAAGCATGGTAAAGGCGATTCGCGAAGTCGGCCATGCCATGGGTATCGAAACGATAGCCGAACGGGTCGAGACCAAGCAGGTACTCGAAAAACTCGGCGCGCTGGGCGTCGAGTTTGCACAGGGCTACTACATCGCGCGGCCGGCGTCGGTGGCAACGTTTGAGCCCTGGCGGGAAGTCACTGATTCACAACTGTTAGCCTGAGCCTTGTCCTCATGGGTGGCGCCGGGCCTCCGATACGGTACACTTCCGGACACCGCATGATCTCATGGTGAGGCATGACAGAAGGGCCCGATAACAAGAGAGTCTCGACACTCCTCGCTCCGGATGAGCCCGGGCCGTTCAGAGTGCTCAATCCACTGGCCGAGTTGCCGATCCTGCTGGTCTGTGACCATGCGAGCTATCGTTTTCCGAAGTCACTCGGTGATATGGGACTCGATCCTTTCGCACGGCGCTGTCATCTCGCGATCGACATAGGCGCCGGCCCGCTGACCGAAAAGCTGGCGGCCAGCCTCAAGGTTACAGCCGTAGTGCAGAATTATTCGCGCCTGATCGTCGACTGCAATCGACAGCTCATGGATCCGGGCGCATTTCTCGAATACGGCGACGGCATCATCGTGCCGGGTAACCGTAATCTGCACCAGGAGGACAAGGATTTTCGCGCGAGCGCGTTGTACTGGCCCTACCACGTTGCCATCGATGAGCAGATTGAACGCCTGGCAAGTGTCGGTCCGCCGCCGGCGTTTATATCCATTCACAGCTTCACGCCGGTACTGAACGGCGAATCGCGCGCGTGGCAGATTGGCGTACTTTGGGACAAGGATGAGGAGCTTCGCGAGATCTTCCTCGAGGGCTTTCGTGCCGCCGGCTATTACACCGGGGATAACGTACCGTATTCGGGCAAGGCGCCGCAGGATTTCACGATTGATCATCATGCCGAAGAAATCGGTCTGCCGCACATCGGTATCGAGATTCGCCAGGATCTCGTTGACGACGAGGAAGGTATTGCTGAAATCGCTGCTGTGATGCACAGGATCATTGCGTCGATTCCCGATCGCATAAACACGAAGGACGAACGAATAACCGCGTAGGCGGCAAGAAGAATAAAGGGGCAGGGGATGGCCAGTATAGAACCGGCATTTACGATCGGTATAGAAGAAGAATACCTGTTGGTGGACAAGGAGACCCGCAGTCTTGTTGTCGACCCACCGGCGACCCTGATGGAAGAAGCCGAAGAGAAGTGCGGGCCGCAGGTAAGCCCCGAGCTGCTGCTGTCGCAAATTGAGATCGGGACGAAGGTCTGCAATAACATCCAGGAAGCGCACGAAGACCTGGCGCGTCTGCGCCGTAACATTATTGAGGTTGCCAATCGTCATGGCCTTGCGCCGATCGCGGCATCGACGCATCCGTTTTCGAGCTGGACCGAGCAAAAGCATACGCGCAAAGAACGCTATGACAATCTGACGCACGAAATGCAGGGTGCTGCAAGGCGCCTGTTAATTTGCGGCATGCATGTGCACGTCGGCATCGACAACGACGAACTGCGTATCGATCTCATGAACCAGATGTCTTATTTTTTGCCGCACCTGCTCGCGTTGTCCTGTTCGTCGCCGTTCTGGAACGGTCGTGACACCGGCCTGAAGAGCTACCGATTGACCATTTTTGATGCCCTGCCGCGAACGGGTCTGCCCGAACGCTTCGCGAGCTTCGCGGAATATCAACGGCACGTGAGTATTCTCATGGAGGCCGGACTAATCGAGGACTCCACGCGCGTCTGGTGGGACCTTCGTCCCAGCGCGCGTTTCCCAACGCTCGAAACCCGCATCATGGACGTTTGCACACGACTCGAAGACACGGTGGCAATCGCGTCACTTTTGGTCTGCACCTTGCGCATGCTGTATCGCTTGCGCATGCGCAATCAGCGCTGGCGCATCTACACGCCAATGCTCATTCGGGAAAACCGCTGGCGGGCAATGCGCTACAGCTTTGACGAAGGTCTGCTTGACCTCGCCAAAGGCGCCGTCGTGCCCTTCGAAGATCTTCTCGATGAACTGCTTTCACTCGTCGCAGAGGACGCGAGGGCGCTGGGCTGCGTGAAAGAACTTTCCGGGGTACGTGACATCCTGTCGCGTGGCACGAGTGCTCACCGGCAGTTGAGGGACTACGAGCTTGAGCGAGCCTCCGGCGCCAGCGTCGAAGACAGCCTGAAGTCGGTCGTGGATACCCTGATTGCGGATACGGCTGAAGGCCTTTAAATACGCCGTTTCCGGGCCTCCAAACGGGGTGTTTCAACTGAAATTGTGACGTATTGCCCACTGTGGCAGCGGTATTGCGGAACAGGTCGCATTATGTCGCGCCGGTCCCCGATAGCATGGCCCAATGTTCACTAGTCACTCCTCGACGCGCTCCGGGATCTGCTGATGCTGGAAGTGCTGCAGCAGTTCCTTGCCCCTTTGCTGGGCATTGCCGCCCTGGCTTACGCCGTGCTTGCCATACGCGTATCTCGTGCGGGACCGCAGTACGCCAACAGCATGGTGAGTTTCCTCATGTTTCTGTTCGCTGGCCTCATTGCCGGCACGGCGTTGTCTTATGGTGCTACGAACGTAAACCTGCACAATATCGGCTCGGTCTTCACGTATTTCTCGGCCGGCTTCATACCGATTGTGTTCTATATCATCTACCGCGAGTACACCGTTGGTTCGCCCAGCGCGCTGGTAATCGCGATGCTGTCCATCATTCCGATTGCGACAACGGCACTCGCGCTGACAAACTCGATGCACAATATTCTCTGGACGGTCGTCGAGAATGGCGGCGTACTCCGGGTTTCGAAGGTCACTGAACATTATTGGTACAACCGCGTCTATGCTCCGTTCGTTTACGGCTTGATCGGTTTTTCCGCGGTCGCCTTAGCGGGTCGCTTGTCCTCGATAGCGCCGGCTCATCGAAGTACCGTGTTGTTACTTCTTGTCTGCGGAATGTTGCCGTTCGTCATTGGCATCGCGGACACTTATCTCGTATGGGGCCCGGTGGGTTTCCCGACGGGAATCGTCGTACTGACTCTGCTGTGGCCGTTCTTTGCCTATCTCAGCGTCAAAGCGCGTGTTTACGAATTCAGTCCGCTTGCGTATCAGACACTGTTCAACCACGTACGTGACCCGATATTCGTTATCGATAGCGAGCAGTGCATTATTTGTGCGAATCATGCCGCCCAGGAACTGCTCGGCGGCAAGGAAAAAGAACTGATTGGTCGCAAGCTTTGGGAAGACTTTCCGGCCGCTCGCGCTACGCTCGAAAAGGCGCGTGAGCTTGACCTGACGCAGACGCTGCGCATGGACACCGAGAATATCTATGAAGTCAGCGTCGGTCCGCTGACCGGTCCCAAGGGCCAGAACATGGGCATGGTCGTCGTGTGTCGCGATGTGACCGAACGGCGCAATGCGCTTAGCCAGCTGGCAAACAGCGAACACCTGATCCGCACACTGATTGAAACCTCGTCCAACGGCATCCTGAGATTCAAGCGCGACGAAACCGACCCGTTGCACAAATTCCGATGTGTGTTTGCCAACCGCTCGGCGCAGACTTTTGTCGGTGATGGGCAGGGCACGCTCGTTGGTATGCCGCTGGAAAAGCTCGAGCAACTGGATCCGGAGCGCTTGCTGAAGCACTTCGCGGCAGAGGAGCAGCCTACCAAGCAGGTTAGTTTCGAGACATCCGCCTTCTCTGATGAGGGTGACCGCTGGCTCAGAGTCGTGGCCGAGCCCGTCGGTGAGGATTTCTCGGTGACGCTGGTCGACATCACCCAGCGCAAGCACAACGAGGACAAGATGCTTGCGGACGCGCTGCGGGATCCGCTGACGGGCATCCTGAACCGGCGTGGCTTCGAGCAGGAAGGCGTGAACAGTCTTCGCGACTGCAGCGAGGGCGGGGTCCTGTATCTCGACCTGAATCAGTTCAAATCGATAAATGACCGTTTTGGACATCAGGCCGGCGATGCATTGCTCAAGGCATTCGGTCATCGGCTGGGGTTCTGTCTGCGTCCCGAAGATACACTGGGCCGTCTTGGTGGCGATGAATTCGCGATCATCTTGCCTGGAGTGCCGGTTGAAGACGTCAAGCGCATAGCCGAGCGCCTCGTGCAGACGGCCTCCGAGGCGTACATCATCCAGGGTCAGGAAATAAAGTGCACGGCGAGTGTTGGTATCGCTCTTATACCGAAGCATGGCGAAGAGCTCTGGCATCTCCTGAGCGTCGCCGACCAGGCCATGTACGACGCGAAATCCATCTCCGACGAGGACGCCGCAAACGACCCGGCAGCCTACGTGGATGCCGCTACCGCTACCTGAATCGCCTGTGAGTTGATCGCTCCCATCGCGCGGTCTCCGGCGATGTTATTCTCCCCCGCATGAACATCCTGGTCTTATGTACGGGCAACTCCGCGCGCAGCATACTCGGCGAAGTGCTGATCAACGAACTTGGTGGCGGCAAGCTGCGGGCGTTTAGCGCGGGCAGCCATCCTGCCGGCCGTGTCAATCCGGGCGCCATCGAAAAACTGCTGCGAGAAGGGCATCGAGTCGAGGGTCTCGAGTCCAAGTCCTGGGACAGGTTCAGTGGTGACGACGCACCGCGTATCGATATTGTTATTACGGTCTGCGATAACGCCGCCGGGGAGTCGTGCCCGGTCTGGAACGGCGCGCCCGTCACTGCACATTGGGGAATTCCCGACCCCGCGGTCGACGGTGATTTCGACCGCGCCTACGATCGACTGCGTTGGCGCATCGAAGCAATGCTGGCACTGCCGATCAAAGAAATGAACGCGGCCGAGATCACCACCGCGCTTTTGCAGGTGCATCAATCAGGGAGTCGGGCCACCTGACAGAAACAGCGCATCGAGTACGGCCGGGTCGACTGTGTCGACGATGATCAAGTCCACAACGTCGCCCAAAACAACATCGATCCGGTAGGGTCCGGCCAACGCGACTTTTTCCGAAAACTCAGTTATGTAAATGTCGTAACTGCCTGCCGCGAGCGATACCGGGGCGGGTGACTGTCGCGTTGGGAGTCCGAAACTGACAGGGTTGGCCTCGTCGATGCTGGTACCGGCTTCAACGGCGTAGACATCCACGAAATCGAAGTTGTTAGAAACCTGAAGCAGAAGTAGTTTGGCGAACGTTTCGATTGGACGGCGATCTGGTAGAAGCGGAATCCCGATAAACGCGTCGGCCACCCCGGCCGCAACGACGCGGTAACGGTTGCCATTGAACGCCGTCAGAGGTGTTTCGAGTGTCACGGTCGTCGGAGGCCCGCTTGGCGTGTAATAGAACGTCTTCTCTGCGGCGGCGATTTCAAGCTCGCCCGATACGTCCAGATAAGTATGATTGGCGACCAGCTGTGAGGTCAGCAATTCGTCGTCATAAATATCGGATGTCCCGAGGTCCATTGAGCCGTTGATGAACTGGATAGTCGGTGGGAAACGCGGATCAGGTAGCGAAGAACTGTTGCCCGCCGCATCGATCGCACTGAGGACGACAGGCGCCGTGGTGTTGGTAGTGCCGTCAAGCGGCAAGAAAATGAAGGCTCCCTGTGCGGCGATAGCCGATGTGTCGGACACGTACACGACGTCACCTGGATTACCTGCCGTCGTAATCGTCAATACGAAGTCGCCTGCTTCAAAATCGGCTGGCTGAGATATTTCGCCGAATGAAAGTGTTGCCACCTGGTTTCCAAGTGCCGGGCTGATTGCCGGGTCAGCGAAGTAATAATCGAGCGCACCGCGCGACTCTATTGCGTGCGCGAATCTCGCTTCAAATGCGGTGTCCGCTTCATCAAACGTGCGTTCATCTCCGACCCAAAGCGTTACCGTCGGGCTGTTGGCCTCGATATCGATGAACTGACTGGCAATACGACGCAATGCAGTGTCGCCGACGTAGAAAACCTCAAAATTGAAGGTGTAATCGAGGTCGTCATAACGAGCAGGTGCTGACGCCGCCGCATAAGCAACGGAACCTAGGGTCCGCTCCTCGATCAGGAAATTGATCTCCTGCGATGTCTGGATCGCATTGATCGCACGAATGCTCGCTTTGCCCGTTGCCTGGGGCAGCGAAGAATCCTTTCCGCAAGCGCCAAGAAGCAGCGCGGCTGTGCATGACAGCAATACCAAAATCCGTTTCATTTTTTCTTTCTCGTCTCGTAGCCGTAAATCGACTTAACTTCAAGGAACTCATCGATGCCGAACGCACCCCATTCGCGTCCGTTACCGGATTGCTTGAATCCGCCAAACGGCGCCGCAGAATCGAGCCATGCGCCGTTGATATGAACCATGCCCGTACGCATCTTTGATGCAACGCGACGCGCGCGTTCCAGATCGGACGACGACACGTAGCCTGACAAGCCGTACGGCGTGTCATTGGCGATGCGAATGGCATCGTCTTCATCATCGTAAGGAATAATCGACAGCACCGGGCCGAAGATCTCTTCGCGCCCGATCGTCATGTCATTTCTGACATTCGCGAACACGGTTGGTTTCACATAGTAGCCCTTCTCGAGTCCGTCCGGGCGCCCTGTGCCACCCGCGGCGAGTGTTGCGCCTTCGTCGATGCCTTTCTGGATGAGGTCCTGGATCTTCTGCCACTGCAGTGCCGAGACGACCGGCCCGACTTCGACGCCTTTCTCGCGCGGGTTGCCGACCTTGGTCCCGACAGCGACCTTGGCTGCGATTGCCGCCGCTTCATCCATGCGCTCCCGAGGCACGAGCATGCGCGACGGCGCGTCGCAGGACTGGCCCGTGTTTTGGAACATATCGCCGGCACCCGATGCGACCGCTTTGTCGAAATCGGCATCGTCGAGCAGGATGTTAGCCGACTTGCCGCCGAGTTCCTGCGCTACACGTTTGACGCTCGGTGCCGCATTTTGCGCGACCAGCACACCGGCGCGCGTCGAACCCGTAAATGAAATCATCGCGATATCGGGGTGTCCGCTCAGCGATGTGCCGACGCCGGGCCCGTCGCCGTTGATGAGGTTAAACACGCCCGCCGGCACGCCGGCTTCGTCGAGGATTTCGGCGAAGATCATTGCATCGAACGGTGCGATTTCGCTGGGCTTCAATACCATCGTGCAACCGGCGGCCAGCGCCGGTGCAACTTTCACCGAGATCTGGTTCATCGGCCAGTTCCAGGGCGTGATCAGGCCGCAGACGCCAATCGCTTCCCGGGCGACCAGGGTAGTGCCTATGCGCTCTTCAAATTCGTAGGTCTCGAGTGCCTTGAGCGCAGCCTTGATGTGCTGTGTACCGCTCGCGGCCTGCGCGTTCCTGGCGAGTCCCCAGGGCGCTCCCATCTCGTCCATGATGGCTTCGGCCACTTCATCGTGACGCCTGGCGTAAACGTCCAGGATCGATTGCAGCAATGCCATGCGCTCTTCACGTGTTGTTTGTGAATAGCTCTCGAACGCGCGTTTCGCCGCGGCGACTGCTTTGTCGACGTCGGCGGCCGAGCCCAGGCTGATTCGACCATAGACTTCTTCACTCGCCGGATTAATAACGTCGTGCGTTCGCGGCTCAACGGGATCTACCCATTTTCCATCGATATAGAACTGGAGTTTCTCGAGCATGCGGGGGTCCTTCTCAAACGAGGCGCGAATCATAGTGGATTTCGGATATTGACGCTATGGGTGGCAGGAATGCGACAATGCTGAAGCCTGGCCTCGTGCCCGGCCGCGAAACAGCCATATCAGTTTGATATTTATGGAGAAGTGCCGTGACGACGAATAAAGAGCTACTGGCCACGCGCGAAGCCGAAACCCCGCGAGGCCTCGGCACGCAGACGACAGTATTTTCCGACAAGGCACGGAATGCCGAGATCTGGGATGTCGAAGGCAAACGCTACATTGACCTTGCGGCAGGCATAGCCGTTACAAATACCGGACACAATCACCCGAAGGTCGTGGCCGCCGTGGAGGCACAGCTGAAACGATTCAGCCACACCTGTTTTCAGGTGACCCCTTATGATGTGTATGTGGCACTGGCTGCACGACTCAACAAATTGGCGCCGGGATCCACGCCGAAAAAAACGATCTTTCTGACAACGGGCGTTGAGGCGGTTGAGAACGCCATAAAGATATCGCGCCGATACACGGGCCGAAGTGCGGTTATCGCGTTTTCGGGTGCGTTTCATGGCCGCACCATGATGGGCATGGCGCTCACGGGCAAAGTGGTCCCGTACAAGGTCGGCTTTGGACCGTTCCCGGCCGAGGTGTTTCATATTCCGTATCCGATCGATTACCACGGCATATCGATGGAGGACTCGCTCGCGGCACTCGACAAGTTGTTCAAGTCCGACGTGGAACCGTCGCGCGTCGCCGCCATGATTATCGAGCCCGTGCAGGGCGAGGGTGGTTTCTACCCGGCACCGCCGGCGTTTCTCAAAACGCTGCGGACAATTTGCGACGAGCACGGCATCGTCCTGGTCGTCGACGAAATACAAACAGGATTCGGTCGCACAGGAAAACTGTTTGCCATTGAGCATGCCGGTGTCGAACCTGATCTCATGACGGTTGCCAAGAGCCTCGCGGGCGGTTTCCCGTTGTCGGGTGTTATCGGCAAGGCCGACATCATGGACTCTGTTGAACCCGGCGGCCTCGGCGGAACCTATGCCGGGTCGCCGCTGGGCTGTGCAGCAGGACTCGCCGTACTCGATGTCATCGAGGAAGAAAAACTTTGCGACAAAGCACAGGCCATCGGTCAGCAAATCAGGCACTGGGCGCAACAGGTGCAGGCCGGTACCAACTGCATTGGCGATGTTCGAATCACGGGTGCCATGTGTGCGATCGAGATCGTAGCGGACAACGATGCGGATCGCCCCGATGCTGATCTGACCAAAGCCATCGCCGCGGAAGCCACGAAGCAGGGACTCATACTGCTAACCTGTGGTGTGCGCGGCAATGTCATTCGATTCCTGCCGCCGCTGACGATCGGTGAGACGTTGCTTGACGAAGCGCTCGTTATTCTCGGGGCTGTCATAAGAGACTTGGCCGGGAAAATTCGCAAAGCCAGCTAACGCCAGCGCGCCACGTGCCCTCGGGGCGCGAATGTCCGCTCTTGCGAAGCGGGGAGCATCACAAGCTTTCCGACACGCTTGTGGCGTTTCACTGGAGCCGTGACACCCTAATCTGTCACTGAAGCTGTTGAACTTCCGACACCAGAATCGGGCTACTAGCGGAATCGCTGATAACAAGAACCACGCCAAAGCGCGGTTCTTGTTTGCGAACCGTTCAGTCGTCGTAACGACGTTTGGTAAGGTGCCCTTTGATTACTCCGGTCTCAGCGATGAATTGCGTAGCCTCACCGACGCGATCGGCGAAGTCGAATTGAATCGACCACTTGCCGCCTGCGCGCCTGAATCGCCCGGTTCCTCCATCCCATGTGCCCTCGACTTCCGCGATGGGAACTGCGGGGTTAGCCGGGTTGGGGCACACGACCCCGGTGCCGTTTCCAAACAGCAAGGACAAGTCGCCGAATGTAAGCACCAGATTGTTCTCGAGGATATCGGCAACCGCGTAATCGCCACTAGAACAGAGCTTGCCTGTTGGCGGCCCGCTGACTGTGACCGCCATAATGTCGACATTCCCAAACGTGCCGCGTCCTTTGACCAGCGCCATGCTCCGGCTTTCGACGACACCGGTCGGAGTGCCCATCATGTCGACCTGCATTTGCTGGATGTTCTGCACGAAACCACCCGCGATGCGGATCTTGAATTTCTGCTTACCGTCGGCGAAGGCCGAGTTCATAGCCAAAGTCGCCACAATCAGCGCTGCACCGAACACCAATTTCTTGCTTGCTCGAGTTTTCATATTGATCCTCCCCTATCACCGGTTTGCAATATCGGCGGCTCGGCGATCTTGGGGTCCTTCGGGGAGTCGTCCATGGCTTCTCGGAGGAAGCGAGGACCCGTGGCTTTGCGTCTCTACCTTTAGATAGATTTGCCTTTGTCGACAGCACCCCGAACTTAGACGAGGAAGTACCTAAGTGTCCTTCAGGTCTATCTGAGCAGACTGGGGCGAATGACCGCCTCTGGCCGGAAGCAGCCCCTGGTCTGGTAAACTACCGACTGACTGCTGCTGACCCAAACCAGACGGTCACTGAATCTGCCGCTGTACACGTAGGTAGTCATTTTCTGTGGTCATCTTGCGATGTATTCGTATGAGAACAATGGTTTTCACAGCATTCGCACTGCTTTTCCCGCCGTGCTCTTATGCAGAGGCCTCCTTCACTGTGCTCTCTGTTCCGGGATTGTGGACGCAAGCCGTATTGATTGGCGTAGTCGCAATTTTGGCCGGCTGGCTTCGATGGTGGATTGGGGTGCCGTTCTTGATACTTCCAATTGTCTTGTTTCTTAGTACGTTCGGGACCAGGCATATGGAAAACAGATTTCCGGCAATCATTGAAGAACATGGCTATGCGTGGTTCCAACATTCCTACAGCTCGTCGTTTTTGACCACGATCATGGTCTTACTAGGGATATGGATAGGTTGGCGGCGACGAAAATCTCGGCAGCAGATATCCGAACAGGGAAAGTAACTGTAACGGCCGCTATTGGCCGTTCTGAGACGCTCGCAAGGAGCCAGGCCGAGGGGCTGCTTTACTTCGCATAGCAGCCGGCCGAGCAATCTGATGTAAAATGACGGCTTGTGACCCGAAGCAGCCCTTTAGATTTCTCTAATATAGGTGCCTCGGAACGGGCAGAAATCGACCCACAGCGGGCCTTAAGTATTTCCCAGAATTGACGGTGAGAAACCAGTCGCCATACTAACTCATGCGAAAAAGGCAAATCCAGCCAAAGCTGGAGACGCAAAGCCACGGGTCCTCGCTTCCTCCGAGTAGCGACCGTCCACTCCCCGAAGGACCCCAAGACCGCCGAGCCGCCGCAATTTAGCAATTCAAAATAGTCTTGCATCTTTCGGCAGCAAAGGAGGTGGCAGTAATGAGATTTCTTTCCAGAAAAATACTCCTAATAATTTGTACTGCAGTGTGCGTGAACGGCCTTGTCGTAAACGCTGTGGCTGCAGACTCTGCAACTTACGTTTATCGAGGCAATAATTTTGAGGAGTTGGAAGGCGAACCAGGAGTGTTCTCGACAAAAGACCGGGTCACCGGCCATTTTGCAGTTGACTGCAGCATCGCTCATCCGGAGGGAACCTGCGCCAATTTGCCATATGACAATTATTTTTGGCTTGGCGCGGTCAGGTTTGAGTCAATCTATCTGACGGCGGGCCCGGCAACTCTACCGACCGCTGACGGTCACGCAGACGTAAATAGATTCCGGTTCTCGACTGATTCAAACGGGCAGATAGTTAACTGGGATATCGACCTGTCCCTCAATGACCCTTCGGGAATTATCAATGTCGATACCGATAAGAAGCCTTGGGGGAGCGCAATCGATTCGTCAGCCGCATTAGGCAGCTTTGCTAATGTTCCCGACAACCCCGGAAAATGGAAGAAAGTTGGCCGTCCCGGCAAGCATCCCACGTCTGTATTCCGAGATCATAATCGCACATACGGAAATGGCGTCGCCGCGGATATTTGCGTTGATTCTCCGGGCAGACAACGCTGCGCCTATCTGAATGCATGGGAAGATTATGATTTGAAGGGCACGTTCCAGTTTACCGGCATTGACATCAATTACTGGTTCATCCGGTTCTTCGATGACGGGGGCTACAGAACGTGGTGGCGCTGGATGTTTTGCGAGGCAGGACCGGGATCAATAGCAGCCCATACGAATGACGTAACGCTAGGCGCGGTTCTGGATCCGGATAGTCCGGAATGTGAAACGTACGGAGAACGGGTGGATTGTGATGCTTTTGGTAATTGCGATTACGCGCAAAGTGGGTTCGTGGGTCCTCAAGAAGTCACGGGTGAATGGATCCAGCCGATCAATACCGCAAAGCGCGTGATGAACGAAACAAATGTCTTCTACGATCCGTGGTCCGAGACGGCGCAAAGATCGATGGTTCACTGCAACGAGAATGGGGGCGACATGATGAAACGCGGAGGATTCTACATAGGCTTCAGATACTTCCCGTTTGATGGGTTTGCTACACAGGGCTGGAGCAATTATTGGCTTAGAAGCTGCAACAACGATTACAAGGAAAAATAAGATCGAACGATCAGCCGATGGGAAGGGGCTTTACGGCCCCTTCCATCCATTCCAACGGCAGCCGTGAGCCGCCGTTGAGGTAGAAAGAGTAATACTAATATCGTTCACAAAACTGTCTGAAGTAGTGATGAAATGAAATACATCTTTAACTCTTTTCTCTATTTCACAATTTTGCTCGTTAGTGGGTTCCTCGTTAGTGGATGTACCACCAAACAAGGTCTATACGAGGGAGGACTTGTTGAAGGTTGGAAAAGGGAGGTAGCCGGCGGGGATACCTATTTCTATTTCCCTCCAACGGCACGCAAGGGGGGACTTTACGATTTTGTACAATTCGGCACTGCTGAAGAAAATATATTGCACATACAAACCTCTTTCGTACACCGTTCCGTGATCTTTGCAGACGGTCCGATCCGCGTTATTCCGCTAGATGGAGAGCCATCGAAGGATTTCGCTTTGCCACGAAATTTCGGAAATTTCCAAAAATATATTTTGATTGATTTACCTGAAACGAGGAACTTCAAAATCGAGTTCCCACCTATCACTCTGGATGGTCAAGAAATGCCTCCTCTCACTGTCGAGTTCAAGTGGAGTGACCGAAAGTACATGGTTTTCTTTGCTGATCCACCATAATTGCGAATCCAAGATTCGTGATAGCCGGATCAACCGCACACGGTTATCAAGCAATTGATCTTCCGCTTTCCTGACCAATCGTCGATTGACCGCTCCTGGCCGAGGCAGTGTGAAAACCCTGTAGCGATTATAATCATGCTTTCCGGTATGAGTATGCACGATGAGCGGTTTTATCGAAGGCGAAGACCGAACACAGGCGACCTTATTCCCCGAACGGATTGACGATTACATTACGGAAGACAGCCCGGTTCGGGTTGTCGACGTGTTTATCGATGACCTGGATGTCTCAGGCCTTGGCTTCAGGACAGAGCCCAACGCCACCGGCCGACCCAGCTACCACCCGAAGATGATGCTAAAGCTGTACGTGTACGGTTATCTGAACCGTGTGCAGTCGAGCCGCCGCCTTGAACGTGAAGCGCAGCGCAACGTTGAACTGATGTGGCTGACTGGCCGCCTGGCACCGGACTTCAAGACCATTGCCGACTTCAGGAAAGACAACGGTGAAGCGATCCGCTTAGTGTGCCGCGAGTTCGTGATGTTGTGCCGTAAGCTTGGCCTGTTGAACAACACGCTGGTGGCCATCGATGGCAGCAAGTTCAAGGCGGTCAACAACCGCGATCGTAACTTCACACGCGCCAAGATGAAGCGCCGGCTGGCGGAAGTCGAGGCAAGCGTTGAT
>CAMYLB010000015.1 GCA_947259145.1 uncultured Woeseiaceae bacterium
TCTTTCCAGGTCCAGCTTGTTACACCATAGTACGGTCCGTCCGAACCCTCCGGCCAATGGCTGTTCTCCCAATCGTTACGCTCGAGGTAGTGATGGTAGTGGTCGACGTACGGATCAACGTTTTTGTTCCAGTCGGCGTTGAGGCCCAGCTTCTCTTCCTCGACGAGAAAGGCATCCTGGTCGGCATAATCAAAACAGCAGGCACGAAAAGCGACGATGTTTAGTTTGTCGCCAATAACCGGACGGAACGCCATCCACGTCCGCGACTCACCTGCCTTGGCGCGGAACGCCATGTGCTTTTTCGCAGCGTCTGTAAACTTCGCGGCCATCCCCGCCTTGGGCGCCATCAGCCAGACGTCAGTCAGCGGTGGCGGTTGTTCTGGTTCTTCGTGGTGGTCCGCCAGTGCCCCCATCGGCAAGACCAACGCCGCGAAAACGGCAATCCAGGTATATTTTTTCATTTTTGTTCCCCAATAGGTTTACTCACCATCATTATAGAAGATCCCGTGCAGAATGCCCGCAACCGCGGCCGCAGCGTATCGTGATAATGTATCGACGATGAGTCAGGACGTCGCCCGATATAGTCGACAGATGCTGCTGCCCGACATCGGGAACGACGGCCAGCGGCGGCTGCTCAATTCCACAGCAATGGTGCTCGGCTGCGGCGCGCTGGGCTGTGTCGTCGCCGATATGTTGGCCCGCGCTGGTGTCGGCCACCTCGTAATCGTCGATCGGGACTTTATCGAACTAAGCAACCTGCAGCGACAGGTGCTGTTTGACGAGAACGATGTCGCCGACGCCATTCCAAAGGCGGAAGCAGCGAAACGCAGGATTGCACAAGTCAATTCCGGGGTGCAGGTCACCGCAATCGTAGACGACATCAATCACACGAATATCGAACGTTTCGCGACCGGCGCAGATGTGTTCGTTGACGGGCTGGATAACATCGAAACGCGCTACCTCGCCAACGACCTCGCGGTAAAAAGCGGACGACCCTACGTTTACGGAGCAGCGGTCGGCACGACCGGCATGGCGTTTACAGTCCTGCCGCACACCTCGGGCCACGCGCCGTGGGAAACGACTGACGCTGGGAGCCTGGCGACGCCCTGTTTTCGCTGCCTGTTCGAGGAGGCGCCGCCACCCGGAAGCAGCGCTACCTGCGAAACGGTCGGTGTCATCGCTCCCGCCGTCGGTGTCATTGCCAATTTCCTGGTCGCCGAAACGCTCAAGATCCTGACCGGCAATTTCGAGCGCGTAAGCCGCACGTTGCTCAACCTCGATGTGTGGGCGAACGAAATCCTGCAGCTCAAGGTTAACAACGCCTATGAAGACGGCAACTGCCCTTGCTGCAAGCAGCGGAAATTCGAATACCTCGACGGTATCGCAGGGTCGAGCGCCGCGGCGCTGTGCGGGCGCAATGCCGTGCAGCTGCGGCACCGTCAGCAGGCCGACGGCGTTGACCTGGACGCCCTCGCGGTACGCTTACGCAAACACAGCCTCGTTACCGTCAATGAGTTCATGCTGCGAACGCAACTAAGCGAAAATGACAAGCAATACGAAATTACGCTGTTTCGGGACGGGCGTGCAATCATTAAAGGGACTGAAGAGCCCGGGATTGCTCGAAGCGTTTATGCAAAATATGTCGGGGCGTAGCGCGCCCAGGGAGAATAATTATGACCGCTATCCGTATTCTCGTCGGCACCCGAAAAGGGGCCTTCATCCTAACCTCCGATGGCAAGCGCAAGAAGTGGTCAATTAACGGACCGCTTTTCGCGGGCTGGGAGATTTACCACGTGAATGGCTCGATCGTGCAGCCAGACCGCATTTTCGCCTCGCAGACTTCTAGCTGGTTCGGGCAAATCATCCAGCGTTCCGATGACGGTGGCAAAACATGGTCACAGCCGGGATCGGACGGCGCGGCGGAAAAGGCCGAGGGCATGCCGCAAGGCGAGAGCAATATGTTTGTCTATGACACTTCCGAGGCAACCGGCAAGCCGCTGACCACCCACCAGTGGTATGACGGCACGCAGCATCCTTGGGAGTTTGCACGGGTATGGCATCTTGAGCCGTCGCTTGACGATCCGGATACCTGTTATGCCGGCGTCGAGGATGCGGCATTGTTCCGGACCACAGACGGCGGCGTTACCTGGCATGAACTCGCCGGTTTGCGCGGGCACGAGTCGGGACCGGACTGGGCACCCGGTGCCGGCGGCATGTGCCTGCACACGGTGGTACTTGACCCGGCAAACAAGAGCCGTATCTATTGTGCTATTTCCGCGGCGGGCACGTTCCGGTCCGACGACTCGGGCGAGACATGGACACCGATTAATCACGGCCTCAGGTCGGAGTACATCCCGGACCCGACCGCCGAAGTCGGACACTGCGTGCACCGCATCGCGATTCATCCCTCCAACCCGAATACCCTGTTCATGCAAAAACACTGGGACATCATGCGCAGTGACGACGGCGGCGACTCCTGGCGCGAAGTGAGCGGCAACCTGCCTAGCGACTTTGGGTTTCCGATCGCCGTGCATGCCCACGAGCCGGAAACGATTTACGTTGTACCGATCCTGAGCGACTCGCTACACTACCCGCCGGATGGGAAACTGCGGGTCTATCGCAGCCGTTCGGGCGGTGAGGAATGGGAGGCGCTAACCAAAGGACTTCCACAAGAACATTGTTACGTTAATGTGCTCCGCGATGCGATGGCGGTGGACACGGCCGATCCCTGCGGCATTTACTTCGGTACGACCGGCGGGCAGGTCTACGCATCCAGCGACAGCGGCGACAGTTGGGAAGCGATTGTGCGCGACCTGCCCGCGGTATTGTCGGTAGAAGCGCAAACAATCTGATGATACGGGTCGTACTTCCGCACCACCTGCAAACGCTCGAGGTAGCGATCGACGTCGATGGCGTAGTTACACAGCGCACGGTGCTCGATGCGCTGGAAGCGCGTTATCCGATGCTGCGCGGCACCGTGCGTGAGCACCTGACATTGAAACGACGACCGCGAGTCCGTTTCTTTGCCGACGGCGAGGATGTTTCGCACGAGTCGCCCGATACAGAGTTGCCAGCGACTGTCGCAGCGGGCGACCAGCCGTTCATGATCGTCGGCGCGATTGCCGGCGGATAAATGCGATTATGAGCCGCTCCGGCAAGCTGAAATAACAAGAACTGGAAAAGTCGCATGTATTTACAGAGTCTGGATTATGCAGTTGTAGCCACTTACGCCATCGTGCTGCTGGTGCTGGCGCAGTGGGTTTCGCGGGAAGAAGCCGGTCACGAAAAAAATTCGAGCGACTATTTTCTGGCCGGGCGCAACTTGCCGTGGTGGGCGATCGGCGCTTCGCTGATCGCGGCCAATATATCGGCTGAGCAAATCATCGGCATGTCGGGATCGGCCTTTGTTTTGGGCATTGCTATAGGCGTCTACGAATGGACGGCGGCGATTGCGCTGATCATTGTCGCCAAGTGGTTGTTGCCGGTCTTCCTGAAGCACGAGATCTACACGATGCCTCAGTTTCTCGAGCAGCGCTTTGACCATCGCGTCAGAAATGTCATGGCAATGTTCTGGTTGGGGATTTACGTATTCGTCAACCTCACATCTATCCTGTGGCTCGGCGCACTGGCCGTCAATACGGTTACCGGTCTCGACCTGGTTTGGGGCCTCGTGGGCCTGGGTTCGTTTGCCGTTGCCTACTCGCTCTACGGCGGACTCAAGGCTGTCGCGCTCACTGACATTATCCAGGTAACGCTGCTGGTGCTGGGCGGGATCCTGATCGCCATTATTTCATTGAACGAGGTCTCTGGCGGACAAGGCACGATCGCCGGTTTCAATATCCTGATGGAGAAGGTGCCGGGCCATTTCGACCTGATATTCACCAAAGACTCACCCCACTATATGGACCTGCCGGGTATCTCAGTCCTTGTCGGCGGTATGTGGGTTATGCACCTGTCGTACTGGGGCTTTAATCAGTACATTATTCAGCGCGGGCTGGCCGCGAAGAGTACGCGGGAAGCGCAAAAGGGACTGATATTTGCTGCCGCTCTGAAGATGGTGATGCCGCTCATCATCGTCTTGCCGGGTGTCGCCGCCGTTGTTTTGGTACCCGACCTCTATCC
>CAMYLB010000016.1 GCA_947259145.1 uncultured Woeseiaceae bacterium
ACCATCATCTGGTGGAGGGGGTAGGATTCGAACCTACGTAGGCATAGCCAGCAGATTTACAGTCTGCCCTCGTTGACCGCTTGAGTACCCCTCCGCGTAAGCAAGCCGGGCATTGTCTAATTCCGTTGCTCCACTGTCAACAGCTAAACGACTGATTCTCCATATTTCTGACAGTCCACGGAGTTTCACTGTATCCCTTGAACGGCGGGGCTTTCACGAGGTTTCAGGCCTTCCGGGCCCAGTGCCATGGCTCGTAGATGAAACCGAAGGGATTCTCACGCGGGTAGCTCAGCGAAAACCCGTAGCGAGCGGCGTTTTTGTGGAGCCAGCGAAACGCATCAGTCTCCTCGAACTCCTCGGTCAGTGGCCGGGATCCGGGTGTGGCGATATCGACCGCCCGCCCCGTATGATGCTCGCTAAAGCCAGGTGCCGCGTTGACCCTCAGAATATCGCTAACCATCTGACCTGCATTAATTTTTTTCCGGATCAAGCGTGCCTGGTAGTCGATTCCGCGAAATCCGGAGACGATCAGCAGGGTAACGCCGTCCGCGGCCGCCGCATCGACCATTTTAGCCCAATTCCGGGCCGTTTCCGGAGTGAGCCGCTGCGTGCGGCCAACAAGGTTGGGGCCGACGTCGACGAGATCGGCGGCCTCCTCGAATACGGGCTTTTCGCCGCTTAGGCCATAATCCTCTGGAATGCCGAGTTCCTGGTGAAGTTCGCGTAGCATAGGTCTGATTGTCTCATGTGGTGAGCATTTGTCCCACAAAAGGACCCTACAAGCTGAAGTCGTAACGTATGTCTGAAGACACTATTTACAAGGCCGACCGGGGTTCGGAGCCATTTAGATTCGACGACAAGGTCGCACAGGTGTTCCCTGACATGCTGCGCCGATCGATCCCCGGATACGCGGCATCAATTGAGGCAATCGGGTCGCTGGCAGCCCGCTACGTCCGCGCCGGCACCAATTGCTACGACCTCGGCTGTTCGCTGGGCGCCGCGACACTCGCGATGCGTCAGGGCATCAGCGAGCCCGGCTGTCGAATTGTCGCAGTGGACCTGGCGCCGGCCATGATCGAACGCTGCAAACAAGTCGTCGCAAAAGACACATTCCTGCCTGGCCTGATGACCGACGTCGATTTTGTCCTGGGCGACATCCGGGATGTGGAGTTCGTCAATGCTTCGATGGTCGTCTTGAACTACACGCTGCAATTTGTGGATCTCGCCGATCGCGGCGCGCTGCTGCGTCGGATTCGCGAGGGCATGAATGAAGGCGGGATACTGGTGCTATCGGAGAAAGTCGTCGATGAGAACGCGCACATGGAGCAGTTGCTCGTTGACCTTCACCATGAGCACAAACGGCGCCACGACTACAGTGAGCTCGAGATCAGCCGGAAGCGGGCAGCGCTTGAAAATGTGCTCATTCCGGAGACGGTCGCGGCGCACCGTGCTCGGCTGCAGGCAGCCGGTTTTTCGCACTCGGCAGTCTGGCTTCGTTACTTCAATTTCGTTTCGATAATTGCGATGCGTTGACCATGACCGACTTGCTCGACACAGGCGCACTGGCTGATTGTCTGGCGGCGATCGGCCTTCCGGACTGGCCCGTCGCCCTGCAGCCGCTCCTCAAAACTCGCATGTCCACCGCGGCGCACGGCGACTACGGGCGCTGGAGAGACATTGTCACGGCATTGCCAGACGCTGCATCGGACCAACAGAAACTTCGCGAACTCCTGCTCGGGCTGTCGCCGTGGCGCAAAGGTCCGTTTGACGTCGGTGGCATCAAGATCGATGCAGAATGGCGCAGCGATCTGAAGTGGGCGCGTCTGGCGAAGACCATACTGCCGCTCACAGATCGCAAGGTTCTCGACGTTGGCTGCGGCAATGGCTATTACGCCCTGCAGATGCGCAAAGCGGGCGCTGGCACCGTCATCGGCATCGACCCCACACTTATTTATGTCATGCAATTTCTCGCAGTGAACACCTTTGAACGTGATCCGTTCACGTTCATCCTGCCTCTTCGTCTTGAGGAAACTCCAAACGCCAGGAAAATATTCGATACCACGTTTTCCATGGGCGTGTTGTATCACCAACGATCACCGATCGATCATCTGCAGCGTCTCAAACAGACATTGCGCCCCGGTGGACAGATGGTTCTCGAAACCATTTTTGTGCCGGGCGAGGAGTCTTACGCGTGCACGCCAAAAGACCGATATGCGCGCATGCGAAACGTGTGGCTGTTGCCGACGATTGCCGAGCTGACAACCTGGATGCGGCGTACCGGGTATCGGGATATCGAGATTATCGACGAGTCCGTTACGACCACCGACGAGCAGCGCAGCACAGAATGGATGCCGTTCGAGTCGCTGCGCGAAGCGCTGGATCCCGATGATCCATCGAAGACGGTCGAGGGATGGCCCGCGCCACGGCGGGTCGTGGTTACGGCTATCAGTCCCTAGCAGACCGAAGCACCCACCATCCGACCGCGGCGTCGATCACGGGGAGATCTTGCTTGCTCCCGCTTACGCAACGTCGCTTCGCAAGACACCCCGCACTCGCCGCCGCTGCCAAATCGTGCGGTGCGCGCGGCTCGGTCAGGTGGCTGATTTGACTGCCCGACTATTGTTCGGTAATTTCAGTCCGGACAGAAATAAAGGAAATTTCTCATGCAAATGACTCCCGCGATCGAGAAGTACGTTCTTCACTGGGGTGAAATGGGCACACGCTGGGGCACCAACCGCACCGTGGCGCAAATTCAGGCCCTGCTGTATCTGTCACCGAAACCGCTACGGGCTGACGAGATTGTCGACCTGCTGTCGGTCGCACGCTCCAATGTCAGCACGAGCATTCGCGAGTTGCAGAGTTACCGCCTCGTGCGCATGACTCATGTACTCGGCGATCGGCGCGACTATTTCGAATCGCTTCACGACGTCTGGGAGTTGTTTCGCGTAATCATCGAGCAACGCAAACAGCGTGAATTAAACCCAACCCTGACGATGCTCAAGAACTGTGCGTCTGAAGTCGATAGTGAGAAGGAAACGGACCCGATAACTAAACAGCGCATTCACAATATGCTGGAGTTTGTCGATTCGACCAGCCGATGGTATGACGAGATAAGTGGCGTGCCGACCAGTACATTGACCAAACTGATGGCAATGGGCAAACGCATAACAAAACTCGTCAAGAAGTAGGCACACGTTCGCTGACAATCACTAATCAACAGTCTCGGCAAGGCAGAACAACAGTGCTGCTGACGCTGCGCTCATAAAGGGTCATTCTGAACGACACAAGCTGGCACGGTTTCCTGCGTGCCTTCTTTGACTTCCCGCAAGAGCCAAACAGACTCGCTGGACGCAGCGGACTCCGGCCCGCCGTTGATCGTGTCCGCAGGCCGGTAAAAATAGCCGCCCGGCGCATATTGCCAGGTGTGTACTTCCCC
The DNA here is from genome assembly GCA_947259145.1 of uncultured Woeseiaceae bacterium. Lineage (GTDB taxonomy): Bacteria > Pseudomonadota > Gammaproteobacteria > Steroidobacterales > Woeseiaceae > UBA1847. Next base: position 3,437 of record CAMYLB010000016.1, read on the forward strand.
GGCGACGCATTCGCTGTGCTGGTAGCCTCCAGCGAGAAGGTAACCTTCCCTTACGGCTGAAGATTTCTGCCACGGAAGCTGTGCGCCGGGCGCTACTTTAAGCATCCAGGTTTTCGAGCCGTTGCCGGGATCCTTGCGCAGCTCCTTGACCGACACTCCCGATGTCGCCGTCCCCTCCCACGAGAGCAGTCCCGAATCAATGATGATCGGTGACCGGATAACCGACTCGGGATCGACGTCGTTCAGGAAATAGAGGATTCGGGCACCTTCGGCAGTACGCAGATTGAAACCTAATGATCCGGCGGGGAGAAATGCATAACCGCCACGCGGCAGTTCAATGTCCGCGATCATCATCTGTCCCGCTACCACAAAGATTTCCAGCGACCGACCGGGCGATCCACCGCTGGTGCCATTCCAGTCAGGCGGCAAATCGATGCGATTGCTCGTGCGCCGTGTCTGCGGATCGCCAGCCATCTGCTTCGCCCGGATCCCGGGCAAACTGGCCATGAAAACATCGTTGAGTTCATCGACCTGCACGAAGGCCGGGTAAGGTAGATCTGGCGGCCCGCTCGCACACGCTGCCAACACGAGAGCGAACAAAACGCAGGAAATTCCTGTTCTTGTCATTTGATTACCTTTACTCCAAGAAAAAAGCCGCCCAGAATCTGGGCGGCGCAGTAAGCAGAAGATGTATTTGGCTGGGTTCAGCTCGCATTCGAAAAATCGAAACATCAATGTCGCAATAATTTTCGGCGCAATCCTGGGCCCGGCTGGCAATCCGCTTCGTCGTCGGCAATGACTGTTTGCAGATAATCAGTCAATCAGGTGGCGTGTTGAGAGGGTTCACGCAGCACCCGCCATTGAGTCATGCATCCGGCATGGCGATTTGCCCGCTTCGCCTTCCTACATCTCATCTCCGTGCGTACCGGATCGGTACTGGCGAAATGCTACTACATCTTGTGTGTGAAGGCGAATAATCCACTACATCTAGACAATAAATGTAAAATCGACCAAAAAGGGCGTCGGAATTTCTTTAAGGAGCGCTGGCATTGAAAAACGAGTACCCGCCTGGCAAACAGAACAAGGTCCGCCAGTTGCGTGAAAAAGCGGCGTATGACAAAACGACCGTGCATGGCATTCTCGACTCCGCGATGATTGCACACGTCGCATTCGTGCAGGATGGCCTGCCCGTCGTCGTGCCGATGCTGTATGGCCGCGATGGCGAGACCCTGTTCCTGCACGGTGCCAGGAAAGCGCGCGTAATCCGCCTCTTGCAAAGTACCGGCACTGCCTGTCTCAACGTTACTCATGTTGACGGCCTCGTTTACGCGCGGTCCGCATTCAATTCTTCGATGAGTTATCGCTCGGCGACGGTGTTCGGACCGGCTCGACTGATCGAAGACAGCGGCGAAAAATTGCTCGCTCTGCGCGTTATTTCGGAGTGCACGATGCCGGGCCGCTGGGATGAACTTCGCGAACCTCTAATCAACGAAGTCAAAAAAACCGGCATCATTGCGCTCGACATCGAATCGGCCTCGGCCAAGATCTCAACGGGCATGCCGAAAGACGAAGACGAAGACTACAAGATTCCAATCTGGGCGGGCGTACTGCCGCTCGAATCCAGGTTTACGAAACTGCAATCAGACGACCGCCTGATTGACGGCGTGCAGCCATCGGAGGTGGTGCGCACGATGGAAGGCAAGAAGCTGTAGGGGCGCGCTCCTACATAGGGTCCCGAGCATTCGCTGGGGCGCGCTCCTACAGAAGGTCCTGCGTATTCTCGGCCTCCAGCCTCAGCAATGCTGCCTTGGTATCGAGACCGCCGCCGAATCCCGTGAGGTCGCCGCTGCTGCCGATGACTCGATGGCACGGTACGACAATAGGTATCGGGTTCCGGCCGTTGGCAGCACCCACAGCACGGACGGCTTTGGGTCTGCCGATGCGCCTGGCGATTTCGCCGTAGGATGCGGTCTTTCCATACGGTATCTCCTGGAGCGCATTCAGCACACTCACCTGAAACTCCGTGCCCTTGATCCTCAGCGGCAAATCGAACTCCTTCCTCGTGCCGGCGAAATATTCCTCGAGCTGCTGCCGTGCTTTTGCCAGCGGCTTCTCGTTATAGATCCAGTCAGTCTCAGGATCCCGCCGCATCGAGCCTTTCGGAAAGCCGATCATCGCAAGCGCACCGTCTTCGCCGGCCAGCAGTAGCTCACCAATCGGTGTATCGAGGTAACAGTAGTACATGTTTTAGCCTCCGGCTCCATTTGCAGAGCCCCAAAGTAATAGTGCCGCATACGCACGCCATGGCCGCCACGCCTCGGCTCGGTTCATCAGTTCGACCGGTCGCATGCGAGCTTTTCCCGGTCGATCGAACGCGCGCAGCAGACCGAGATCGGATGCCGGAAATGCGTCCGGGCTTTTCAATGCCCGCATGGCGACGTACTGCGCGGTCCAATCGCCGATACCCTTGATCGACTGCAACAATTCACAGAAGTCGTCGGGTGACCCTGCAGCGTCAAAAGACAAGGTGCCATCGACAACGGCTCGCGCAACGCTTCTGATAGTTCGGGCACGACTTGCAATAATTCCGAGATTCTCCAGCCTCGCGCGCACGAGTCTTTGTGGCTCCGGAAACAGTCGATCAGGAGCTTTCTGTAAGCCGTCGACCGCAACCTCGAATCGTTCTCCGTAGCGATCAGCAATGCGGCCTGCCAGGGTCGTCGCTGCACTTACCGAAATCTGCTGGCCGAGAATCGCACGCACGGTCAACTCGAATCCATCCCAGGAACCGGGAACCCGGACACCCGGTTTCTTTTTCAGTAGCGCCTTCAGCCTGGAATCGACCGACAAGACACGAGCAATTTCATCGGTAGATGCGTCGAGATCAAACAGGCTCCGCGCCCGTTGCACGATCGAAAACAAAGAGGTCGTGCCAATACCGTGCAGTGACAGCAATAGGTGATCGCCGGATTTTTGCACATCCAGAATTCCGCGCTCATCGCCAATCGCAATAGTGCGGAGGTATCGCCCACCTTGTACGTTCTCGACGCCCGGCGTTGCTCTTGCCGCGAAGAACGTGAGCAACCCGTCCCAGTCGAAAGGACGTCGGTAAGGCAGTTGTACTGCAAAAGCGCTGGCCGTTACCGTGGCGTCCCGGCGCCGCCGCAGTTCTCCAGGGGAACGGCCGTAGGTTTTTTTGAAGGTGTCGTTAAAGCGCCGGACGCTGCCGAAACCCGACGCGATCGAAATATCCTTCATGGATAACGATGTCTGGTCGATGAGGTTCTTTGCAAAGTGCAAGCGCTGGGTGTGCGCGACGGCCAGCGGGCTGGCCCCAAGATGCTTGCCAAACAAGCGCCGCAAATGCCGGCTCGTTACGCCCAGTCGGTCTGCAAGGTGTTCCAGGTTGCCATCATCCAATGCACCTTGAGCAATTAATCGCAGACCCCTGTGCACTGTCGTCGACGTCCCTGCCCAGGCGGGTGTACCCGGGGCACATTCGGGCCGACAGCGCAGGCAGGGACGAAAACCCGCCTCACTCGCTGCCGCGGCTGTCCTGTAGTAGACGACATTTTCGCTTTTCGGTGCGTTAGCCGGACAGATCGGCCGACAGTAGATCCCGGTCGTCTTGACACCGATAAAAAACCGGCCGTCGAATCGTGCATCTCGTGACAGTCGGGCGCGTTCAAATACTTCGTTGCTGCTCATCATGGCGTTTCCTTCGATTCGAAGTATACGCCGGCATTGAGCCAGGAATGGCCAGAATCGGACCTGTATAACAAAAGAAGCCGGACAGAGATGCTGCCCTGCCCGGCTTCGCTTTAGCTACGAGTTTCGAGCTAGGCCGCTGAGCGCGTCTCGCGGTTCTTCCGGCTTTCCAGCCATGCTTGCAGATTATCAGAGCCGCCGATGAGCTTGCCATCGATGAACACCTGCGGATAGGCAATACTCGACGACACGGCGCGCAGCGTCTGATCGGTGTAGTCGCGATTCAATACCAATTCCTCGAACTCGATGCCTGCATCTCGCAGCATTCCTTTCGCACGTACACAAAACGGGCAGCCTTCACGCGTAAAGACGGCAACGTCATTGGGCAACTCACCCTGCGGATCCAGGTACTTGAGCATCGTATCGGCATCCGATACGTGGAACGGATCGCCCGGCTCCTCCGGTTCAACGAACATCTTTTCGACGACGCCATCACGCACGAGCATCGAATAGCGCCATGAACGTTTGCCGAAACCCAGGTCTTCCTTGCCGACCAGGAGCCCCATGCCATCGGAGAAATCACCGTTGCCGTCCGGAAGGAACGTAATTCGATCGGCATGCTGGCTGCGCTTCCATTCATTCATTACGAAAGCGTCATTGACGCTGACACAGATGACTTCATCAATGCCGTTCGCTTTGAATAGAGGCATCAGTTGGTTGTAGCGTGGCACGTGTGAAGATGAGCAGGTAGGGGTAAAGGCGCCGGGCAACGAAAATACGACGACGGACTTGCCGGCGAAGATATCATTGCTTGCGACTTCCACCCACTCGTGATCCTGCCGGGTTTTAAACGTTACGTCCGGGATTCGCTTCCCTTCGAGGTTCTTGAACATTACTTGTCTCCAGTTAAGTGGTTTAACAATCAGGCCAGCATGCTGCGAAGCATCCAGGCATTTTTTTCGTGAATCTGCATACGCTGCGTCAGCAGGTCTGCAGTGGGTTCGTCGTTGGCGGCATCGGCAGCAGGGAAAGCCTCGCGGGCCGTGCGCACTACAGTCTCCTGCCCGATTGCGAGCTGGCGAATCATCTCCTCGGCTTTCTCGTCGCCGCTGCCTTCTTCAATCGACGTCATCTTCGCGAATTCGGAATAGGACCCCGGCGCCTTGACCCCGAGTGCCCGGATACGCTCTGCAATTTCATCGACGGCCGTTGCCAGCTCGTTGTATTGGCCCTCGAACATCAGGTGCAGTGTATTGAACTGCGGACCTGTGACATTCCAATGGTAGTTATGCGTCTTCAGGTAAAGGGTGTAACTGTCGGCCAGTAGCCGCGACAGGCCGGACGCGATGGACTCGCGATCTTTCTTGTCAATGCCCGTATTGAGTTCCATGCTGTGCTCCCATAAGTCGATTAAGGTCCAAATTCTACTGATAGACAGATCATAATTAAAATGGTTTAATCATATCACTCTATTCGATTTTATCGATCAATGAAGTCGCCCTCAATACAACAGCTGAAGTACTTCGTCGCGCTCACGGAAAGCGAGCACTTCGGCCGTGCCGCTGAGCGATGCTTTGTATCTCAGTCCGCTTTCAGCAATGCCATCAAGGAGCTGGAAAGCACGCTGGACGCACAGCTCGTCGACCGCACCAACCGCAATGTGACGATTACCGCCACGGGACAGCAGGTTGCGGTCCAGGCGCGGCTGGTACTGCTTGACCTGGACGGCCTGGTGGAGACAGCACGTGGACAGAAGGAGCCGCTGACCGGGGAGCTTCGCCTGGGCGTCATTCCTACCATCGCGCCATTCATCCTGCCGGACGTACTGCCGAAACTGCGCAAGCAATATCCCGATCTGCGCCTGCTGCTGGTCGAGGATCATACGCAGCGCATTCATGCGCGCCTGATGCAGGGTGAGCTCGACGTACTGCTCATCGCCCTCCCCTGGGAAATGCAGGGTGTGGAAGAACTTTCATTGTTCCAGGACGCATTCTGCCTGGCGTGCCATGAAAACACCGCGCACGTCGACCCCGAGAACTACCGATTCAGCCGTCTCGATTCCGACAGCATCCTGCTCCTCGAGGATGGCCACTGCCTCAGAGAGCATGCACTTGCAGCCTGCAAAATTCGCAATACACAAAAGGTCAGCCAATTTGCTGCGAGCAGCCTGCTGACGCTCATCGAAATGGTCGATGCCGACCTTGGCGTGACGTTTCTCCCGGAGATGGCTCGTGGATCATCACTGCTCCGCAACACCCGGGTGAAGCTGCATTCAATGGGCGAACGCAGTTACCGCACGATAGGCCTGGTCTGGCGCAAGGGCAGTCGACGAGTCGACGAGTTTCGCCTGCTGGGCGACTTCATTTGCGAATCCCACTGAGTCGCATGCGTCATTCGTAGGCAGGAATGCGTATTGTTGGCATACGCGGCTGATAGCAACATAGTGGTGAAAGGGGTGCTGCTATGAAAGGTACGATTTTCCTGATCTTCAGCGCGCTGTTCCTCGCAGCGTGTGCACACGATGCTTCGAATGACGCGGCTGGAACGAACGTCGCCTCGTCAGGAGATCGATTCGCCGCGATGAACGGCGAATCCGCCTATCAGCAACATTGCGCCGGTTGCCACGAGACCGGCATGCTGGGCTCACCCATTGCCGGTGATGCCGCCGACTGGGGTGCCCGCTCACAGCTGTGGGATGCGGTTCTCCTCGACCACGCGATCACCGGGTACCTGGAGATGCCTGCGAAAGGCGGCAAGGCCGACCTGCCCGACGACATCGTCAGATCAGCTTTCGATTACATGCTCCGAATGACATTTCCGGACATGCCGCACGACTGCAACCCGCCTTATTGCGGCAACTCCGAGGAGTAAACGCTGCGCCACGCGTCGGCGACCCGGATAACCCAGGAACTGGTTTACTGAATACAGAAGGGGTCCCGATTGAACCTCTTTCTGAATCGGGGAGTGGCGGAGTTCCCAAGGACCGTAAATGACCCGAAGCGGACACGGTCAGTGGGATATGTTGTGGGCAAACCGGCAATGTGATGACCACGTCGTTGTATTGAGAACGCCCAGCGCCTACCCTCACAGCCCATAGCCCTTCCGGAGAGCGACTTGTCAAACCTGACCCTGGACAAAATTGAGCACGAATTGCAGTTGATGAATTTAAATTTGGCCGAAGCGAACGACATCGCAATGCTGACAGCATACTCATCGATGCCCGCTGATCTTGACGAAGAAAGCAGGAAGGCATTGAAGCGGCTTCGTGACAAAATGATGGAACGAGCGAAAACGCGCGCCGCCATCTGAGGATTGTAGCCGAGCCGGTTGGTCCGACGCCCGCCTATGGCAGCAAGCGGCAACTTGGCTTGAGTGGATGTGAGGTCTCCAACCGAGCCGCGTAGCGGCGACAGCGAAGCAACCCTTCCGGGCGCGCTAAAAAACGGTCGTTAATAATTCCGGGCGAACAACCATTATTGTTCCTTCATAGCCGTGACGAGAAAGACCTTGATTACGAGGTCGCCGAACAGCGCCTTACCGATTCGCCATGAAAGTCGTTTTTTGGGCCTCACCGGACCTATTCGGATATCTGTGTAACCCGACCGAACAAACATGTCATGTACATCCTTGCGAGCGAAAAAACGTAGGTGAGTTCGATCCATGACACCGGAATCTCTGTATTCGAACCTTTTTTTGAAAGTCAGGCCGAGCAAGAAAGAAAGGTTGCGTATGTTGGGGATACTGCATACGAAGGTACCGCCGGGCACCAGGCAGGCGTTCAGTTTCTCGCACACCGTCCACGGGTCCAGCAGGTGTTCCAGAATGTCGCCCGCGATGACGTAGTTGAAATGCTCGCTCGGAAGTTCAGCAATGACTTCTTCGAGGTCGCCTTCAAATACTTTGTCAAA
>CAMYLB010000017.1 GCA_947259145.1 uncultured Woeseiaceae bacterium
CTGCAGAAAATTAGTGAGTTCCTGGCCGATTTTCGAACCGGCGGCGTCAAGGATATCGACCCGAAACTTCTCGATCTCATTCATGACCTTCACGAGAACGTCGGCAGCAAGGAACCGTACCAGGTGATATCCGCTTATCGCTCACCAAAGACGAACGAGATGTTGCGCTCGAAGAGTAGCGGCGTCGCATCAATGAGTCAGCATCTGCTGGGTACGGCAATTGATGTGCGCCTGAGCGACGTCAAGACGTCAGTCTTGCGAGATACGGCGCTGGCGATGAAGCGTGGCGGCGTGGGCTTCTACGAGAAGTCGGATTTCGTTCACGTCGATGTCGGTCGCGTCAGGCGTTGGTAGCCCCTTCGCCATAGCTGGCTGCGATTCGGCAGAAGTTATAAGTCGGTGCCCGGCCCAAATTGGTGCGTGTGTTTCGCCAGCAGGGCGGACGCATCGGCTAAGTGCCGTGCCTTCTGCTCAACGGTCCATTCACACGCAGCTAGTTCTTCCGATTCAACCGAAGCGTATGTCCGGGGTGCTATATTTAGTGCAACAAGAGCAATTTCACGCCGCAGTGTGAACAGACGGGGGATACCATGAAAATCCGAAGTGCCATCATATGCCTGCTTGGCCTCTGGCCCTGCATTGCGCAGGCCGATTCCTTGTTCAGGAAAGACCTTGCCATGGGGCAGTACATGCCCAGGGCGTTCGGTATCGGCCTCGATATCGTGCGAATTGACCAGGCTCTGGATATAGACCGCCTGTCGGTCGTCACGCCGCCGGGATTTCCGCCGCTGCCGATTGACGATGCGTCAGGTATCGTCACGCAAAGCGACGTCGGTAATGACGGCGTGAAATTCGATGCCTGGTTGTTGCCGTTTTTTAACGTCTTCGGACTGTACGGCAAGTTCGATGGGGATACCGACGTGGATCTGCGTGGCACGATGCTGCCGTTGCCGCCCGACCTGCAGCAGTTTCGAATCAGTTATGACGGCGACGTCTATGGTGCTGGTTTCGTATTGGCTGCCGGCAACGACCGCTGGTTCGGTTCAGTTGTAGCGACGTACACGGATACGGATCTTGATGGCGGCTTCTCCTCGTCAATAAAAGCAGCAACACTTCAGCCGCGCGTCGGTCTTCGTTACGGCAACAACAACGAGGTCTGGCTGGGCGGTTACTGGATCGATGCCGACGAATCCCACAGCGGCACGATTAACGTGGATTTCGGTCCCGGTGTCGGCATCGTGCCCATCGGTTTCGACGTCGGGCTTTCGCAAGCAGAGGACTTCAGTCCTGCCATCGGTACGCACATCACGTTCGGCGAGAGCTGGGAGGCCACGTTCGAAATCGGCAGCGGCGGCGATCGGGACACGGCGCTTGGGAACCTGACTTACCGCTTCGAGTAACCGACTGTTGAACTGGCGCACCTGGCTCAGCGTAGTCACGGCAGCTTCCTGTGCCTGTGCAACACCGCTGAACGCGTACGAAACGGATCAGTACACGAACCGCGGCGAGCTGGTCGCGGATTCGACCGACGTTTTGAATCGCGAGGTCAACCGCACGATCACCGACATCGCGGCGAACTGGTCGAAAGGCCACGACGAGATGGCGTTCGTTAACGCTGTCTACCACCGTATCGGCGGACACCACTGGGTCGACAAGCTCGAGAAGTGGGCGATGAAGTCGCCAGAGGTGGACAAGCTCACGACACCTCGCTACGGCTCCGTGTACTCAGGCTTTCCGCCGTGGGTAATGCGGGTTACGGGTCTCTTCGGCATCGGCAAATCCATCCGGCTCAATAACGAGCTGGTCGGGTCGGACAAGATCGGGCACTTTCTCTCGCAAGGGCGCAAGTTTTACCGGCGCTACGTACGCACGGGATCGGAAATCCAGGCAGCGAAGCAATCGATATTCACGGAGAGGGCGATCTTTGGCAAGCTGACGACCGGGGCGTACTCGAACGCAGACCTCGTAGCGAACTATGAAGGTCACCGTTTCTATCGCAGCCTGTTCGAGGACGACGTGATACCCGGCAAACCGGCCATACTGCGTTGGGAAGGCGACGGTTGGGTGATACAACGCAAGTTCGATTGGGCGGATCATGTCAACGCTTTCTGGGACGAAGTTTTACTGCCGAACCACTTCGACTGTCTCGCGAAGCGCTATGTGCGAAAACGCATCACCGGCTTCTGCGAGGCCTTCTGGATCGAGCCCGATCTGTACCGCATTCTCGACGATAGCGCGCTAGTGGCGCGTTACAGGGACATCGGCATCAGGGACACGCGTGACATGCGCGTCGATGTGCTGTGCACGAGCGAGGACGTTTTTCTGCAGAGTTACGCCGGCGCTGGTGATTAGCGGTCGGGCTGCGTCCTCCGAAGGATTGTATAAGTCGGTGCCCGGCACCATCTCATAACTCTTATCGAAGGATCCCGGATCATACTCAAAGAGGCTCGCCTGCCCGATCGGAATTATGGCTCACCGATTTTCGAGGCGGTTGTAGTCAAACAGTCCGTATTCGATCGGCGAATCAATCTCGAATGCCGCGTGAAAAGCATCGCCCTGACGCCAGAAATCCGGACTGGTCCGGCGCACTCCGAAGTTATCGAGCAATAGCGTGTAGTCACTCTCAACCCGCATTGTCGTGACCGTGTCGACGAAGTGGTCGAGATCTGCTTCGTCGACGACGAGGAAGGCGTTCGGGTATGCGCCAAGGAATCCGGGGACTACCGATAGAGTATCTTCTTCCGGCGCGCGATATTTTTTCTCGCCGAACAACGAGGTGATATTCAAGTGCGCATTATTACGAACAATCGTTGCATAACTGTTACCGGACTCCCCTGAGATTTCGACAAACACCGTCTGTGGCATCAGCGTTACTTGATGGCCGGGTTACCCATTACCTCGAGGGAGCGCTGTGTCGGCAATACCTTTTGCAGTCGCTGTTGCAAGAACCCAAACAACTCATTTTTCTCGTCACTGGTCTGATAATTAATCGCCGGGGTCATCTCACTCTCGAAACGCGGTAGCACCATGTACTCCGCAATCTCGTCATCTGCCTCGCGATACCAATATGCCCTCTCACGATCCCGCGCCTCCTGCGGCAACATCAGCAAAAAATTGGTCTCGCCTTCCATGCGCAGGAAATCCATGTATACACGGGTAATCAATTGATGACCGACATTGCCGAATACATCGTAGCCGGCCACAAGCAGGTAGTGGATTCTCTCCAGTAAGCCATAATCGATCAGCCACGCCGTCTTCGGTGCTTTACCAATAAGTCCCTTCTCGACAGTGGCGCTGTCATAGTGACGGAATACAGTGAGCGCAGCATTGTCATTCACGCCGTCGCCATCCCAGACGACATCCAGCGATATCTCCTGCCCGCCACTGTAGTGTTCGCCCAGATACTGGTCCGCGGCGGCGATGTAGTCTTTCTGTTGTTTCGCATATCGACGCCAATGTGCGATGGGTCGGCGGATACTTTCGGTACTTGCCGGCAACTGCATATTTTCCATCTGGCCGGCGAGGAACTCCGCGAGAATTTCGAGTTTGGCATCATCGGGATCGATGAAGAACACCCAGAAGCGGTCGTTGATGACATTGAGAGCGACCTGGCCACGGCACACCGGTCCCTTAATGAATGAATCGACCGTATTTTTCGCTTCATCGAGCAAGAAACGATAACGCGAGTTCACCGGTATTGCGCCGAACGTCAGGAACGGGTTCGATGCAAATTCTTCTTCGTACGATGGTAGCTCCGTGAGCGCGTAATCTGCCTCGATAAACCACTTCTGCCAGTTATCCATCCGGGTCGTGGTCAGCGCGTAAGGCATATGCGTCTTATTTACGATTGCGCCGAATTCCTCGGCGATTCGGTAGTAAACGCGGTCGACGCCGGGGTCCGTGAACGGGCGGCGGGTTGCGATTACGTCGATCGGTTGGCCGGGCGGCGTCGCCGAGCGGACGATCTTAAAGAACCGGCGGTTGTCGAGATCAGAGAAGTACATGTGGGTGAGGAACAGGTGCTCGTAGATGTAGCGTGCTGCCAATTGCGCTTTCAACGAGTCGTCATTCAGAAACGTCTCCCAAGCAAGAATCTCTCTTTGAAATTCCTCGGGGAGTGGGGCACGCACCGTGTAGGTCGCGCCCTGTTCCAGCCAATTCAATAGCGTCGTCTGTCGATCTGCCTCGATACCTGGCAGGGCATAGGGCATACCCCACAACGGGTTCTTCTGGGCGTATTCGTCGAATGTCTCGGGTTTTGCGCAGAACTCCTTGCGATTGAGCGCAAGATCGAAACTGTCCGGCAGAATTTTTTCAGCTGGCAGTGGATGCTCGTCTTTTAGTTTCAAAATCCGGTGCATCACACCAGATTGCACATTGGCCTCAGCG
>CAMYLB010000018.1 GCA_947259145.1 uncultured Woeseiaceae bacterium
TCGCGACCGTTTGCGGTGCGAATGAGTATGTTGTTGGCCCAGTGTCGTTGCCCGGATTGTCGGCAGCCATTGATAATGGAATTGCTGCAGGGCTCGTTGAGGGTTAGCTTTCGTCGGCGACCCGGATTAGCCGAAATACCAGGAGCGACTCAGCCCCCCGTAGCGCTACGCCCAATTTGACTCGCCCAGCGCGGATTCGACATCATTTTGGATACGGTACGTAAGATCCCGATACCCAGGATGCAGGTGCTCAAAAATCTCTTCTGCACCACAGAGAAAGCCTGGGCACCCAACGACACCGCCGTGGTATTGAGCACAAGCGTAAAATAGACCGTGCCGTTGTCTGGTCGGTTGGCGGGTCTTATGAAGCAACGGTCCGCCGCAGCGTGGGCACCGCGCTGCAGGAATAATGTGTGACACGCACGCGGGACCCAGTCCCGCTTCTTCGCAAAGGTCCGACCGATCTAAGATGTCAGTCGAGTATGAGTCAAGTGTCTCGACCGGGAAAAACCGGACACCGTAGGCACGGCAAAACTCCCGTGCCGACTGCATTTCCTCCTCTGCGAGGTTGTCATAGAACACAACGATCGCAAGCACGAGTCGAGTTGTATGCGTGTAGACGGCAGCCGCAACAGGACAATCGATCCTATTCTCGGATTGATCGACCACCCCCAATTTCGTTGGCTGAAAATCTGAGAGCCAACGACGAACGTCAATGTCGCAGTCATTGGGGTAGATAGAGCATAATGTAGCCTTTAGCGCGATCTCGCTCCGGTTGAAGGGATAGCAGAGCTGATTGGCGACAGCTCTTGGAACGGGTGTTTCTTCTATTTTGTCTGTCATTGAATTCTCCTCAGTATTTCTCAATTGTTTATATGAACGGTGCGAATCGGCCGTTATAACCACAGAATCTCGGTATTGGCTCGCGGCACCTGAGTCCAGTCTATTGAGGCCAGCTAGTTTTTCCGGTCTGCGTGGAATTTGTTCTTGCGGGATTCTCAAAGGACGTGTCGACGCTAGCTACGGATCAGAATCCGTCTTGTCGGCGGGCCACGATTCGCCGTTCGGCCAACACCAAGGCCCGCGCAGCGAGTTCAGCCATCGCTCTTTGCCGATGATCGTCAACAACCCGCGTAGTGCTATCCAGTATTGATAACGAGTGTTGGACGACAAATCGCGGGTCGCGTACGTCATAAACCAGCGGCAGTGTTTGAGCTTCCAGGAATAGACGCCGACCGACCAGCGTTTCCAGATGCTGGAACCGATCATATGGGCCCTGGCGACCCGCCGTCGAAGGGTCGCACTGGCAATGTGCTTGAACTGCTTTCTCGACAGCAATGCCGCCTCACGTCCCGCGCCTTCGGCGCTGGCAGGGTTCACTTCGCGCTCCCACAATATGCATTCAGGATATCTGCCCGCCCATGACCCAGCTCGACCGCGATCCGAAGCCTTGCGTCTGCATCCGACAAGCGCTGTTCTGTCGACAAGGCATCGAAGAGTACGACCGGTCGTTTGAGACACGGTGCTGGAATCCCGGTCAGCACTTGCAGCCGCTCACAAGCGTATGCGGCCCTCAATTCGTGGTATTTGCTGCTCATCCCGAATTCCGGCGCTAGTTGTCGCCATATCCGATGCGCGTAGGCATACCACCGGATGTAGTTCATGTCTGCCGGGATGACCGTTTCATCTGCAATCCGTGCTCCTACAGTAGCCAACAACTCCACGAGCAATTCAGGCGCGGCGATGTGTCGCGGTTTCCGTTTTGCGCGGCCACCTTTCGAGCCCTTGGAGATAACGACCTCGCCGACTTTGTTCGCAGATTTCCGGGCGTCAGCCAGGCAAAGCAGACTAGCCTCGCGAAATCGAGCACCTGCCAGGCGGCAAATCCCGATCATCATTGCGAGCCGATCGTGGCCCTTGTCGATGAGGCCTTCGATCGCCGGCCGGTACTGGTCCGGATCGAGTCCGCTGGGCGCATTTGTGCGCACGTAAGATCGCCGACCAACCAAGCCGGATGGAGATACACCTGTACCGGCGCCATTCGTCAACAGGTCGAACAGCACATTAGCCGAGCTCACCAGGTTGTTGCCGTATGCAATGGACAATTCACCATAGTCACAAAGCTCACCAACATAGCCTCCGTACGCGACAAGATGATCTCGCTGAATCTCAATGAAGTCTGAGATGTCAAACGCTTTCAGGAATGCCGTGAACCGCTTCAGCCGAGCTTCATGGGATCGCCGTGTTTCATGATTTCCGCCGCCGAACTTGTCGCGCAGCAGGTTTCGTATAGCGAACTTCAAAGTCCGCCCGTAGCCTCTGTTGGCCTTTCCTCCAGGTTTCATATTTGTCTCCTAAGTCGTTTTTTTCCTCCGGTGACCCTGTACGCGTTTAGCTTGAAGCCCGCTCATGGCGGGCCGACGGAAGAGGTGTTGTGTTCATTTTGGCGCTGCATACCAGTTCGGAACCCCTTCAACAGAGGCGAGTCAATTGGCCGCGTATCGCTACGCTGCGAGCGTAAGAGTCGATTGAAGGTGGAGAAAGCACGAAAAGAAGGGAGTTTGTACAGCCAATGAAGTCATCGCCTGCGAAGAATTCGCTACGTGATCAATCGCTTACAAAATCAATTCTTTAAACGTCTCTATTTTCTCGAGAAACGCCGACAGTCGAATTGTCGGCCCATGCATGTGCGGCGAAACCAAAATATAGAACGTTCAAAGAAGAACACGAGGTTCAAGCATGAGACGTAACTATCCTATGGTTCAGCCAAACACGGGCCAAAGGATGGCGAGCAATGTCGCCTGGGGTATCCCCAGTTTCTCGCTGGGGTGGGCGCTAGAAAAAAGCTGCCGCTGTCGTAACGAATACGCGAAGCAAGGAGATTCTTTGTGCATGCTTCCCGAATCGAAACTGGGGTTCTCGCGAGACTTAGCTCGAGAGGCGACTTCTTTCGAAGTCTAATAAACGCGAAAACGCGTTTTTGTAATACATGTAGTCTTGTCGATCACTGTGAGTTTGTCAAATACTTTTTGTCTGTTGCTCATCCATCGCTTTCTCGAACAATAAAGAGACGACCAGTGTATTGAGAGAATTGTCCGTTTGTAGATCTGCAGTGAATACGACGTAGTTCGTTTGCCCCAGTTCAGGACGAGTTGTCAGGATTATTTTTCGTGGTCTTCTGGAATTGATCAATTCAATTCGAGGAGAAAAGAAGATGGCGAAGAATCACCCCACCGATTTCACCTATCACACCCCAAAGTGCCCGCGATGTGGGAGCACTAACTGGCAAACACAAGAATTGGCGTATGGGCAGTCCGTTCGACAGACCGAAGGCGGTTACCGCAGCATTTCGCAATTTGGCGAGTCGATCGCCCCACCCGAGCGACGCTCGTTAATTGCCGGCCCCTTGGCCTCGGCCGCTGGTCTGGGCGGCGGGACCCTTCTCTTCTTGCCAACCCTAATGGGCAAGCAGCTCGTAGACGAAGGGCTGTCAACGCCGATCTTCGAACCCCAAGTCTATGTGCCTGCGCTAGTTGTGGGAGCAACGGTCTTTGCGGTCGGGTTTTTCGCCGCAATTCGTTACAACGCGCTTCAGTGGCCATCCAAGTACGCGGATTGGCAAAACGTCCGCATTTGTCGGCGATGTGGTTGCAAATCAACGGCTTCCGTCGCCACAAACGATCTGCTGCCGAGGAATCAACCATGAGCAAGCTAACCAATAGAACTCTTTGGCTTGCCGGTGCGTTCAATCACAAACGGCAGCCTGTTCGCCCATTGTCCGCCGACACGACAGCCAATTGGCAAGGGATCGTTGCCCAGGCGAAATGCGTACTTTTGGATGGAGATTGTTTGATCCTGATCATTGCTGCGGCGAAGCAGCTGAAGCCAGAGCCGTCTAAGCACGACATTCTGAACGCTGGCGTCTCCAGCTTGGTCTTTAGAAAGCAGGAGTGTTACCGGGCCTACCCAAAGACCAGAACTTACCTGCAAGACGAAAACGGCAGCCGATTCGAGGTCATCCCTGATCTAGTCGTGCTCGAAAAGCAGATCCGTACCCGCTTTTCGGCGCCTAGAAAAAACGAACCGTCCAACACACCGATTCCGTCGCCTCTGGCCTGCTTTTTGCTACGCCAGCCCTGACGAAAATCTTATTTTCGTTTGTTGTAAATCAAATCGGTCTCAATACGCTAGGTACTGATGGCATCGATTTCGTGGCTTTCACAGAGGGCCGCAAGAATATTTTAAATGGAAATAAGTCGTGAATGAAAGAAAACGAATCCTCCTTACGCGGGACGAATTGGTCCAAATCACTGGCTACTGCCGAAGTGCATCTCAGGCTGCGTGGTTCTCGCACAACGGAATCACCCACCGGAAAAGGGGTGATGGATCATTGGTTGTCCTTCGCCAGCACTTCGAAGAGGCTTTGGGGCTAGTGTCAAATTCGAGCTCCAAGAACCATCCAGAGCCTGATTTCACGTCACTTCAATGACGCCGAAGCCACGCAATAAGGAGAATCGGGAGTTGCCGGCACGGTGGCGACTCAAGCACGGGGCGTATTTTTACCGCGTCCCGGAACATTCTAGAGATCTTTGGGACGGGAAGATTGAATTTCGTCTGGGGAAAACCCTTCATGAGGCCTACATGACGTTTGCGAGCCGTGTTGACGATACTGGAGATATCCGAACGCTCGGTCAGCTACTCGATCGCTATGCCGTTGAGGTGGTTCCCAGTAACAAACCAAAAACCCAAGAGTCGAAGCACCTCGCTATTCGACGGCTAAGGCCAGTATTCGGTGACATGCCCGTTGCGGAGGTCAAACCCCGGCATGCCTACAAATACATGGATTTGGTTACTCGAAAACACGGAGCAACCTCGGCAAACCGAGATTTTGAAGTCCTGTCACATGCGATGAGCAAGGCCGTTGTCTGGGGATTGATAGATTTCAATCAACTCAAGGGCCAGGTCAAGAAGAACAAGACTAGACCCAGGACACGCTACATCGAAGACTGGGAAATCGACGAATTACTAGCGGTAGCTCATCCAACGATCAGAGCATACGTTCGACTTAAGCAACTCGTTGGGCTTCGATGCTCGGACATGCTAAGGCTCAAGACCACCGACATGCTCAAGGAGGGCTTGTACGTGGACACGGGCAAGACCGAAGCGAAACTGCTCATCACCTGGACAGATGAATTGCGTACTGCCATAGAGTTCGCACTTTCTGTCCGACCAGCTGATGATACCGACCTGGTTTTCTGCACGCGCAGAGGCAAGTGCTATGCCACGCCGAACGGCAAAAACTCGGGTTTCAAGTCGCTTTGGCAACGATCGATGGAAAAGGCACTCAAATCTAACAAGTTGAAACATAAGTTCACCGAAAAAGACATTCGCGCTAAGACTGCAAGCGATATGGATTCGACTGAAGACGCGCAAAAACTCCTTGGCCATACGAGCCCGGAGACTACAAGACGCCATTACCGGCTCAAGCCTGAAAAAGTTGCCCCTCATAGCCTTAAGAACAATGAAGACTAGCTCGCCAGAATATGCTCAAAACCCTCGCTCAATGGACTGGCTTCGCGTAAGTCTTTCCCATAAAAGTGCATTTTTGGGAGTGTTAAAATTAGCCTTATGAGCAAGATTATACAGTTACCTAATTCGCTGCCCACGACCTCATCTACTCAAAATGGGAAAGTAGGTCCGTCCCCTCCCCCGCGCCAGACTAACGCTCAAAGAAGATCTCGGGAGTACTTGACCGGTGAGGAGGTAGCAGCCCTGATGTCCGCAGCGGGCCGCACAGGCCGCCACGGTCATAGAGACAAAACTCTAATTTTAATTGCGTACCGCCACGGATTGCGGGTATCGGAACTGGTCAATCTTCGTTGGGAGATGGTCGATCTCCAGGCCGGGCTCATCCATGTCACCCGATTGAAGAATGGCGTGCCTTCTATACATCCCATTCGTGGCGTGGAGATCCGTGCCCTGCGCAGGGTGAAGCGCGACTATCCAGATACAGACTATGTGTTCGTTTCTGAGCGCAAAGGTCCATTGACGACGGCGACGGTGAGAAAGCTACTTGCCAGGGCAGGCAAAGTGGCTGGCCTACCCTTTCCTGTACACCCGCACATGCTGCGCCACTCGACAGGCTACAAGCTGGCCAACGATGGGCAAGATACGCGAGCGATCCAACATTACTTGGGCCATAGAAATATTCAGCATACGGTTCGATACACGGAGCTATCGCCGGATCGATTCCAGAATTTCTGGAAAGACTGAAATTGTCAGATTCTCAAAGTAGTCTTCCAGATTACCACCGAGACAAGGCGAATTGCGGTACGTCAGGATTTGGGCGGAACCCAAGACGCAAATGGACGCTCAAAATCGAACGGCCTAACAGGTGATTCCCAAATGGGCGTTAGCTTGCAGCCTGCAATTTAGCTCGATCGAGTAATTTCGTTGTGCAATATCTGAGCAGATCGACAACGCGTCCCGGCACCGATCTGGAGGTACAGGTATGCCCTTGTGTTGGAAGTCATTTCTCGCATTTTTTACACGGTCCAGATACTGGTGTACGGAAACCTGATGGGCATTGAGAATGCTGATTAGTTGCCCAGCCATTGGCGAATCTCCCTGCGCTAATATCGCACGTATCCTCGATTCTTGACGATTCGATAGGGTTTGGATTCCAGAGGATGTGACTTGTTGTACGGATCCGGCTGGCAATTGCGCGATCAACTGCGACGCCTGATCAACCAAATCGCGCTCAATCAACGACCATAAAATAGACAATGACGACTCGTACAATTCGGTCTGCAGGTTAGACCATGCAGTGGAATATTGGGCAAGGAATGACCATAATCGATTGTCACCGTATGCTTGCTTGAAAGTTACACAAGCGTCCATGAACGCTTTTGGTACCTCCTTGTAGTACACGCCATCCATTCGGGCGCCAATCGATCGTTCGTCGCCGAATCGTTGGATCTGCATCTCGTTAACTTCGCCAAAATTCGTTAACGATGACTGCTCTGTAGGCGACTGTGCATATTTGACCCTTACCATGTCAGTTCGACCGATTGGTTCCGCCCAATATAAATAGGTATTACGTCCGTGACAATGAAGTTCTGACTCTACGAGAGCAAAGAGAATGTTTAATGCTGGCATATAGTGGCGATACGCTGCACCGCTCGCGCTCATGATTTCATCGATGCCGCCCATCATAGGATCGGGAGATGCCTTGTCTTTCTCAGCGGCTTCAATAATGGCATCTTCGATGGCGTTGTCTCGGTAAAGAAAGAGCCCATCGGCGCACAGTTGTAGTTCAAATTCGGCCGTCACGTACTCGCAAGCAACCTCGCGAAACACTTTGGCCTGATCTTCGGATACAGGTTCCGTGAGATGAATTGACCATTGGTCTTTTTTAGCGCTTGAAGCCACTGAAAACGCTTCTTGCGTCGTCCAGGCTCGAGGCCACGGCCAAAATCCAACAAAACATTTACGAGCCATAGGTCTCTTCTTTTTGAACCCAAGAAGTTTGAGTATCCATCTTTTGAGGTCGCGCATCGACATGAGTATTGTCTGTATGCAGTATCGCCAAAGACGCTTGATGACCGGACCGCCCGATCTACTTTCATATGAACTCATTGTCGCCTATTGCAGTTAGGCCCGCCGCTACCTACCCAATGGCTATGGAAGCCATCATCCGCGACCGTTAAACCGGGGAGAAACCAGTGTGCGGCCGAATCGTCGTGTACGCAGCCGCCAAGCCTCTCCGCAAGCTGCCGAATTACATCGGCGATCTCAGAGCTCGACTGAAAATGTTCTGGCCGTCCGTCCATCGTCAGACGTGTTCCATCCCATCGAATATTCAGGGTTGACCCATCTTTGGCCAAAGCGCGGAGTGTCTTTGAATCGGTCCTCGAAATTCGAGGATCTTTGGCCAGTGCCAAGTCTATATCGTCCAGATCGAAGGGCGGGTCGCGTTCAATATAGACTTCGAATGGCTTGAACCCCTGTAAATGAAGTATGTCATCTTCAACTTTGGCAATGACAAGGTTGTCTGGATCGAGATGTGCTCGTGGATTGCAGATCGGTAACCAACGATTTGGTACCGTAAGTACAACGAATTGGACCCGCACATCTTTGCCTTTATGTCGGCATGTCACGGTAGCGCAGAGTTGAAAGTCTGCCGTGGTTGCGATTAGTGAAAGTTCCGCGAAATTCTTCCCCTTCTTAAATGTTCCACCTTGCAGCAGCGACATTATACAAATGACGATCAACTCAATTTTTGCGACCGGCAGTGGAGCCAATTTGACTTTCTTTAATGCTCGATTCAATTCTTTCCCGAAATCGTCGACCGTAAACACATCGCCCGAAACAATTTTTCCGGGCTTGCGGCCCAAATTATCGATTGCCTCCTTATTCGCGAGTATTCGTTTGAAGAATTTTCCGCGGTCTCGCTCATTGTGCGCCATATGGTGCGATAGCTCTTTCAACGAACCATTGCCAGCATGCGCGCGGAGGATCATCAGAAATGCAGACACGTCCGTTTCCGAAAATGTGCCCGCTGCCAAGCGGCCATGGAGCGTCGTCAAATGTTGGAGTTCCTTCGGCGTCATGTTGTCTATATTACGGCAAGACGACGTGTCATCAATGGATTGATGTTTCGGAAGCAGTTCCATCCAAGATACCGCCGCTGCCGGGATGTGAATTTGACTTGGAAACAGGGGCGAGGGTCGATGCGCAAAAAACAAACCCAACTAAACGGCGAATCGTCAGGTGCTAAGGACAGTCTTTGTCAATGTTGGTGTCCGGTCTGGAAATTTGACTTATCCGTCATTGTAATTCCAACGATCGCCACCGCGGAATTTCAATAATAGATCGTGCTGCTCAATCGCTTTATAGTCTGGCGGCGCGTTGAACAATTCCGTGTAGCCAGGGAACCGCCTGTTTTCGTTTAAACGATACTGGTCGTCGCTCAATTGCTTGTGTAGAAGCTGTTCGATGACGATCGCCTCGCCCATCGATTGATAAAGTCTGCGGTCGGAGTCGAGAATGTCGAAGCCTGCCTTACGCATATCGCTTCGTAGCTCAACGATTCGATTGGCATTACCGACGCCGACCTTATAGACAGTCTTGTTGTCTTCCTTATCAACCGCTGTCACCAGATACAAATAGATCGGCGCGCCTTCATCAAAGTCGCCGCGCAGTGCCTTCGTAAGACCATAGGAACCCAGGCTCGATTCTGCGGCGCACAAGCGGCAACCGCTGCCGAGCAGATGACCACTCGCAGTCTGCTCAAACTCACCGTGCTGAGGGCAAATGATCGTGACATTCTCCCTGGCGTACTTGTAGTCGACTTTTGAGTAGTCATATTTGTCTCCGTGCATCGCTCTTGCACGCTCTTCAAACATGGCCGCCTTATTTGCTTTGAGGTTCCTGGAGGCTTTCTCCATGCCGCATACTGGACATTCAATGCCGTCGCGATGGTGCTTGGCGGTCGGTTCGAACTCACCATGTTCCGGACAGCCTACGATGATACGGTCAAATACTCCGGTATAGACGGTTTTCGAGTAGTCGTACTTATTGTCGTGGACTTGCCGGCATTGCTCGATGAATATGTCCGTCGTTACGCCGAAACCTTGACACTTGGGACAGCCTTGACCGTAAGTATGACTGCCAGGCAATTGTTCGAACGGACCATGCTCAGGGCAAATTATGGTTACTTTGGTCTCACTGTTGACGTACTGCGCCAATGAGTAGTCATAAATGTCGCCGTGTACGGCATTTGCATCTCGCAGGAAATCTTTCTGAGTCTTCTGTTTGAGCTGCGACAATCGATCTCGCTTGCAGCCTGGGCAGCCCGTACCCTGCTTGTGGTGGTCTGGTGTTTGCTCGAAATCACCATGAGCTGGACAAGTGATCGTCACTTTCTGCTTTACGTTTTGGTAGTCAACCTTTGAGTAGTCGTATTTATCCCCATGCGTGCGGCGAAAGTCGTTGACAATCGAATCACGATTTCCCGCGACGCGATCCGTTGCTCGCTTGTCAATCGCGCACTGTTTACAGCCGCTTACCATGTGACGATCAGCCGTCTGTTGGAACTCGCCGTGTGCCGGACATATAAACGTGTAATTGGTTTTCGCGGTCTTGTATGGGCCGAATTTCGAGTAATCGTACTTGGGTCCGTGAACTTTGCGAAACCGCTCAATGTGCTCGGCATCAGTCAGGCCCCGCCCGGCACACTTCGGGCAGCCTTTGCCGTGGAATAGATTATGCGGACGAATTGGGAAGTCGCCATGCTTCTTGCACGTTACTTGGATTGGCGTTTGCGCGTTTACATAGACGGCGTTCTCGTAACCGTACCTGTCACCATGAACAGCAATAGCTTTGTGAATGAATTGTTGGTGAGTCAGAGGGGCAGCCATATGAATTGATCTTAGCAGCCTGTAAATGACTGGTCTTCGCGAACATCCGACTTTACAGGCCAAATTCCGATACAGATTGTCGGTCAATTCCAGCGATGCCTCGCTCAAAATCTCCGCAGATCCGGCCCAAAATATTTAAAGGCACCGTCGTGCCAAGAATTTTTGTCTTTCTTTCGTTCGGCGCCGCGGAAGCTTGCGTAGCGTTCGCCGCCTAGATTGGCGGCGAAGCTAACGCTTTGAAAAGTTTGGTACTCCCTACCGGATTCGAACCGGTGTTACCGCCGTGAGACGGAGATATTTCTCCGAGGCCGCCAGAGGCACCTGTCCTATCAAAAGAGGCTCTCGACTCACGCCAACAGCAACTTACAGATAGGCCGGCGGGTTTGTGCGGGGGCTAGGACCGTCGACCCAATATTCAAAATAAGAGACGTGGAATCGTCAATCTATGGGACAAAACGGTATCTATGGGACAGCCCACCAAATCAGGAAGATTTTGTCGGCGCCAACAAATTGATATTAAAGGGAAAATGGCGCGCCCGGAGAGATTCGAACTCCCGACCACCTGGTTCGAAGCCAGGTACTCTATCCAGCTGAGCTACGGGCGCATTGGTGCTATCGCTGAGGGCCGGTACTCTATCCAGCTGAGCTACGGGCGCATTGGTGCTATCGCTGAGGGCCGCAATGGTCTCATTTTTCGGCATCAAATGGGAGATCGCGGTGGCATCAGCGGATCATCAGCAATTCATCGGGCAATCCGTATTGCAACTGGCCGGCATCGGTGTAGCGTTCAATCAGCACAGTTGACCCAGCCCGGAGGGCAAAACGATGAACACTTCGCAGAACATGATTGTAGCTGTATTGGCCGCCCTGCTCGCGGCCGGTTGCAGCGCCACGCACCATGCGGCTGACGTCCGCGAAGCCGATGATATCGATCGCGTGACGGTCGGCACGGTGCAAAAGGAGATCCGTCTCGGCATGTCGGCGGCCGATGTGGCGAGCGTGCTCGGTTCGCCGAACATCGTCACGACCGACGACCAGCGCCAGGAGACCTGGATCTACGACAAGATCTCGACCGACGTCACTTACTCCCGCAGCAGCGGCACGATCGTGGGCCTGATCTTCGGTAGCTCCGCCGGCGGCGCGGGCGTGGGCTCGACCAGCGCCGGGTCAACATCCACTTCGCAGCGTACGTTGACCGTCATTATCAAGTTCGACGGCAACAACGCGGTTCGTGACTTCTCCTATCACACGTCGAGGTTCTAATGAGCCGCCTGGTCTTTACGCTGCTGCTGATCGCCATGCTCGGCGGCTGCGCGGCATCGGTTCCGGAGGCGGCGCTGCGGCTGCCCGAGAGTACGCTCGAGGTGCGCTCGATCCAGACGCGCACGCTCGCTGCGCCATCGGAAATCGACATCCTGACCGCGACGATCGCCGTCCTGCAGGACATGGAGTTCAACGTAGAGCGCATCGAGAAACCACTGGGTGTAATAACGGCCTCCAAGATTACCGACGCCGACTCGCGCAGTGAGAAGACGGGCCTAATGTTTCTCGATGTACTGTGCGCCCTGGGCGGCGGCGGTGGCTGCGATGCCATGTCGACGGCGCAGGACGACCAGCACATCACGTTGACCATGGTCGTGCTGCCGAGCCTCGCGCGCAGCGGCGAATACACGGCCCGCATCACGATCCAGCGTGTGATCTACGACAAGATGGATCGCATCAAGGTACTCGAGCGCATCGACGACGCTCAGACCTATCAGCAGATTTTTGACAATCTGCAGAAGTCGCTCTTCTTACAGGTGGGTACGAAATGAGTGGTTCACTAAAGCTTCTTGCACTAATGGGTTTGTTAATGCTGACCGCCTGTGCCACAACGCCGGCGAATGTTGCCGGTGCCGGCACACAGCTCGAAACACGCCAGATTCAGACGCGCGAATACGATACGCTGGACAAGCCCATGACGATGCGTTCGGTCATCGCGACGCTGCAGGATCTTGGCTTTACGATCGACCAGGCCGACGCTGCACTCGGCACAATCACGGCAACACGCCTGCACGAGCACACGATGCGCATGACCGTGACTATCGTGCAAAAGGAGGGCCAGCGAATTGCTGTTCGCGCCAACGCCCGCATAGGCGAGAACAGCGTGACGGATGCCGCCACTTATCAGGACTTCTTTGTGGCCCTGGACAAAGCCATGTTCCTGACACTGCACAAGGTTGATTGATGAAACCACAAAGGTAAGCAATGCTTGAAAAATTCGAACGCTATCCACTGACTTTTGGCCCGACGCCGATCGAAAAATTAGGTCGCCTGTCCGAGCACCTCGGCGGCAAGGTCGAGCTCTATGCCAAACGCGAGGACTGTAACTCAGGCCTGGCCTTCGGCGGTAACAAGGTCCGCAAGCTCGAGTACATCGTGCCCGACGCTATCGCGGCCGGCGCCGACACGCTGGTGACCATTGGCGGGGTTCAGTCGAACCACACGCGCCAGGTTGCCGCGGTAGCGGCAAAGATCGGCATGAAATGC
>CAMYLB010000019.1 GCA_947259145.1 uncultured Woeseiaceae bacterium
CGACTGGCAGGCAATGATCGATGGCAGCGAGCCAATCGGGTCGCTGCATCGTCCCACCAGCGATGAAATGATGACGATCCTGTACACGTCGGGAAGCACTGGGCGGCCCAAAGGCGTCGTCACCAGCTATGGCGCTTACGAGTATGCGAGCAGGACCGGAGCAGAAATGATGGGCTTCTCGCCGGAAGATCGCGCCCTCTCGTATCTGCCACTTGCACACGCCACGGAGCGCACTGTCATCGTTGGCCCGGCGATTTATAGTGGTTACCGCCTGTTCTTCGTCGACAGGTTGGGGACGTTCCTGGCCGACCTTCTGCGGGCGGAGCCGACGATTTTTATCTCGGTACCACGACTCTGGGTCCAGTTTCAAATCGGCGTGCACAAGAAGATTCCGCCGAACAAACTCGACAGGCTGCTTAAGATACCGGTGATCGGCAAACGGGTGGCGCGCAAGGTGCGAAAGGGGCTTGGCCTCGGCAGCTGCCGTCTGGTCGGCTCGGGCACGGCTCCGATATCTCCCCTGACACTGCGCTGGTACGAGAAAATCGGCGTGCACATCAGCGAAGGCTGGGGCATGACCGAGACAAGCGGGCTGTCATGCACGAACCTGCCGTACAAGAGCGAATGCATCGGCACGATTGGCGTGCCGCTGCCGGGTACCGAGATGAAGCTTAGCGACGAGGGCGAAGTCCTCATTCGCTGTCCCGGCCTGTTTACCGAATACTACAAGCAGCCGGAGCTGACGGCCGCGGAATTTAACGCCGACGGCTTCTTTCACACCGGGGACAAAGGTGAGTGGGACGAAGACGTACAGGCATTCCGTGTAACCGGGCGCGTTAAAGACCTGTTCAAGTCGGCAAAGGGCAAGTACGTGGCGCCCGTTCCGATTGAGGGCAAGCTGGCTGGCAATCCACTGATCGAACAGGTTTGCGTCATGGGCGTCGGGCTGCGCGCGCCGGTTGCCGTGGTCGTGCCGTCGGCCGCGGCCAAGGATACGTCGCGGGAATCTATCGACAGCAGCCTCGAGACGACCCTGCGCGAGGTTAACGACACGCTAGAGTCGCATGAGAGACTTGCGACGATTTACGTTGTTGCGGATCCCTGGACGATCGAAAATGGCCTGCTGACGCCGACGATGAAGATCAAACGCGACAAGCTCGAGGCCCGCTACGACGAACTGATCCGTCAGGGCGGCAGAAAGATCGTTTGGTGCGACTGAATGGTTCGACCCCGGTTCTCCCGGTTCTGCTCGAGTTCGACACTTGATGTCGGCACCCTACAAGGAACGCCCGCTCCAGCAGCAAGCCGAAGCGGGCGAATTGCCTAGCTCGTGCCAGCCAAGTTCTTGCGCAGCATTGCGAACCAGGCGCTGTTGAAATTCCAGTTCGCAACGGCACGCAGGAGTTCGTCGGCCTCCTGCGACTGCCCGGCACCGCGCAGGGCCATTGCCAGCATAAACGTATTTTTGACGTCGCCCGCCCCGGGGCTGGTGCTGAGATTGGCCTGCCTGTAGTGCTCAATCGCGAGATCGTAGTCATCCTGTTGCAACGCCACCAATCCGAGCAGCTCGTGGTAGGGCTCCAGTTTGCGCGTGTTATCGTCGTTAGCCAGCAGTGCTGAAAACTCCTCGGCATGCGCGCGAGCCGCCGCGTAGTTGCCCTGCCGTGCCGCCAGCTTGCCTTGCCAGAATGCGGCGGTTGCTGCTTGTTGACGCGCGAAGTTCTCGTCACCTGAATTGACACCGGCCTCGGCCAACGAGGCGGACAGTTGTTCGACGGCATCCTTTGCGTCATCCAGCAAACCGTAGTTAAAACAGATATCGGCGATGTTGGTCAGCAGAAAGATGCGTGCGCCGATCTTCTGGTCCTCCGGCATTTCGAGTGTGTCGATTCGATCGAGCTCACGCTTCAACTCGTCGATCGCCGCCTGGTAATCACCAGCATGCAGGTTTACGAAGGCACGGTAGTTTGCCAGCGTCGACTTGTTGCCTTCCTGGCCGGCAGCGATACCCATGTCGTAGTCCGCGCGGGCTTCATCATAGTTACCGAGGAACGAATTGACGTGGCCACGCTTCACCGCGGCAACCGCATTTTCGGCATCGAGCTCGAGGGCCTTGGAGTAGTCGCCCCGGGCGGCTTCAAGATCATCCATCGCACGATGCACATCACCGAGATTGACCCAGTAATTGTCTTCGTCGGGGTCGAGCTCGATCCCGTGTCGAAAGTGTTCCTCGGCCTTCGCGAAGTCTTTGGGATCGTTGTACAAATAGGAAAAGGCGAGGTTGTTGTGACTGACCGCCTGATCCGGAGCCAGCTTGATCGCTTTCCCGGCTGCGGCACGCGCTTCCCCATGTCTGTTTTCACCGCCGAGCAAGTTGGAATACAAGATCCATGCACGCGGTGCCTTAGGATAGGTGTCGACCAGCTTTTTGCCGAGTCTCAGACCTTCGACGGTGTCGTTCGTCACGAAGGTCATGTTGATCGCTGCCCATAGTTGCTCGCCTTCCGTGCCGTTGGCGGCTAATTGCTCAGCCCGCCGGGTCGCCTTGACGAATTGCTGGCCGGACAATGCGGTATTGCCGAGCATGATCCAGCTGCCCACAAACTCCGGATACTGATCCGTCAACTCCCGTGCAGCCTGGTTAGCCTCGACAAAATCGCCGCGGTCTGCCAGCGAGCGAACGGTCATGTATAGCGACAGCGCGCCCTCGTCTGCAGATGACAGCGGAATGCCACCGTCATTGGCAGCCATCGATGCCGCCCCGGCAGCCGTTGTTGAATCTTTGTCAACCTGCGTCTGTTGAGCGGTGTCCTGCTGCTCGGAGCACCCGACAACCAGGCCAAGTGCCGCGAGGCA
>CAMYLB010000020.1 GCA_947259145.1 uncultured Woeseiaceae bacterium
GCTGGTGGCTGTCATTGCGGTTTACGCGTTACTGCCGTTTCTGCAGGTATTGCTGATGACGGCACTGGCGGTATTTGGTTACATGGACGCCTGGTTTGACATCCGGCGTCGCCTACGGAAAGCTTAAAAGGTTCGAAAAATGAACGTAATTTTATTGGAAAATGTTGAAAATCTCGGTGGCATTGGCGATCTCGTCAAGGTCAAGCCGGGCTACGGCCGTAATTTCCTGCTGCCGCAAGGTAAGGCTGCCCTGGCCACTGACGCGAACATGAAGGCCATCCAGGCCCGGCGCGTGGAGCTTGAAAAAGCTGCGGCCGAAGAGGTGGCGAAAGCCAAGACTCGTGCCAAATCGATCAACGGTGTTGAGGTCGTGATCCCGGCGAACGCGGGGAGCGAAGGCAAGCTGTTCGGTTCGGTTGGTCCAATCGATATCGCCGACGCACTGGCCGGCATCCAGGTTGCCGTGGAGCGCGCCGAAGTGCGCATGCCGGACGGCCCGATACAAGAGCTCGGTGAGTTCGTCGTAGGCATTCATTTGCACAGCGAAGTAAACGCGGAAGTAACCGTACGAGTTGTTGCTGCCGAGTGACGGCCGGCTGTGTTACCTTTGAGCCGGGCATGAATTCAGAAACTGGCTGGCAAGGGAACTCGTAGGATGGTCCGAGCGTTGGGGGATGGCTACACAGACGCAGGTGCTGAACAGCGCCTCAAAGTGCCGCCCAACTCCATTGGCGCCGAGCAGGCGCTAATCGGCGGCCTGATGCTTAACGCGCAGGCCTGGGACAAAATTGCGGACGTCATCGTTGGCGAAGACTTCTATCGCAAGGATCATGGCGTGATCTTTGCGGCCATTGCCAACCTCGTTGAAGGCGGTAGCCCCTGCGACGTCGTCACGGTTTCCGAGCACCTGGATGGCCGCGGCGAGTTGGATCAAGCCGGTGGCCTCGAGTACCTTGCAACGTTGGCGAATGAGACTGCTGGCGCGGCGAACGCCAGGGCGTATGCAAAAATTATTCGTGAAACATCAACGCTTCGTGCCTTGATCAATGCCGGCAATGAAATAAGCGGCAATGCGTTTACGTCCGGCGAGCGCAATGCGGCGCAAATCGTCGATGAAGCCGAGCGTCTGGTTTTCGAAATTGCCGAGAAGGGCAGCCGTGGACGCCGGGGCTTCAAATCACTCAAACAGATTCTGCCGGAGGCCGTTGATCGCATCGATCTTCTGCACCAGTCGGAAGGCAGCATCACGGGAATATCCAGCGGCTACCATGAGTTCGACAAGCTCACCGCGGGCTTGCAGGCAGGTGAGCTGGTTATCATCGCCGGTCGGCCATCGATGGGTAAAACCACGTTGGCCTTGAATATCGGTGAGAACGCCGCGATCGGTTCGAAGGTGCCGACGGCGATCTTCTCGATGGAAATGCCTTCGCAGCAACTGGCGTTTCGCATGATTTCGTCACTGGGCCGTGTCGATCAGACGCATTTGCGCACGGGTAACTTCCCGGACGAAGACTGGTCGCGAATCAATACTGCAGTGCAGCTGATGTCGGAAGCGCCCATCTTCATCGACGATACGCCGAGCCTGTCGCCGACTGAAATACGCGCACGGGCAAGACGCCTGCATCGCGAACACGGTCTCGGTCTAATTATTATTGACTATCTGCAGTTGATGCAGGTCGAGGGTAGCAAGGAAAATCGTGCCACCGAAATATCCGAAATTTCGCGATCGCTGAAGGCGCTTGCGAAAGAACTTGAGGTTCCGGTGATCGCATTATCGCAGCTCAATCGAAGTGTCGAGCAACGTGCGGATAAGCGGCCCGTGATGTCAGACCTTCGTGAGTCGGGTGCCATTGAGCAGGATGCCGACCTCATTGTCTTCATTTACCGTGAAGAAGTTTACAACCAGGATACGCCGCGAAAAGGTATCGCCGACATCGCGATCGCCAAGCAACGTAATGGCCCTATCGGCGACTTTCCTCTGACCTTTGTCGGGCGCTACACCAAGTTTGAAAACTGGGTACCCGACGCCTATGCGGAAGAGGCGTATCCGTGAGGTTCGGAGCACGAGCGCTCATCCGGCTCGGCGCACTCAAACACAACCTCGATATCATTCGTAAAGCCGCGCCCGGCTCGAAAGTCATGGCTGTCATCAAGGCAAATGCCTATGGCCACGGCATGGTGGCCGTTGCGCAACACCTGACCGATGTCGACGCATTTGCCGTCGCACGGGTGCCAGAAGCCATACAACTACGAGAGAATGGAGTCGTCGCGCCTATCGTTCTGCTGGCCGGTGTCGTAGACGACCGGGAACTATCGATGGCCATGGAATCTGGCTTTGAGCCCGTGATTCATTGCCAGGAACAGGTGGAGTTACTGGAGGCGACTACCAGTGGTTCCGTTACGGCCTGGCTCAAGGTGGATACGGGGATGAACCGTCTCGGATTTCCGCCTGAGGATGCCGAAGCAATCATCACGCGCTTGAACGCGGCGCCTGCCGTTGGCGAGTTGAGGTTGATGACCCATCTTTCGAGCGCCGACGAACTGCAGTCGTCGACGACATCCGAGCAGTTGCGTCAATTCAGGCCTATCGTCAATGGATTCGAGGGTGATGTCAGTATTGGCAATACGCCCGGCTTGCTCGGTTGGCCGGAGATATCCGACGCGCGGCGGGAATTCGGGTTTCGCGGGGACAACTGGATACGTCCCGGTATCGCTCTCTACGGAATATCTCCCTTTGCCGAGCAGACCGGCACGGATCTCGGCCTGAAACCGGTCATGCAGTTCGAGGCTCGGCTGATTGCGACGAAATTACTGCGCGAGGGCGCAAAAGTCGGCTACAGAGGAACATACATCAG
>CAMYLB010000021.1 GCA_947259145.1 uncultured Woeseiaceae bacterium
GACGCGCCTTTCATGACAACGGCCGATGTATCGCTGCCCGGGCTGTACTCAGGCTCGTGTTCGTGCCCGCCAACAATGAAAGCGAGTTTGGGATGCTCAGCTTTTAGACCGGCGAGCTCGACGTCCGTCCACATGTGAAGATGCGTGACACCAATGATTAGATCGACACCCTTCGCTTCGAGTGTCTGGATGGTCTTCTCGGCGACGCCCATGTAGTCGCCGTCGTTTTGCAGGTAATCCCGTTCGTTACCGCCATCGACCGCATTCAGCGTCAGTGAAAAAACACCAATGGTCTTGCCTCCAACCTGAAAAGTGAAAGCAGGCCTGAGTGCGCTGTCGACATCCGCTTCGCCTGTCTTGAAAACCAGATTGTCGCCCAGCCAGTCGAACTGCGACTCCCGCACGGCGGCAACCAGTTGCTCGGGTCCTCGACGATCGAACTCATGGTTTCCCGAAGCCGCGTACATCGGCGCTACAGCATCCATAAAATTGAATGCGTCAACCATTTGCAGGCCATTCCAGAGCTGGCTTTCAAGCGACGGATAGAGGAAGTCGCCGCCGTGCAAGATGCGCACGTCCCTGCCCTCCGCCTGCAACTGTCGGACAACCGTAACAACGCGACTGAAACCACCGGCGGTTCCGTCTTCGACGGCGCCGACCCGATAGGTGTCGTTGAGATGCACAAATGTCAGTCCGGATGAGGCGGTTTGCGGGGCCGTCGCACACGCGGACAGGACCAAGGCTAAAAGTAGCGGTGAGAATCTCTTCATGCGAGCATGCTAACCTGATTTGGCTGCTGCTTGCATCAGGACAAACCATGACTCGACTGCACGTTTTCTTGACTATTTTTGTGTTGTCTCTGGTGGGCGCTTGTGCCTCGGCACCCGCCCCGACGCCGCCTCAGGCAATGCCTGCGCCATCACCAGGCGCACACGATCCAAACCAGGATCTGGGGCTGCTGTGGGTCAAGCACGCCGCCGAATACGGGGCGATCACGAAGCAGGCCTACCGCAGCGCCGAAGCCGCGTTGCCAGGCTACATTGCTGACACGTCCTGGAGCGCAATGCCCGGGCAAAAAGATGCCAAAAACCTGCCACCCGCGGTCATTCTCGATGTCGACGAAACTGTCGTAAGCAATGTCGATTTCCAGCTCGCCTTCGAGCGCCCTTTTACGAATCGCAAGCTGTACGATTTCTATCATGAGCATGCCGCGATACCGGTGCCCGGCGTCGTCGAGTTCGTCGCGGCCGCGAGGAAAGCCGGTGTCGACGTTTTCTTTGTTACGAATCGGCCGTGCGAATTAATCGACGACGATCCGGATCCTTGTCCACAAAAGCGCGGGGTAATAGAAGAGATTGAATCGATTGGTATCAGCACTGACGATGCGCATGTGATGTTGGCCGA
Source organism: uncultured Woeseiaceae bacterium (assembly GCA_947259145.1). Classification (GTDB taxonomy): domain Bacteria; phylum Pseudomonadota; class Gammaproteobacteria; order Steroidobacterales; family Woeseiaceae; genus UBA1847. The sequence goes on from CAMYLB010000021.1 coordinate 1,405, forward strand.
TGAAAATGACTGGGATCGAGCAAAGATCCGGCGGCGAGAATATATCGCCGGGACGCATCGGGTGATCATGCTCTTCGGCGACGATCTCGGCGATTTCGTGCCCTGCGTGCGCACAAAGCTGTACGGGCCGTGCACTGAACCCGCGACCAAAGCCAGCCGGGCACGGTTGGTTGATGAGTACATAAATTATTGGGGCAATGGCTGGTATATCCTGCCGGGGCCGATGCACGGATCGTGGACATCGTTCAGGTGATGCCAAATCAGCGATAACTCGCTACACTCAAGCCGTAGTTTTGACGAGGGAATCTAATGGCGAAAGTTAAGTGTGGTTTGATTCAGATGGCACTCAAGGGCGATGGCTCGATGAGTCCTGAGGCTATTCGGGATCGCATGATCGAAGCGCATATTCCCTATATCGAAGACGCTGCAAAACAGGGCGTACAGGTCCTCTGCTTCCAGGAGGTATTTACGCAGCCGTATTTTTGTCCGAGCCAGGACAGGAAATGGTATGCCGCGGCCGAGAAAATTCCCGACGGCTACACGACCAAACTCATGCAGGAATATGCGAAGAAGCACAGCATGGTCATTGTTGTGCCGATATACGAGGAACACATGACCGGTGTTTATTACAACACGGCTGCCGTCATTGACGCTGACGGCAAGTATCTCGGCAAATATCGAAAGACGCATATCCCGCAGGTTGATCCCGGCTTTTTCGAAAAGTTTTTCTTCAAGCCCGGCGACAGCGGCTACCCGGTTTTCGACACGGCCTACGTCAAGCTCGGCGTCTACATCTGCTACGACCGGCATTTTCCCGAAGGTTGGCGAGCGCTTGCGCTCAACGGCGCCGAATACATTGTCAATCCATCGGCCACTGTTGCCGGATTGAGCAAATATCTGTGGGAGCTGGAGCAACCGGCTTCGGCCGCCGCCAACGGCGTATTTATCGGTGCGATCAACCGCATTGGCAAGGAAGAACCCTGGGCGAAGCAGATGGGTGAGTTTTACGGCTCCAGCTACATCGTCAATCCGCGCGGTACGATCGAAGCCCAGGCGAGTTACGGCGACGATGAGCTGCTGGTGCACGAAATCGACCTCGACATGATTCGCGATGTCCGGGACACCTGGCAGTTCTTCCGTGACCGCAGGCCTGAAACCTACGGTCCCCTGACGGATAGCTAGCCAACCGTCAACCGGCACTCCTTGAGGGAGGAAACCGATGTCCGAGCGTTTGGCGGTCAGTAAGCTGCGTACAGTTGGCGAACACATCGAACTCGATGTCGGCGACGATATCGCCAACAGCCCGCGCTACAACGACGACATCGCCCCGACACGGGCCTTACAACGAACCTGGACGCGCTGGAACGTTGCGTCGCTGTGGGTGGGCATGGCCATCTGCGTGCCGACTTACACGCTGGGCGGCGTCCTCACGGCCTATTT
>CAMYLB010000022.1 GCA_947259145.1 uncultured Woeseiaceae bacterium
CAGCATCGAGAGCGAGTCGCAGATTGTTGCAAGGCAGGAAACAGCAGCCGTCGAAAGACTTGTTACGATCCGGCCGATCATTGCGAACGCCGGTGGCGCAAGGACCTGGTCAGAGCGGATGGACGATGCGGCGCGTTCCCTCGAAGAGAAACAGCTTGTGCTCAGCCTGCTGCAGGGATCGACGCTGGGCGACACCAGGGGCTTCTCACGTTACTTGAGGTCACTGGCCCGTCAGAACACGGACGGCCTGTGGCTGACTCATATCAACCTGTCCGCCCTCGGCGATAGAACCCGGCTGGAAGGAAAAGCGCTGCGCGGCGAGCTGGTGCCCGTTTATTTGCAGAATCTCGCCGACGAACCGCCCTTCGCGGAGCAGCGCTTTAACCAGTTTCAGATCAATGGCGCCGAAGAACCCGGCAACAGCATCGTAACCTTTTCGGTTGATAGCGAAGCAGAGCTGATCGCCAGCCTGGTCAATTCGCAATGACAATACAATCACAAATCACAACGAAACTGACTTCGCTGCAGGCGAGTGTTGACAAGTTGAGTTTGCGAGAACGTCTGCTCGTGTTTTCAACGGTATTAATGTTGTTCGCTTCGGTGTGGTATCTGAGCCTGATGGAGCCACTGACACAGCGCGCGGCAAACAGCCGCACCGAAATACAGTCGTTGCAGGCCCGGATTGAAACCGCCAATCGAAGCCTCGACGACCAGGTTCTGCAAATCTCGGGCTCCGGCACCGAATACCAGGACCGTTTCGCGCGAGTCCAGCGCCGCATCGATGCGATAAACGAAAGCCTCGGTGACTACGCTTCCGAACTGATCGACCCGGCAGAAATGGCACGCGTCATGGAAGGTGTCCTCAAAGAACAGTCGAAATTAAGACTGATCCGCATTCGTAACCTCAGCCCCGAAGCGCTGTCGGCTGAGGCCGACTCTCGTTCCGCAACGTTCTACAAACATGGTCTTGAAATCGAGTTCGAAGGCAGCTACCAGGCTTGCCTCGACTATTTGCAGGAAATCGAAAACCTGCCGTGGCGTTTCTACTGGCAGGTCCTGGAACTCGAGGTCCTCGAATACCCGCGAAACCGGGTTCGACTCGAAGTCGGCACACTCAGTCTGAACGAGGAATGGATCGGTGCGTAACTGCCTTTTCATGCTCACCGTTACGGCCGCATTGCTGCTTGCCTTTGTGCCAACAGCCAGCGCCGACTCGGATCGTGACCCAACGCGGCCCTATTCCGCACCATCAGTCACGACGCCTGGCAGCAGGACCTCGGCCTTTAATGTATCGGCCATTTTTGTTTCCAAAGCACGCCGCATTGCCATCGTAAACGGGCAGCGCGTCACCGAGGGAGACTCGATCAACGGCGCGATCGTGGTCGAGATTAACAAAGATGCTTTACGACTCAATTTGAATGGCAAAGAGCTCACTACCCGGCTCCTGCCGGCCGGATTACGAAAGTAATGAAAATCGGAGCAATAGATCAATGATCAGGAAAATGATTACGGGATTCACGTTCGCTACATTCCTCGCAGGATGTGCGACGCCCATGCTGCGTGGCGAAGAGACGCAGTCCGTCATTGATGAGGCTCTGAACGAGGCCAGCCTCCCCTACGAGGCACCGGCCGAAGCCGCAGCAGCAATTGCACCAGCAGCTGAGCGCGAGCTACCGAGCCTGTCCGAAAGCGAAGATCGCTTCGACGTGAACACGGATGAGACGCCCGCCAAAGCCTTCTTTATGGCGCTTGTGGAAGGCACCCCATACAACATGGTTGTACATCCGGACGTCTCGGGAAATGTCTCGCTGTCAATGAAAAGCGTGACTGTACCGGAAGTTCTCGACGTCATCAGTGAAATCTACGGCTATGCTTACCGCGAGAACCGCACGGGTTTTGTCGTGCTGCCGGCTACCCTGCAGAGTAAAATATTTCAGATTGACTACCTCAACCTGCAACGGTCGGGCATCTCAAGCACGCGCGTCAGTTCCGGGCAGGTCAGCGAATCCAGGTCGGACGAAGATCGCAGTGGCTCGATGCAGTCGGGTCAGGACGCTTATTCCTCGGCGTTTTCGGATTCGTCACAGGGCGGCGCCCAGCAACTCAGCGGCTCACGCATCGACACCAACTACCAGGCCGATTTCTGGGCCGAATTGCGTTCGACGCTCGAAGCGATCATCGGCGATCACGAGGACCAGCCGGTAGTAGTTAACGCACAGACCGGCGTGATCGTAGTCCGCGCCATGCCCCAGCAGCTACGGGATGTCGAAGACTATTTGAACACTATTCAGGCAATCGCCCAGCGACAGGTGATCATTGAGGCAAAGATCATCGAAGTACAGCTCAGCGACGGTTTCCAGGCCGGCATCAACTGGGTATCCGTTGCACAGAACAGCAGTGGCGATACCTATACCGTTGGTCAGCTGGCGCCTCCTGGCGGATTCCCGGTTAGCGCGGACACGATCGGCGGCGCGCCGGTCACTGTTTCCCCGGGAACAGTGACAAGCGGCTTCATAAACTCCACGCTCGGCGGTGCATTCACGATGGCATTCGACATCGGTGACTTCAATTCGTTTATCGAGCTGCTGGAATCACAGGGCGACACTTTCGTAACGGACATTGCCAGCAATACCGTCACAGGTACCTCTTCGGCAACCAGCCGCGATGTTCAGCTCACGCCGTTCTTCTCCGGCATCGCGCTCGATGTGACGCCGCAGATCAGCGCCAATGGCGAGGTTATTTTGCACATACACCCGACCGTCAGCGAAGTGACGGATCAGCAAAAAGTGGTCACCGTTTCGGGTGAATCCGACTCGCTGCCGCTTGCGTTCAGCGAAATCCGCGAGTCCGACAGTATCGTCAAGGCGCGCAGCGGCCAGATCATCGTGATCGGTGGACTAATGAGAAATTCGAAACGATCGGAAGGCTTTGCAACGCCCGGACTCAGTCGAATTCCTGGAATTGGCAAACTGTTTAAGAGCTCACGCGAAGTCGAACAAAAGACCGAGTTGGTTATCCTCCTGAAGCCGATCGTTGTCGATAACGACGGAGTCTGGTCAACGATGGCCAACGAGTCACTGCAACGTATGCGCAGGAAATAACCAGGACGTCGTATGTTCAAATCGACTTCAACATTGCGCGTGGCGACAGAACGACCGAAGAAAGTTCGTCTCGGAGACCTGCTGGTCGAAGCCGGTGTCATTACGCTCAATCAACTTGACGAGGCACTCACGCATCAGAAAAAAAGCGGCCAGAGGCTCGGGCGGGCACTAACGTCAATCGGTGCGATTACCGAGCCGGAAATGAACAAGTTTCTGGCCAAGCAGCTGAAGATTGAATTCCTCGATCTCAGCGGCATGGACCTCAAAGAGGACACGGTAAAACTACTCGGAGAGGTGCACGCGCGCCGCTACCGGGCCCTCGTTCTCAAATCCGATAAAGACAGCCTGCTGGTGGGGATGGCCGACCCGACTGACCTGTTCGCTTACGACGAGATAAGCCGGCGATTGAAAAGACCGGTGCGCCTGGCGCTGGTTTCGCAATCGCAACTCTTGCGGACGATTGACGTGGTCTACCGGCGCACCGACGAAATCGAAGCGCTGGCCGCAGAAGTAAAACAGGATCTCGGTGAAGGCGAGATCGATATCGAGCATCTGTCAACCGATGAAGACGCCGATGACGCGCCCGTTATCAAGCTGTTGCAATCCATGTTCAAGGACGCGGTCCAGGTCAAAGCTTCGGACATTCATATCGAACCCGAAGAGTCCGTGCTGCGCATCCGCCAGCGAGTCGACGGCGTGCTCCAGGAGCAGGTGATCGATGGTCGCGGAGTGGCAAGCGCACTGGTCACCCGGCTGAAGCTGATGAGCGGTCTGGATATTTCGGAAAAACGCCTGCCGCAGGACGGCCGTTTCTCCGTACGCGTCAACATGACAACGCTTGATGTACGTATCTCGACCCTGCCCGTGCAGCACGGTGAATCGCTGGTGCTGCGCCTGCTCGATCATTCGGCCAACCTGTTGACGTTGTCGAATCTCGGCATGCCGGCAGACATCCAGCGGCGCTTCGCCGCGCTGATCGAAAGGCCCGGTGGCATGGTTCTCGTGACAGGGCCAACCGGTAGCGGCAAGACGACGACACTGTATTCGGCGCTTAACCGCGTCAATCACCCATCGACGAAAATCATCACTGTCGAAGACCCGGTGGAGTATCGCCTCGAGCGCATCAACCAGGTGCAGGTCAACCCGAGAATCGGGCTGGATTTCGCTCGGGTACTCCGGACCGCGTTACGCCAGGATCCCGACATCATCCTGGTCGGCGAGATGCGCGACAAGGAAACCGTAGATATCGGTTTGCGTGCGGCCATGACCGGACACCTGGTCTTCTCGACCTTGCATACCGTGAGTGCCCCCGCGACGATCAGCCGTCTGCAGGACATGGGCGCGCCCGGCTACCTTATGGCCGCTGCGTTAAACGGCGTGCTTGCACAACGCCTGGTCCGCCGCGTTTGCACGAGCTGCAAAGAAGCGGTTGGCCTGACCGCGGGACAGCAGGCGTGGTTGATTGCAGAGGTCGGCAAAGAACGTGCCAAAGGGCTCGAATTCGTGCACGGTCGAGGCTGCAACTACTGCTATCTGACCGGCTACAACGGTCGTATCGGTGTCTATGAACTGCTGGAAATCGATGATCGGCTGACCGACGCAATTCAGCGGGAGGATGCTGCCGCGTTCGATAAAGCGGTTGCGAAGAAAAAGAGCTACGTGCCGCTGACGCACTGTGCGATGGAGTATGCGATCGAAGGCATAACCTCGATCGAAGAAGTCATTCGGGTAACAGGTGGCCTGGATACAGACGACGAACTCAGTCTGACCGGACAGCTTATTGACAAGCACGATGAGTCTGAGGGCAACGCCCGCCGTGGCTGAGTTCCTTTACAAAGGACGATCGGCAAGCGGCGCTTCCGTTAACGGCAGTTTGCAGGCTGCATCAACCGATGCGGTTGCCACTCGCCTGGTGGGCCTTGGCGTTACCCCGATCGAAATAACCGAGGCGACGGTAAACGCCAGCATTACGGTCGAGGACCTTTGGCGGCGCCTCGGTGGCGGCCGCCCGACCACCAAGGACCTGGTCCTGTTCTGCCGTCAGATGCACACCATCACGCGAACCGGACTGCCACTGCTGCGCGGTCTCAGCGGCCTGATGGAAACCACACACAACGTGGTGCTGAAAGCGGCGTTGATCGACGTGATTGCGAGCCTCGAGTCTGGCCGCGGCGCACGCTGGACACGGCATTCCTCAGAATGCACGAATACCTGAGCGCCGATCAGGAGATTCGCAACCGTGTGCGATCGGCCGTCCGTTATCCACTGATCGTGATGATCGGCATCGCCGTGGCAATAGCCATCATCACCGTTTTCGTTATTCCGAATTTCGCGCCCATATTCAGGGCGCTGGGCGACAACATACCGTTGCCGACCCGGATCATCATGGGCGTCTCCGACTTCGCCATCAATCGCTGGCCGATTGTGCTGGTTCTCATGGCCGCTGCGGTCGCATCGTTCGTCTTCTACTTAAAAACGGAAGCCGGTCGCTTCAACTGGGACCGGCTCAAACTGCGTATCCCGGTAACAGGCATCATTGTTCGTAATGCGGCGCTGTCGCGCATCTTGCGCTCACTAACGATTTCGCTCGAAGCGGGCCTGCCGATGAATGACACCTTGCGGACAGTCGCCCCGGCCATCGGTAACGAATACCTCGCGGAAAAAATGTCCGACCTCGGCACCGGCATCGAGCGCGGCGAGTCGCTGTCGCATACGGCAAGAGAAAGCGACCTGTTCACGCCGCTGGTGCTACAAATGCTCGCTCTGGGCGAAGAAACAGGTGCCCTGCCCGAACTCATGAACGAGGCCGCCGACCATTACGAACGCGAGGTCGACTATGACCTCGAGAATCTCAGCGCCGCGCTGGAACCGATACTCATTGTTGCAGTGGGCGTAATCGTGCTGGTGCTGGCACTCGGCGTCTTCCTGCCGATGTGGGACATGGTTGCCGCAGCCAGGGCATGATGAACATTCGATCCCGCAACCGTGGATTCTCCATGCTCGAGCTGGTTGTCGTGATCGTGATTATTGGCATCCTCCTCGCGGTCGCACTCAACCGCTTGTTGCCCTACATCGACGAAGCCGAACGGGTCGGCGTGCTGACGCTGGAAGGCCAGATAAAGAGCACGTTGGTCACGGATGCCGCAAAACGCATCGCCGGTGGCAGGGCGGCCAGTATTTCGGAACTCGACGGCAGCAACCCGATGCGCCTCATGCTCGAAGCGCCGACAAACTATGTCGGCGAGAAGCGAGCAGATCAGAGGGATGCTGTCCCCCGCCGCAACTGGTATTTCGACCTTAAAACGCGACGACTCGTGTACCGGACAGGCCGACGATTTGGCTGGTCCGATGACGATTTTATGGCAGACCCCGAATTCGAGGTTCGCGTGGCCTTCAATGACCGCAATGGCAACAGCCGCTTCGAGCCCGCGACCGACGAGCTGTACGGCGTACGGCTGCAAACAGTTTCAGGCGCCGAATGGCTCGCCGGAAACAAGGCCAAGAGGCAATGATTGTGATTTTTCAATCACTTACGGAGACTAGTTTACATAACTGTGAAGAAGATCACAGACCCGCATCCCAGCCTTGCGGAAAATTAGCGCTGAACTATCAATTGAAACTGGAGTTTTCAAAATGAACAAGGCATCGAAAGGTTTTACGCTCATCGAGCTGGTGGTCGTAATCACGATACTCGGAATCCTGGCGGCATTCGCCATTCCGCG
>CAMYLB010000023.1 GCA_947259145.1 uncultured Woeseiaceae bacterium
GATCGAGCCGGCGGGGCTGGCAAGCTACCGCAGAGCGTTGAGATGCGCACACTGATGACGCTGGTCGAGCAACGCCGGCAGCTGATGAACGACCGGGTGAGTATCACCAACCGCTTGAGGAACACGCTAAAACAGTACTATCCACAGGCACTTGAGTGATTCGATCGCATCGACACACCGTTGTTCTGTGACTTCGTGCGGCGCTGGCCTTCAAGTGGATCCGCATCCTCTATCGATGCTGGAAAACTCGGACACCGTACGACGAAGCCCGGTATCTTAGAGCTTTACAAGAACGCGGATCGCCCCTGCTCAAAACGGCAGAAGCTGCTTGACTGAATGACTCAGGGCGTGAAGCGGTCGGAGAGGATAACCAAGTACTATGATAACTCTGTCGAAAAAAGCGGCCCCGTGCGGGGCCGCTGGGAATTTCGGACGGAGCCCCCACGGGCCCTCGCCGATGTATTGTCTTACCTGACGCTTAAGGTTATTCCGATGCGTCTGCCGCAACAAAGTCGAGCAGTGTATCCTCGCCGATTGTTATCACAGCTTCCTTGCCTTCGACCGGCACGAAATCAGCGCCCGTGCAAGTGAATGCCGCCGAGTAAGTGACGGCCAGCAGGTCTTCAATCAGATACCCGTAGACATTGGTCGTCGTGTCAAGGGTAACAGGACCGGTCGCGACAGGCGTGTCGGTCGTGTTGGGAGTGACACCCTCGTCGAATACGTATACCTCCGCCGTGCAGGACGTTGCTTCTGCTAGTGCGGTGGCAACCTCGCCGGACAGCGATCCCACCGGTGGAGGCGCGTCTTCGGCGAGGAAGTCAACCATCGTTGCCGCCCCCGGCTGGATCTCGGCGGACTTGCCGGCTGCCGGGATGAAGTCGGTCCCGGTACAAGTAAATGCTGCATTGTAAGTAGCGGCCATAAGCGGGATTGAGTAGCCATACTGTTCGGATGTCATGTCCATCGTGACTTCGCCCGTCGCGACAGCATCCACGGCAAAGCTCGGCTCCACACCGTCTTCGAACACGTAAACCATCGGTGTAATTGTCTCGTTACAAAATCCGGATTCGGGCTCGTCGGGGTCGAAAAATACGCTGTCAACCTGGCCGAACAGCGAGCCGGGCGCGTCTTCGGCAAGAAAATCGATAGTCGTGACTTCCTCGAGAAGAATCTCGGCGGGCTTGCCGGCGAGCGGGACGAACAGGTCGCCGTTACAGGTGTAGGCGACTTCGTAGTTGCCGGCCAGCAGGAAGCCGATCGAGTAGCGCCATTGCATCGAGCCGTCTTCCTGCATCTGTTGGTCGACGAAGCCCGTTGCGACCGCATCGTCTACGGCGAACGGATCATCAAACGCATTCGGCTCGACTCCGTCGTCGAACACATAAACCGATGGCGCGAACTCGGCGTCGCAGGCTTCCCATGCGATGAGTTCGTCAGCGACCCCACCGACGAGCGTGCCGACCTCGTTATTTGCAACGAGCTTAACGACGGGCTTCATCATGACGTCCGGCAGCTGTCCCGGCGGCCCATTGAACGACTTACCGAGGTCCCATTCGGCGGTGTAGTCGCCGGTACGATTTACCGCAATGATGATGTCCTTTATAAGCTGCAGACCACGCTGCGAGCCGCTCGGGATATACAGGTTGTAGACCCCGCTCGATTCTCTGACGAGGTAGGAGTTCTCGGTCTCGTAATCGCACATCTCACTGGTTGGGTCGCTATCGTTCGCGCCACCACTTTGGTCACGCTCTGCTGCTACCTTCAGCCGGATCCACTCGTACTCGCCCGCAGGCACTTCTGCACCCGTTACGATCGGATGCGAATTTGCGCCCTGGTAATCAAGAAGATTGACGACGACCGGCTGCTCGAAGTCGATTGCCTCTTTGTCATCGCTGCCGGCGTGTTTAAGTTCGACGCCATCGAAGCGCACGCAGACTTTCGTTGCGTCCTTGATCGGCGCGTCGCTGATGCTCAGGTTGAGAAACCCGGTAGTCCCGGTAGCCGGGGGCGTTCCTGCAGACGGTGGTGCCGGTTGCGGTTGATTATCGGCTTCGCTACCGGAGCCACCGCAGGCGGCCAGTGCGAACGCGAAAACACTTACCAGCCCGATACTGAAACGTTTGGTTATAGTCCTCATTTGATCATTCCCCGTGACTGTCATTTTGTTGTCTGCAATAAGACAATAAAGAAAATATCAAAGTAGCACCTCTTTACATAACATCAATTAAAAAATCCGCTTAAATTAAAGGCTCTTGGCGACTGCCCGCATATGGCCATTCTGAGACGGTGGCGATTGAACTGAGCCAGCGGCTGGTATGCCCTCGAAAGCCGCCGGTCGCCTAGCCTGGGTTACAATGACGGCTTGTGACCCAATGCGGACAGAAATGAATTTGTCACAGCCTCAAGACCTTACGCTCATTCTTCGTGGGAATTGCGAGAGGCGGCGCCTACAGTTAAAGGACTGAAAGCGGCCAGTTCTTGCCAGTTTATCCATTAGACTTAGTCGCTCAGGTTCGCCAGGAGTGCACCGTGGACTTTCAAATTTCCGCCCTCAGTATCGATAAATTCAGTCATCTATTCGGGCAAGATGGAGCGACGCTTGCGAAACAGGGTATCCAGCGCATGATTGTTGACAGTAAGCCCGGATATCCGTGTCGTGTTTCGCTGCAGGATGCTGAAATCGGCGAAGCAGTGCTGCTAATGAACTATGAACATCTGGCTTTTCCCACTCCGTATCGGTCCAGTCACGCAATATTCGTTCGGGAAAATGCTACTCAGGCCGTGCCGGATAAGAATGAAGTTCCGCAGTTCTTCAGGCATCGA
>CAMYLB010000024.1 GCA_947259145.1 uncultured Woeseiaceae bacterium
ACCGACCCTGCCTCGCGGCTTAGCCGCGACAACGTGGTTGAGACTTGTGGCCAGTGTCACGAAGGATCGCACCGGCGTTTTGCCGGCTATCTGACACACGCGACGCACCACGATCGCGAGACCTACCCGTGGCTGTTCTGGTCCTTCTGGGGTATGACCGCGCTGCTGGTCGGTACGCTGTCGTTTGCACTGCTGCATTCGCTGGCCTGGGTCGTACGTTTATGGCTGAACCGCGAGGAGTGGAAGGCGCACAAGGCTGTGTCGCGCAACAAGAACCAGAAGTTCTACCGTCGTTTTAGTCGCTTCCAGCGGACCATGCATATCGTAATGATGCTCAGCTTCTTCACGCTGGCGTTGACGGGCATGGCATTGAAGTTCTCGTATATGTCCTGGGCCCAGATGACCTCCCGGGTACTCGGCGGGTTCGATAGCATGGGATTCCTGCATCGCATCGGTGCGGTCGTGTTGATCGGCGTCTTCATTGCGCACATATTTGATGTGCTTCGTCACAAGAAAACGACGGGACAAACCTGGTTGCAGATCATTACAGGACCGAACTCCATCATTTTCAACGGTCGCGATCTCAGGGAGTTCCCCCAGTCCATCAAGTGGTTCTTCGGAATGGGCCCCCGCCCCAACTACGCTCGTTACACGTACTGGGAGAAGTTCGACTACTTCGCGGTAGCCTGGGGTGTGGCCATAATCGGTAGCACAGGGTTAGTGCTCTGGTTCCCGGAACTGTTTACATACATCGTTCCTGGCTGGGCCGTCAACGTAGCGACGATCATCCACAGCGACGAAGCGCTGCTCGCGGTCGGATTCATATTCACGATCCACTTCTTCAACACACACTTCCGCCCTGACAAGTTCCCGATGGATCCGGTGATATTCAGTGGGCGGTTGTCCGTGGAAGAGCTGAAATACGACAAGCCCGGCGAGTACGAGGCGATGGTGGAATCCGGTGAACTGGAGAAAAATCTCGTGAGACCCTTCCCAGAGGGCAAAGAGCGCGGCGTGAGGATATTCGGTTTCGCAGCACTCACCTTTGGACTGGTCCTGCTGGGCTTGATCGTCTACACGATGCTGTTTGGCTACCGCTGAGACCGGACCGGCGCAGAGGCGCAGAGACCAGCGGTTTCTGCTAACGACCCCGGACTGCAAGCCTGCAGTCCGGGGTCTCTTTCGTCGACTCGCTGGATCATATGGCACTGGGGTTTGCGCGCATCAAGTTCAAACGCGGCAAGGCGCACGGCCTGACACCCTGCATTCCGTAAGTTGCACTAAGAACAACCAGTGCCAGGAAAAAGGCCACCTCAAATGAGGTGGCCTCTGGTTTTCAAACGGCCGCAATCGCAGCACCGTTACAATCGCAGTACCCCTAAGCTAGTTGTCCTGCTGCTCTGTCGGGTCCTGGCAGTCGACCTCGCCGCGCTCCTGAGCCCGTGCGAACGGGGGCTTGCCCGTCAACCACGTCATATCCATTGGATATACCGCCGGATCAAAGATGACGAAATAGAAGTGCCAGATGGCGATAGCCAGTGCGGCTAGTATTGCCTCAAGGAAATGCAGGACGGTGGCGGCTTCAGGCACCCAACCGGGGAGCCACGCCAAAGTGAAGTTCTCGAACCACAATACGAGCCCTGTTATAGCCGTAACGAAGGTGCCCCACAGCGCGGCCCAGTACTCGACCTTCTCAACGTAGCCGACGCGTACCGGGGCTGGCGGGTCGGAGCGTCGGCCCAGGTTGTAGGCGATGCGATGCGTGAACTCCCTGAAGTCGTCTGACTTCGGGATGAATGCTGCGATCTGGCTGCGAGCGCGGGCGCTAACGGCGAGATGCCCAAAGTGGAAAAAGCAGGCGCCGATCAGGCCCACGGCGGCGACGCGATGAAAATCACCGCGAAGTTCGCCATCCATGAATTGCACCAGACCTGCCCACCAGCTCTCCGGGTATTTCAGTGCAAAACCCGTGAAAACCAGCACGATGAAGCTGGCAGCGGCCACACCATGCGCAATGCGAAAAGCCGGCGACATGCGTTCTTTGATCGTGCAGTTTGCGGGAGGTCTGCGCCGCCACAACGAGTAGGTGCGAGTCTTTTTGAACAAGTCGAGCAGATTGTGGAGCAGCATGCCGATAACCGTGACCCAGATCAGCGGAATGTAGATCAGCCGAATCCAGTGCGCGACGATGTTGGGTGTTTTTTCGGCCAAAACATGGACAGGGCCGATCGAAAACCGCTGGCCTGCGCCAACATGGCACTGGCCACAGGTTGTCGCGAGATTGTCCGGGTGGATGTGAGAGGCGGTATCGGTCGATGGCAGGATGCTGTGGACACCGTGGCAGCTTGCGCAATTCGCGACACGTTGCGAGCCCCCGCGGGCAGCCAGGCCATGAAAGCTGTCGTTATAGGACAGGACCTGGTCGTCGGCCAGCCCAAACTTTTCGTTCAAGCCCACATCCGCATGGCACGGGCCGCAGGTCTGCAGCGGAATATTGGTCGCGGACACGGGAGAACCGTCCGCGCGCACACCAAGAATGCGATGCTCACCGTGGCAGTCGGTGCATACCGGTGATTCCGATATTCCCCTGGCGACAGCCAGGCCATGAATACTGCGCTCGAACAAGGCGGTAATTTCTACATGACACGTGCCACACGTGGCCGGCACATTCAGTCGGTGGATCGAAGATTTCGGGTCCCTGGCCTGCAACGGCGAATGAGCCGTATGGCAATCGCTACAACTTGCGCCATGATGGCCCTGGGCGACCTCGGCGGCATGCACGCTGGCTGTATAGGCTTCGATCGGGCGAATTGTGCGTACGCCAGCGGGGGCCAGCTGCCCGGAGCCATGGCACGTGCCGCAAGCCTCCCCCTGGCGACGCTCATTCATCGGAGACGAGGGGTCGGTTATTGCCGTCATCGTATGTGTGTCGCCGTGACACGATGCGCATGACGGTAGTTCCATACTTTCTGAGTACCGCTCTCCGTCCACGCCATGCACGCTCATGGCCTGTTCAGCGACGATTTCGGCATGGCAGCCACCGCAGTCCACCGGATCGAGCCCGCGCTTGTGTTTGCGCTCGTCTGCACCGACGTGGCACTCGAGGCATTGCGTCGAGCCGTGCGGCGTGCTCTCGAAGCGAGCAAGATCGACCTCGTGACAATCGTTACAGGGATTGGTCTCCTCGGCATCTGCCGCCTGCGGCGCGAGCGGCAGGCACGTGAGGAGAACGGCGGCGGCGACGAATGTGCGCATGGGACTTCTCTTGGTTTTATCTTCGACCGGTGCTCAGGGGTTACCTCAAATTATGAGCCTACGCCGGTGAAATCCCAATACCCGTTGACTGCGCGAAATACGGATTTCCGTGCCGCTTATACGTAGTCTAGTATGAGCCTTACTCCTGTGAATTGAATACTCTTCGCATTGCTGGCTCGCCGGGGTAAAAAAGACCCGATCCACCATCAGAAAAAGGGATACTTGTGTTCAAAAACTTCCTAGCATCGATCACGCATAACCGCATGAGCCTCGTAGGCACGGCCATCGCGATCATGGGTCTGGTGCTGATCATCAGCCTGTTCGTCATGGAGCAGCTGGGTTTTGAAGGTGGCCCGTATCTCGGCATCCTGACCTACCTGGTACTGCCGATGATCTTCGTGACGGGGCTGATTCTGATTCCGATCGGTGCTGTTTTGTATCGTCGCCGGCTGCGGCGAACGCCGGGCGGGCAGTCGACGCCCTTAATGCCGATATTCGATCTTAATCAGCCGAAGACCCGACACTGGATGATGGTTTTCGTCGCCGCAACGATGCTCAATATCGTGATCGTGGCCGGCGCAACCTACAAAGGCGTCGAGGTCATGGAATCCGTTGAATTCTGCGGCATGGCGTGTCACTCGGTCATGGAGCCTGAACACACGGCGTATCAGCGATCTTCGCATTCCCGGGTTAGCTGCGCCGAATGCCACATTGGCCCGGGCGCGGACTGGTTCGTAAAATCCAAGCTCGACGGCGCCTGGCAGCTGGTCGCGGTTGCGTTCGACCTTTATCCGCGCCCGATTCCGACACCCTTGCATGCACTTCGACCGGCGCGAGAGACCTGCGAGCAGTGCCACTGGCCAACGCGTTTCGTGGGTGACAGGCTGAAGATAAAGACGCACTACGAAGAAGACGAGACCAATACTGAGCTCACGACGGCGCTGCTGCTGCGCGTCGGCGGCGAAGCTGGCCGCAAGTCGTCCGGCATTCACTGGCACGTCGATCGTGGCGTTAGTATTCGCTATCGATCTGACGAAACACGTGCCGAAGTCTACGAAGTCGAGTACACGAATGAAGACGGGGACGTCAAACTCTACAAGGATCGCAAGGCCCCGGAAGAGGGCGGTAGCTGGCGCGCGATGGACTGCGTCGATTGCCACAACCGCCCGAGCCATAACTATCAACCACCTGGCTCCGAAATAGACATTGCCATGCGGGACGGGTTGATCGACAAGACGCTACCGTACGTGAGGCGTGAGGCGCTGCGCATTATCGATGCCGAGTACGCATCGCATGAGGAAGCTCGTGAGGTGATCACGGCCGAGCTCAATCAGTATTACCGGGACAATTACCCGGACGTTGCTGACGCGAGGGCCGACGACATTTCGGCTGCCGCTATGACACTCGGCGATATCTACTCGGTCAATGTTTTTCCGCAAATGAAAGTGTGGTGGAACACGTATCCGGAACACATCGGGCACGAGACCTCTGAGGGCTGTTTTCGCTGCCACGGCAAGCGGCTGCGAACCGCAGAAAGGGAGACGATTTCCCGTGATTGCGATGTGTGTCACTCGATCCTCGCCGAGCGCGAGGAGAACCCAGAGATCCTGACGCAGCTGAATCCCTAGATATGAACACCAAGGCTTCGTCAGTGCGAAATTCACAAACCAGTGCTATGGCGGCCGCGCGTCGCGAACTGGCCTATGAGGTAATCAGCGGTGGCAGCGGCTTGTTGCTGGCGCTGTTTATGTGGGGGCACGTCGTCCTGGTCGGATCCATCCTGACCGGTGAACGCGGCTTCGACTGGATGGCGACGATGCTGGAGGACTATTACATCGCCCAGCCGACGGTATTCGTCATTTTTACGTTGTTCCTCGTGCATGCGGTGTTCGCCGCACGCAAGATCCCGTCGCAGTTACGCGAACGCAAACAAATTCTGCAGCTTGCCAAAGGGCTCAGTCAGTCCGGCCGCGAGAAAGTAGTGACTCGAACCGAGTACTCGCCGTTCCGGCCGCATGTTGAGTCGCTGTTGTGGATCTGGCAGGTGCGGACCGGAATGATCATGCTCGTACTCGGCAGCTTTCACCTGGTGTTGCTGGGCATCGATATTTTCACGCCGCTGTACGGTGATATTGCCGGCATCGAGGCATCGACTTCAACAGCGCGAGTCAGTGCTGGCCTCTGGTTACCTTATGCGGTGCTGCTGTTGTGTGTCGAGTTTCATGCAAGCGTTGGCCTGTACCGGCTCGCGATCAAGTGGGGCGCCGACCTGTGGCTGTCGCGCAAGACAATGCATCGTCTTGAGCAGGTCATCTTCTGGGTGGTGCTCGTGCTCGGCGGAGTCACGCTGATCGTGCTGGCAGGCTGGATGGACCCGCCGCTCGCATTCTTGCTCGACGGGACATCGACATGAGCGCGCGCCTGATTACGACCGACGTATTGGTGGTCGGTGGTGGCCTTGCCGGAGAACGTTGTGCGATCGAAGCTGCGGCCGCCGGATATGAAGCGTTGATCCTGTCTCTGGTGCCGCCGCGACGCAGCCACAGCTGTGCGGCTCAGGGTGGCATGCAGGCGTCGCTCGCGAACTGTGCCAGGGCCGAAGGTGATAATCCTACCGTGCATTTCCTGGATACCGTGCGTGGTTCGGACTGGGGTGCGGATCAGGAGGTTGCCAACATCTTTGCCGACGAGGCGCCGATCGCTGTGCGCGAACTTGCACACTTCGGCGTACCGTGGAGCCGTGTACGTGGCGGCAAGAACAAATACTTCATCAAGGGCGAACACGTCGAGATCGACGAGGCGCTCGAGAATGACGGTCTCATCGGGCAGCGCGACTTTGGCGGCACGGCCAAGTGGCGCGCCTGTTACGCGGCTGCTGGCACTGGCCATGCCGCACTGTATGCGGTTGACAGTGAGGTCGTCCGACTCGGCATCACGGTGCAGGATCGCACGGAGGCCGTTTCGCTGATACATGACGGCAGTCGTTGCCTCGGTGCCGTCGTGCGCTGCCTCAGGACCGGCAGGCACTTTGCCGTGATGGCCAAGGCCACTGTGATTGCGACAGGCGGCTATGGACGTATTTACGGCCAGTACACGAGCAACGCCGTGATAAACGAAGGTACCGGCGCGTCGATTGCGCTCGATACCGGCATTGTGCCGCTCGGCAATATGGAAGCCGTACAGTTCCATCCCACCACGCTTTCTCCGAGCGGCATTCTCGTTACAGAAGGCTGCCGCGGCGATGGCGGCTATCTGCTCGACAAGAACATGCATCGCTTCATGGTCGAAAAAGAACCGGCGAAGCAGGAGCTCGCAAGCCGCGACGTCGTGTCGCGGCATATGCAGCAGACCATGCGCGACGGCAACGGCGTCGATTCACCGTACGGCCCGCATTTGTGGCTCGACATTCGCCATCTCGGCGAAAAACACTTGCGCACCAAGCTGCTGGAAGTCTGGGACATCTGTCGCGATTTCGTGGGACTAAACCCGGTTAACGACCTGATACCGGTACGACCGACGCAGCACTACTCGATGGGCGGCATTCGCGTGAATAAAGACGGCGAATCCTACGGGCTTGCCGGTCTGTTTGCTGTTGGCGAAGCGGCCTGCTGGGATATGCACGGATTCAATCGCCTTGGCGGCAATAGCCTTGCCGAAACGCTCGTCGCAGGGCGCCTCGTGGGACGCCGAGTCGCCGAGCACGCAGCCGGTGTGTCGCTGCGTGCGGATACCGGCTATGCCTTTGATGCCATTGCCGCGGCCGAGCAGCGGGCCACCAGTTGGCTGTCGCGTGCAGGCAAAGGCCGGAGCATTTACGAAATCCGCGACGCCATGGGCGAGACCATGATGCACAAAGTCGGTATTTTTCGCACTGGCGACGAACTGAACGAAGCCGTGAACGAACTGCAGGCCTTGCTCAATGATTGCGACAACGCGGTGCTGCGCTGCAAGGATCCCGGGGTGAACCCGGAGCTCGGTTTTGCGCTGCGCCTGAAAGGCATGCTGCGATTGGCTATGACGGTAGCGATGGGTGCGCGAGCTCGAACAGAGAGTCGGGGCGCACATTTTCGCAGCGACTTTCCGCTGCGCAATGACGAAGAGTGGCTGAATCGCACGCTGGTACGTTGGGCGATGGATGAAAGCGAACCATCGTTCAGCTACGAGCCGACCGGTCTCATCGACCTGCCGCCGGGGCATCGCGGTTACGGCAGTGACGAGCGTATCGAAATGCAGCGATCGATCGATAGTTACAACGAGACGGTGGTGCACGAACAGGCGCAACACGGTCGCCTGCCAAGCAGTGAAGAAATGGGTAGTCGACTCAAATGCGGTGCCTGGCAAGCCTATGCGTAAGGAAAGGACTTAAAGAATGACCCAGGAACACGGCACTCCGTCGCGTCGACTGAAGTTCGAGATTTTTCGGTACAATCCCGAGGACGAAAACTCCGAACCTCACTCCGACGTGTTCGAGATCGATGAGACGCCGTTCATGTCCTTGTACATCGCGCTCAACAAGATCCGTGAGCTTCATGATCCTGGATTACAGTTTGATTTCGCCTGCCGCTCAGCCATTTGCGGATCTTGCGGCATGGTGGTGAATGGACGCCCGGCGCTGGCATGCCGAACGCTGACATCGGATTTGCCAGAGGACATTCAGCTGTACCCGTTGCCGGCGTTCAAGCTGATCGGTGACCTGTCGGTTGATACTGGTACCTGGTTCCGGGGCATGGGCGAGCGAACCGAGGCCTGGATTCACGAGCGACAGGCGTTCGATCCTGAGGCCGAAGAAGAGCGCATGAGCGACGACATCGCCGCGGCGATCTACGAGGGTGATCGCTGCATTGAATGCGGCTGCTGCGTGGCCTCCTGCGGCGTGGCGAACCTCGACGATGAATTCCTGGCCGGTGCTGGAATGAACCGCGTCGCGCGCTTCATGATGGACCCACGAGATACACGCTCCGAGGCGGAGTGGTTCGATGTTGTTGCCGGCGACCGGGGTGTGTTCGGCTGCCTCGGCATGATGGCATGCGCCGACGTGTGCCCCAAAGAGCTACCGCTACTCGAAGTCTATGCCTATCTCAGGCGGAAAACGCTCGGCGCACGGTTTGCGGCGCGCCACGAAAAGAAAGGCTCAGCCTGACCAATTAGCCTTTCGCGATGACCTCGAGCGCTCGCAGCACGTCCCGGCGGCTGATCTGGCCGACGAGCCGCGTACCCTCCATGACAGGGAAGCGACGGAATTTCTTGTTGATGAATACCTGGGCCAGGTCGATGATACTCATGTCGGCATCGACGGTTTCGACACCATCGCTCATGAAATCGCGGACTGGTCCTCCCGAGATGCCGTGATAGCCGGCGTTAAGGGCAACCTTCATGCAGTCGAACTCTGACAGCATGCCGAGCAGGTGGCCTTCGTCATCGACGACAGGTGCGCCCGCGATGCGATGCTGGACGAGTGTATGCACTGCGTCGAGCACGTCGGTCTCGGGTTTGAAAGTCACGAGTGTGCGCGCCATGTAGTCTTTTACCAGGCAGGATTTGCCAGTCATGCTATGTCTCCATCCGGGTCCTGCGTCTCTCTGCGTTTTTTCTTGCAGTTTCCACTGCAGAGCTCACAACCACCCCCATTCAGTCCGCCGCAGCTGCCGCTGATCGCTCGCCGCCCGTTCATGACGCCAATGCTCATACCGGTTATCACCAGCAGGATGACCAGGAAACTAAGCAGTAGTGTTGTCAGTGCAAGATTCATCGCTGTCTCAATAGTTCAAAGCTTGTTGTCGTCAGTTCTTCAATGCCCGTCTTGCTGCGAACGAGGAAATAGCCGGCTATCCCCTGGTTCTCGGCAAGCGCAAGTCCGGACTCCGGCCCAAGTACCAGCAGGGCAGTTGCCATGGCATCGGCCCAGGCCGCAGACTTGCTCACGACAGTGACCGCGGCAAGGTCATGCGCGACCGGCCGTCCCGTACGTGCATCGATCGTGTGCGAGTAGCGCTGGCCGTCATGATCAAAGTAGTTCCTGTAGTCGCCAGAGGTCGCGACACTCGTATCCGTAACACGTAATACCGAATGCGGTCGACGCGTCGTCGTGGACGGTGCCTCCACGGCGATGGCCCATTTCCTGCCATCGGCATTATAGCCGCGCACCCTGAGCTCTCCACCGATCTCCACAAGATAGTCCCTGACGCCGTATTCGTCGAGCAATTCGGCGACTTTGTCGACGGCGTAACCCTTGGCCCAGCCCGACAGGTCGACGTACATCGCGCCATGGCGCTTGCGCATCGCGGGCTCGCCGCAGCGCGTCTGCAGACCTTCGTAACCGACGTATGCCATCGTCTCTTCGATCAGCGCGTCGTCAGGCGGCTCGCGTATCTCGCTATCGGGCCCGAATCCCCAGAGATTCACGAGAGGGCCGATGGTGACGTCGAAAGCACCGTCGCTCAGCCGGCTGATCTCCAGCGCGCCGTCGATGGCGTTGCATAGCTCGGCCGAAACCGTGATCCAGTCGGTCGCTGCATTGGCGTTGAACTCCGCCAGTTCCGAGTCGGTGCGCCAGGTCGACGTGAGTTCGTCGACAGCGGAAAGGGTTGCGGTTATTTGCGATTTGAGCGGCTCGCCGGCAATGCCGTCGCCGGGGGCAACCAGCGTAACGGAAAAGGTCGTGCCCATCGTGCTGCCGGACAATTCAAGCTCGGG
The DNA here is from genome assembly GCA_947259145.1 of uncultured Woeseiaceae bacterium. Lineage (GTDB taxonomy): Bacteria > Pseudomonadota > Gammaproteobacteria > Steroidobacterales > Woeseiaceae > UBA1847. The sequence goes on from CAMYLB010000024.1 coordinate 9,949, forward strand.
CAGGCGCGAATCGCCGCACGCTGCCAGCAGCAGTGCCGCTGACAGAACGACGACGTGCCGGATCCCAATCACTGGCCGCTAGCCGCCAAAGTCATCGAGCATGATATTTTCTTTCGGTACACCGAGGCTATCGAGCATCTTGATAACGGCCGAGTTCATCATCGGCGGTCCGCAGAGATAGTACTCGCAGTCCTCCGGCGCAGGGTGCTGGCTCAGATACTCATCCAGAAGCACCTGGTGAATGAAGCCGGTAAGGCCGTCCCAGTTGTCTTCCGGCTGCGGTTCCGAGAGCGCAAGGTGCCATACGAAGTTATCGTTAAGTTCGTCGAGTTCGTCGAATTCCTGCTTGTAGAACATCTCCTTGAGGCTTCGCGCTCCGTACCAGAAAGACATCTTGCGTTTACCGTGCCGGCGCTTCAGTTGGTCGAAGATATGTGCGCGCATGGGTGCCATGCCTGCGCCGCCGCCAATGAACACCATTTCGTTGTCGGTGTCTTTCGCGAAGAACTCGCCGTACGGGCCTGAAATAACCGTCTTGTCCCCTGGCTTGAGGTTGAAAATGTACGACGACATTATTCCGGGAGGGATCGAATCATCCGCGCCGGGCGGCGGTGTGGCAATGCGCACGTTGAGCTTGATGACAGTTTTTTCCAGTGGGAAACTCGCCATGGAGTAAGCACGCGATTCCGGATTCTTGACGTGCGATTCGTAGCGCCACAGATTGTAACGATCCCACTCGTCGCGGAACCGTTCATCGATATCAAAGTCGCTGTATTTAAGATCGTGCGGCGGGCACTCGATCTGGATGTAACCGCCGGCCCGAAACTCAAGCTCTTCACCCTCGGGCAATGCCACTACCAGCTCCTTGATGAAGCTCGCGACGTTGTTGTTGGAGACCACGGTGCAGTTATAGCGCTTGACGCCGAACACCTCATCCGGGACCTGCACTTCCATGTCCTGCTTGACGGCAACCTGGCACGACAAGCGGTAATGGTCT
>CAMYLB010000025.1 GCA_947259145.1 uncultured Woeseiaceae bacterium
TGACGGACGAGTTTGATCGCCAGCACGAGCAGTTGTTCACGTTCGCGCACGGCAAGGACCACGAGATCGTAATGATTCGAGCCATCGTCAAGGCGAAGAGCAGCCTGACAGCCGATCTCAAGGAAGTCAGCGGCACTGCGACGGACCCGAAAGACGCCGTGATTCATGAGACCAAGTATTACTACGAACAGGAGTGGCACGATGCGTCGATCTACGATCGAGGAAAACTCGGCGTCGGCACGGTGATAAACGGGCCAGCGATTGTGTCGGAGATGGACTCAACGACGTTGGTGCTGCCCGGGCATGCCGCGACCGTCGACAAAGTCGGCAACCTTCTGATTAATCCGGTTTAAGGGGAGTTCGTCATGACAGCAAAGATCATTCAAACAAACTCGACTCCATTTAATACGGTTGATGTCGACGCGGTCACGGTCGATATCATTGAGAACGCGCTCCGCAACGTTCGCGAGGAAATGGACGCTGTGCTGTTTCGCACGGCGATGAGTCCGGGTATTCGTGAGCAGGGCGATTGTTTCCCGATGGTTGCAAACCGTGACGGCAAAATGGTCGTTGGTCAGTTCGGTTCCTTCATACACGGCTTCATGGAAGCCTACGAAGGCGACCTGGAAGACGGCGACATCATCCTCGATCTTCAAGGACGGGCGACACATGGCATGGTCTGCGATGTTCGGGCACATGTCCGACAACGGCGGCATGGTGCCAGGTTCGATTCCGATCAAGGCCGAGACGATTTACCAGGAAGGTATCCGCATTCCGCCGACCAAGCTCTACAAAAAAGGCGTGCTGCAGGAAGACGTCCTCGAGCTTATTCTGCACAACGTGCGCACGACGGAGTGGAATCGCTTCGACCTGAACGCGCTGGTCGCAGCCTGCCGCACGGCAGCGAAGCGTTGCGTCGAGATAGCCGATCGTTTCGGCGACGATGTCTTCTTCACGACCATGCAGATCATGCTGGACCGCAACCTCGAGGCAATGCGAGCAATCATCAACATGATTGTGCCCGAGGAACCAGCCTATTTCGAAGATTTTGTGTGCGATGACGGTGTCGGCAAAGGCCCTTACAAAATCGCGTGCAAAATGTGGCGAGAGGGCGATGTGGCAATCTTCGATTTCGCCGGCACGGACCCACAGGCAAAGAGCTCGATTAACTTCTACATGAACGAAGAGATGTTCAAGATGTTTTTCGGTTCGTTCACGATCAATCTGTTCGACCCGCATATCCTGTTCAATGACGGGTTCTATGAGCTTGTCGACGTTCGAATTCCGGAGGGAAGCCTGCTCAAACCGAAGTTCCCTGCAGCCTTGTCCGGTCGAACGCATGCCCTGGGTCGGATTTTCGACGTCATGGGTGGTGTGCTTGGTCAAGGCGCACCGGATGCGATGAACGCCGCAGGTTTCTCGGACAGCCCGCACCTGTTCTATTCGGGTTACGACAAACAAGGCGAATGGTTCCAGTTGTTCCAAATCGGCTTCGGCGGCATTCCGGGGCGACCGGTTGGCGACGGGCCGGACGGTCATTCGCTCTGGCCAGGATTTACAAACGTGCCGAACGAGTTCATCGAAGCGTATTTCCCGTTACGAATCGTCAAGTATGAGCCGATCGCCGACTCCGGTGGCGCAGGCCTGCATCGCGGCGGCAACGGACTGTCGGTCGCTTATGAATTCCTGGTTGATGGTGAGATTGCAATCCACGACGAGCGCTGGCTGACCTACCCGTGGGGCGTGCGCGGTGGAGATCCAGGCATGCGGTCGACCAAGCGACTGGTTCGCGCAGACGGGGGCGAAGAGTGGCTGCCCGCGAAGTGTGACGGTGTCAGCGTCAAAGAAGGCGACGTGCTGTACTTCAATACCTGGGGCGGCGGCGGCTGGGGTGACCCGCTCGAACGCGACGCCGATCAGGTTAGAGTTGATGTCAGTCGTGGTCTTGTTAGCGCGGAAGGCGCGAAGCGATATGGCGTGGTTATCGCCGCGGATGGCGCAGTCAATTCCGCAGCAACAGATAAGCTGAGGGCAAAAATGCGTGATGGCCGCGAAGATAGCGGCCTGTTTAGTTTCGGCGGGACTATCGAGGAGATCAAAGCACGCTCACTCGAGGAGACCCACCTACCCGCGCCCGAGGCGCCATGAGTGATTTACTGGCATCACTGAAATCCGAATGGAAGCAGGGCCAAGGCGGGCCCCTCACCAGGGTACCGCTTTACCACCAGCTCTATTCGGTACTCAAGGGCGCGATTATGGATGGTACGATCGCCTATGACGCTCAGATGCCGACCGAACAACAGCTTGCGGCTACCTTTCACGTATCGCGGATCACGGCCAAGCGTGCGATGGACGACCTTGCGGCCGAAAACCTGGTTGCTCGATTTCGAGGCAAGGGATCACACGTTACCTACAGGTATAAGCCTCAGCCGGTGCGGGCGCCGTTGGTCGGTATGCTGGAGGACCTCATTGAGATGGGCAAGCACAGCATTATCCGTGTGATTTCCATTGAAGAAGTCGTGGCGCCGGCTGAGATTCGGGAGCAACTTGGATTGAGTGATCAGGATACCGTTCACAAGGTCGTTCGTGTCCTGAGAAATGAAGGAGGTGATCCGTACGCGCACTATGTTAGCTGGACGGCCGGAGTTACCAGTGGCTTCACCAAGCGGAATCTGGAAAGCAAAGCCCGCCTGGATGTTTTGCGAGACTGTGGCTTCAGGCTCGCGAAAGTTGACCAGGTACTGAGCGCCGAAAAAGCATCGACAAAGATCGCGCATGAACTTCAAGTCGAGCCCGGTGAGGCATTGTTGTCGGTTCGGAGGCACTCATACAACGACGATGGCATCGTCGTCGATGTTCTGGAGTGCTTGTATAACCCCAAGCGCTACCAGTTCGCGATGGAGCTGGGCGCCGATTTGAGCACAGCGGAACGCTGAAGGACACGCAACGTGGGAACATTTTTGTCGATGAAATGACTTAATGTTAGGATTTTATAACTTTAGATGGGATCAACACCATGAAAACACCATACAGAATCATTGGACTTATTGTTTCATTGTCGATTCTTCCGTTTGCGACGGCAAACGCTCAGCAAGGTGGAGCGGCTGCGATAGAAGAAGTTGTCGTGACGGCCCGAAAACGCTCTGAAAGCCTCCAGGACGTGCCGATTGCAATCACTGCATTTACTGAGCAGACAATTGAACGCGCCGGCGTCGAGCGGCCGGCCGATTTTATTTCGCTGATGCCGAACGTTACGATCGTTGACTCGGCAAATGTCGGTGATACGCAGGTCAGCGAAGAGCTAGTTGACGTCAGGCAGATAGAGGTACTCAAAGGTCCGCAGGGCGCATTGTACGGCCGCAATGCGGTCGCCGGCGCCATTCTCGTCACGACCAAAGAGCCCGGCGATGAATTCGCTGGTCAAGTCAAAGTGGGTGGTGGCAGCGATGGCTTGGCCAAAGGATCGTTGCGCATCAGTGGACCGCTCGGCGAAACGGTGCGCGGCAGCCTTGCAGCCAGCTACCGCGAATTCGACGGAGTCTACTCGAATATTTACGAGAACGCGGGTTCTGGCGTTGACTATCTCGAAGATACGACACTGCGCGCCCGCTTGATGTTCGAACCGAACAACAGACTGAGCTGGGACGTGCGTGCCGGTTACTCGAACGTCAAGGGCGGCGCGATTAACTTCAATGCTGTATTCGCGATTCCGGCGTTCAACGCGATAGGGTCGAATTTCTTTGCGGACGTGAATGATCATAACTTCACTTTTGCCTTTAACGTTCCCGGCGAGAACGAGCAGGAAACGACCGAGTTCGCCGTAAAAGGCGACTACGCGACGGAAAAGGGCGACTGGACATTCATCGCTTCGTTCAATGATCTGGACGAATACCTTTTGTCCGATGGCACGAGCGCAACGTTTTACGGTTACGAATTGACACCGGCATGTCAGGCTGATCGAGCAACGCTAAATAGCTTCACCCGACCCGATCTGTTTGGCGATCCGGTGTCACCGTTCCTGGTGCTTCCTCCGGGTGCTGGAAATGATTTTGCCGGTATTTACGGCCCATACACTCCGTCTTCCTGCGATGGTTATCAATACCAGGAACGCAGTCAAAAGGACTCCAGTGTTGAGGTACGCTTTACCTCACCGCAGGATCAGTCGGTACGCTGGATTGCCGGTCTGTATGCGACGGAAATCGACCGCGAAGTCGTCGTCGCATACGGGGCCGACCAGGGTCTCGGCTTTTTGAGACAGCCTTACATCGACCCCACCGGGCCGAACCCGACCGACCTGCTGTTCTGGGATGATTTTGAGACCAGCGTGATCGCCGCATTCGGCGAAATAGGCTTTGACATTGGCGAATCGAGTGAGCTGTCGATTGCGTTGCG
>CAMYLB010000026.1 GCA_947259145.1 uncultured Woeseiaceae bacterium
ACGATTGGCGGAATGGTGCGCCAGTACCAGGTGGTCGTTGATCCGGACAAGCTGCGAGCGTTTGGCATTCCGCTCTCGAAACTCAAGATGGCCATACAGCAGGGCAACCAGGAAACCGGCGGTTCCGTCATTGAAATGGGCGAGGCCGAGTACATGGTGCGCGCAAGCGGCTACCTGGAAAGCCTCGACGATCTTCGCGACATTCCGTTGGGCGTCAACGAACAGGGTACGCCGCTGGTGTTATCGGATGTCGCTGATATTCGACTGGGCCCGCAAATGCGACGCGGTATTGCTGAGCTCGACGGTGAAGGCGAGGTTGTCGGTGGCGTGATCGTCATGCGTTGGGGCGAGAATGCGTTGAAAACGATCAACGCCGTCAAAATTCGACTCGCGGAGCTGCAACGCAGTCTTCCGGATGGCGTCGAAATTGTCACCACCTACGACCGATCGGATTTGATCGAGCGTGCCGTTGCAACACTTAAGGGAAAGCTGCTTGAGGAATTTCTCGTGGTGGCATTGGTCTGCGCGGTATTCCTTTTCCACCTGCGATCGTCGGCCGTAATAATTTTCAGTTTGCCGGTAGGGATTCTCACCGCTTTTATCGTCATGCATCTACAAGGCATCAATGCCAATATCATGTCGTTGGGTGGCATCGCGATCGCAATCGGTGCGATGGTGGACGCCGCCATCGTAATGATCGAAAACGTCCATAAGCACATCGAAAAAGAACCGCTAACGGACGAAAATCGCTGGCGCATAATCGGAGATGCGGCGACCGAGGTGGGTCCGCCGTTGTTCTTCTCGCTTCTGATCATCACGCTGAGCTTTCTGCCGGTGTTTACGCTCGAGGCACAGGAAGGCCGACTGTTCGCGCCGCTTGCCTTCACGAAGACCTACGCGATGGCCGCCGCAGCCGGGCTGTCCATCACGCTCGTGCCGGTGCTGATGGGCTACTTCATTCGTGGCAAAGTGACGCCCGAGCACAAGAACCCCATCAATCGCATACTCGTCGCCGCGTACGGGCCAGTCATTCATGCGGTGATTCGTTTTCCGAAAGGGACGCTGGCACTGGCGGGTATCGTCCTTTTGATCGGCCTGTGGCCGGCGACACAACTCGGTTCGGAGTTCATGCCGCCGCTCGACGAAGGCGACCTGATGTACATGCCGACCACCTACCCGGGCGTGTCGATCGACAAGGCGCGCGAGATTCTGCAAAACACTGACAAAATGATCCTGGCAGTGCCAGAAGTGAAGCGCGTCTTTGGCAAGATCGGACGCGCCGAGACCGCCACCGATCCGGCGCCGCTCACAATGATCGAGACGGTGATCCAGCTAAAACCTCGCGAGGAGTGGCGCGCGGGCATGACGCCGGAGGGCTTGCGCGCCGAGCTTGATCGTGTCGTCAGGTACACCGGTCTTACCAATGCCTGGGTGATGCCCATCAAGACTCGCATCGATATGCTCGCGACCGGCATCAAGACGCCGGTCGGTATCAAGGTGGCCGGGCCGGACCTCAAAGTGATTGAGCGCATCGGCCAGGATCTCGAGCGCGTGCTCGCTAATGTCGACGGTACCGCCTCGGTGTATTCCGAGCGTGTCGCCGGTGGACGCTACGTGGATGTCGACATTGATCGTAAACGCGCCTCGCGCTTTGGCCTGAACATCAACGACGTGCACGACGTTGTTCGTTCGGCAGTTGGTGGCATGAACGTAACGCAAACGGTGGAAGGTCTTGAGCGTTACCCGGTAAACGTCCGCTACCCGCAGCGAGTGCGTGACTCGGTGGAACAACTGAGACTACTGCCTATCGTGACACCGCACGGCGCACGAATCGCGCTGGCTGATGTCGCCGACGTGACGGTGGTCGATGGACCGCCCGCGATCAAGAGCGAGAACGCTCGATTAAACGGCTGGACCTACGTCGATATCACCGGGCGGGATCTGGGCTCGTACGTCGCCGAGGCTCGGCAAGTGGTCGCGGATGCTGTTGAGCTGCCGGCCGGCTATTCGCTGGCCTGGTCCGGCCAGTACGAGTACATGGTGCGTGCGAAGGAGCGATTGTCCATTGTCGGTCCGGTGACGCTCGCAATTATTGTCCTGCTCTTGTATCTCAGCTTCCGCCGCTTCGCGGAGGTTGCGATCATTATCGGCACGCTACCGATGGCCCTGATCGGTGGGCTCTGGTTGCTCTACCTGCTTGGCTACGACCTCTCGGTTGCCGTGGGCGTCGGATTCATTGCTCTGGCGGGCGTTGCCGTCGAAATCGGCGTCATAATGCTGGTGTATCTGAATCAGGCCATTCGAGAGCACATGGCGACGGCGAAGTCGGAAGGTCGGGCGCTTACCAGGGCCGATGTCGAGCAGGCGGTTATCGACGGCGCGCTGCTTCGTGTGCGACCGATCATGATGACGGTTGCGGCCATCATCGCTGGTCTGCTGCCAATCATGCTGGGTGGTGGAACCGGGTCGGAGGTCATGCGGCGCATCGCCGCGCCGATGGTTGGTGGCATGGTCAGTGCTACGATATTGACCTTGATTGTGATTCCGGCGCTGTTCCTGTTCTGGCGTGGGCGAGGCGTTAAAACGGATCTCTTATGAAGACACACGAAACGAAGGAACATGCATGCTGTCACGGAGGGCATGAGGCATCGACGCCGGCGTCTAACGGCGACTACGATCTTGTACCCGCCGATTACAGTGGCACTGTTTACACCTGTCCCATGCACCCGCAGGTTCGGGACGTCCGAAACTCGGGTTGCCCGATTTGCGGCATGGCCCTCGAGCCCGAGGGGATTGTGATTCTGGGTCAGTGCCGCGCTGACCTTGCCCCTGTTTGTCTATGCGATGGGGGACCTAATTCCGGGGCAGCCGCTCATGCACCTCGTGCCAGCTGATTGGGCAGCATGGCTGCAATTTGCCCTCGCGGCTCCGGTCGTTTTGTGGGGTGGCTGGCCGTTCTTCGTGCGCGGTGTTCAATCGATTCGATCGATGAATCTCAACATGTTTACGCTGATCGCGCTTGGCGTCGGCGTTGCATTCATTTATTCACTCGTAGCAACGGTGGCCCCCGGCGTCTTTCCCGAAGCGTTTCGCAACATGGCGGGTGAGGTTGCCGTGTACTACGAAGCGGCGGCAGTCATTACAACCCTGGTATTACTCGGGCAGGTACTGGAATTGCGCGCGCGTAGCCGGACCTCGGGTGCTATCCGGGCTTTGCTCGAACTCGCACCTCCTACCGCAAATCGTATTCGTACGGACGGAACGGAAGTAGAGGTATCCCTCGACGATGTCGCGATGGGTGATCGTCTTCGTGTTCGGCCTGGCGAGAAGATTCCGGTCGATGGAACCGTTGATGAAGGCAGCAGTAATGTTGACGAGTCGATGATCAGCGGCGAGCCTATCCCGGTCGAAAAACGGACAGGCGATACGGTTATCGGCGGCACCGTCAATGGCACCGGCGGGTTTGTGATGGTGGCAACCAACGTCGGCGACGACACATTGCTGTCACAGATCGTGAAAATGGTTGCGGAGGCGCAACGCAGCCGGGCTCCTATTCAGCGACTGGCCGATGTCGTTGCCGCCTGGTTCGTTCCTGCCGTCGTTACCGTCGCCGTCGTAACATTTGTTGTCTGGGCGTGGCTCGGTCCGGATCCGGCAATGGCTTATGCGATCGTCAAC
>CAMYLB010000027.1 GCA_947259145.1 uncultured Woeseiaceae bacterium
CGATTCAGCCGCTGAAGGAAGGCATCGATATTTCGGTGGTCGCCGAGGGCATGGAGATGATGGGTGCCTCCAGCATTCTGTATCCGAAGTTATATTTGTACGACATGGTTCTTGCGAACGTCGTCGTCCTGATACTTGGATTTCTCGCGAGCCTGTCCCCGGCCTGGCGCGCGTCGCGTTACGAGCCGGTTGAAGCAATAACGAAGGTGGGATGATGGCGGCTGTACGTTGTGTGGATTTATGCAAGACCTATCGACAGGGTGATCAGGACATCAAGGCGCTCGATCATGTGAGTATCGAAATTGAACAGGGCGGATTTGTTTGCCTGTCCGCACCCTCGGGCGGTGGTAAAACCACATTACTCAACGCGATCGGCGGGCTGGACATACCTGACAGTGGCGAAGTCTGGATTGGCGGCGAGCGCATCGACCAGATGAGCAAAGGTGAGCTCGCTGATCTCAGACTTTCGAGTATCGGTTTCGTATTCCAGGCTTACAACCTGATCCCCGTTTTGACGGCGCAGGAAAACATCGAATTCGTCATGCAGGTTCAGGGCGTTCCCGCGGCAGAAAGACGTGCAAAGTCACTGGCGATCCTTGATGAAGTCGGTTTACAGGGGCTCGAGAGGCGGCGACCGGCCGAGATGTCGGGCGGCCAGCAGCAGCGCGTGGCCGTCGCACGCGCGATTGTCTCGCGACCGGCGTTGGTGCTTGCCGATGAACCGACTGCCAATCTCGATTCCAAAACGTCTGATGAACTAATGACGCTCTTCACCGAGCTCAACGAGAATCACAAAACGACGTTCATTATTGCGACGCACGACCAACGAGTCATGGGATATGCAAAACGCCTGGTACGCATGCTCGACGGCCGCATCGTCGACGACATCGAGCAAAATGCTGCATAGGGTCGTACTAGTTTTTCTCTTCTTGTCTGCTGCCGCAATGGCGGAAAGCAACAAGACAGAGTTTGGTGGCCACACGAAATTTTCGCTGACCAGCCAGGCGTACCCGGATCAGAGTCTGTTCAGGGACCTGGTCGGCAGCAGTACGCTGGACGCTACCGGGGATCTGCGCTTCAACCTTAAACGCAACGTGGGTCGGTGGTCTTTTGATGCGGCCTATCAGCTGTTGGCACTGAATGGCGACAGCGTCGAGCTCGGTCGCGCGTTGCCGGGTGGCACCGATATTTTCTTTCCTGGATTGCCGGATGACAGCCGCCGACTGTTCGACCTGACCGACGTCATGCGAGACAGTGGCAAGACTAGTGTGCTGCAGCGCCTGGATCGACTGAGCTTCGGCTATACGAGCGAAAAGGCAGTCGTTCGTTTCGGTCGACAGGCCCTGTCCTGGGGGAACGGCTTGTTCTATGCGCCGATGGATCTGGTAAACCCGTTCGACCCGGCAGCCGTCGATACTGAATACAAGGGCGGTGACGACATGCTGTACGTGCAGTACCTGCGCGACAGCGGTGACGACGTTCAGGGCGCGTATGTCGCGCGTCGAGATCTTGCGAGTGGCGACGTTGAGGCGGACGAGTCTACGGCGGCCGTCAAGTACCACGGATTTTCGGGGGAGACGGAATTCGATCTATTGCTGGCGCAAAACTACGGAGATGCGGTCGTGGGGTTGGGCATAAGCAAGAGCGTCGGCGGCACCATCCTGCGCGGAGATGTTGTCGTAACGCACTCCGACCTCGACACCTACGTACAGTTGGTAAGCAACCTGACGTATTCCTGGAACTGGTTCGATAGAAACATGAGCGGAGCCGTCGAGTATTTCTTCAACGGCTTCGGCCAGCGATCGGGTCGCTACGATCCGGACAGCCTTGCCAACAATCCAGACCTCGTCAACCGTATCATCCGGGGTGAGTTATTTTCCATCGGCCGCCACTACCTGGCTGCGAGCGTCATGATCGAAATGACACCACTTTGGGGGCTTACGCCCACGGTGCTCGTAAATGTCTCGGATCCCAGCGGCCTGTTTCAGCTGGTAACGAACTACAGCGTGTCGGACGACATGGCTTTCCTGGCAAGCATCAACGTGCCGCTGGGCCCAAAAGGCAGCGAATTCGGTGGCATCGAATCTGGCCAGCCGGACCGTTATCTGTCGGGTGGCGCCGGGCTGTTTGCCCAGATTGCCTGGTACTTCTAGCCTGTCGGCTGACCGGCTTGCTTGAGGCTCGACAACAGGCGCCGAAATCCTGCCTCGATTTCGAGCTCGAACACCGGGTCCTTGATGTGCTCGAATTTCGCGACGTCGAATTCCTGAGGCTCATCGTCGAGCATCGTGTCGATGCGCTTGAACAGGTCGCGCTCTTCCCAGGCCATGTGCGATCGAAGGCGATTAACATAGCCGGATACATCCTCGATTAATTTCTGGCGTCGCACGGCGGCGCCGGCGTTAATGGCTTCTATCTCGTCGCGCAGCGCTGAGCCCAATGCGGCGATTTCGTTATGGTCGTCGAGAACGCTATCGAGCCCCCCCTCTGCGAGATCCGGGCGCTGGTCGCGCAGCTGTGCGTACATGATGTCTTCTTTGGGGTGGTGCACGGCGTCGGGATACACGGTCATGTAACGCATAATCTCATCGAGTAGCTCAAAATCCGGGTCCTTGCCCGAAGAAGCATGCTCTACGACACCATCGAGCAGCTCGAGAACGATCGACATGTTGCGATGATCTTCCCGCAATTCCTTCATAAGCGTTCTGGCTTCAGACTGCATCTCGACTCCTGATCGTACTCATGGCTGTAATCGTGGCTGACCCGGCGCATTCCGGCTATTCGGATTATCACCTACGGTGGCAGAGTATAGCTGCATGCCCGTCGGCAAGAAAAAGAATGGCCGGCGTTGCGCCGGCCATTTCATGCTGTTGTTGATTTTACAGTCAGGAAGCCGGTGTCAGAAGAACTTCCGCGCCATGCCAAGGATATCGTCAAGCGCACCACCGGACTTGCCGCCCATGCCAAGTAGATCGCCGAGCGGACCCAGGCCGCCTTTAGACAACGACGAACCGATGTCCTTGCCGGCCGAGCTTTTCTTGCTCATTGCGCCCATAGCGAGAGCAGCCAGCAATGGCAGTGCCTTCTTGATCATGCTCGCATCAATACCTGTCTCTTTGGAGGCCGCCGCTGCCACATTGCGGCTAACGTCCTTGCTGCCAAAGATGTGACCGAGGATGTTGTTGCCATCGTTTCGCGTCTCGGCGGATGCCAGCAGCTCCGGCTTGTCGATATAACGGCCGTGCCCGCCAGATTGGAGGGCGCCGCGCAGGCCCGCCAGACCCGAATCGTCCGCAGTATTTTTCTGCATGCCTCGCATGAGTGCTGGTGCAAGGGCTGCGACGAGTTTCGACGTGTCCGATGAGCCAAGCCCGACCGTCTTGGCCAGTTGGCCAAGGCTGTCGTTGCCACCGGCGCTCTTGAGTAGATCCATTAAGTCCATTGAATTTCCCCGGTCATCATTTGTCGAGTGGAATCTTGATTTTCTGGCCCGGGTAAATCTTGTTCGGGTCCTTGATAATGTCGCGGTTAGCCTCGAAGATCTTCATGTACTTGCCGGCGCTGCCGTAGTATTTCTTGGCGATGCCGCCAAGCGTGTCACCGCTGACAATCTCGTAGAACTCAGATTTCTCCACCGGTTCTTCTTTTTTCGGTTTCGGTGCCTTGAGGTCATCCGCGACAACTTTTTTCACACCCTTGATGTTGCCGGCGAGCAGGATCGCCTGGTCGCGCACCGCCTGGTTCTTACAGTCACCGCAAATCGTCGCGACGCCATCGTCAAATTCCACCGTGAGATTGCTGAGACCGCTGGTCTTAATCTCGAGGTGTTGTTTAATATTGTCGGCCGCTTCGGAGTCGGTATTAAAAACCTGACGCCCTACATCTTTTACAAAGTCAAACAGTCCCATTGGGTTCTCCCTATTGATTTCGTGTTATTTCCAACCGCCGGATTATAACAGGCGCTATAATCGCGGGTGTATTTTAGTGAGGTACAAAAATGCGGAAATTCACGATACTCCTCGCGGTCGGGGTCGCTTTTCTGGCCGGCTGTGCCGTCAATCCGGTCACGGGCAAGCGCCAGTTGATGACGGTCAGCACGGCATCCGAAATCCAGATGGGGCAGCAAAACTACGCTCCGATGAGGCAGTCACAGGGCGGGGATTACGACGTTGACCCGGTTCTGACCCAGTATGTGCAGGGCGTCGGTAGTCGCCTTGCCGCGCAAAGCGAGGTTGCACTGCCGTATGAGTTCGCGGTGCTGAATAACTCGGTTCCCAATGCCTGGGCCTTGCCCGGCGGCAAAATCGCGATCAACCGCGGCTTACTGACCGAACTCGAGTCCGAGGCGGAGCTGGCAGCGGTGCTTGGGCATGAAGTCGTGCATGCGGCGGCCCGACACACGGCCAGCCAGATGTCACGTGGCATGCTGCTGCAGGGGCTGGTGCTGGCAACCGCGGTCGCATCCAGCGACAGCGACTACGGCAATCTTGCGGTCGGCGGCGCCGGATTGGCAGCGCAGCTGGTGACCATGAAATTTGGTCGCGAGGCCGAACTCGAGTCGGATTTCTATGGCATGCAATACATGTCGAAGGCCGGCTACGATCCACAGGGCGCCGTCTCGCTGCAGGAGACGTTCGTGCGACTGAGTGATGGTCGGCGAACGGACTGGCTCAGTGGCCTGTTTGCCAGCCATCCCCCGTCCCAGGAGCGTGTTAACACGAATATCGCAACGGCGGCGGCGTTGCCGGCCGGCGGCAAGACCGGCGAGGCCGAATTCCAGCGAGCACTGCAAAAAACCCGGGCCGCCAAGCCGGCGTACGATGCTTATGACGAAGGTCGCAAAGCTCTCTCGGAGAAAAAACTCGATGAAGCGTTGGCGCTTTCGAACAAGGCGCTCGACCTGTTTCCGCAGGAAGCACATTTTCACGCACTGCGCGGTGATGTTCGGCTGGTTGCCGACAAGTACGACATGGCCGTGACCAACTACAGCCGGGCGATTGAACGGCGCAACGGCTTTTTCTACTACCATCTGCAACGCGGTCTGGCGAAGAAGGAACTCGGGCAAACGGACGGCGCCGTCGTTGATCTCGAAAGAAGCATCGGCCTGTTGCCAACGGCGCCGGCACATTACGCGCTTGGCAGCATCGCGCAGCAGCGAGGAAACCTCCCGGAGGCGATCAAACAATTCAAGGTCATCGCTGGCGCAGGTGGGGACTACGGCGCGGCGGCAACCGCAGCGCTCGTGAGACTGGAGCTGCCTTCAAACCCGAGTACCTACGTCTTGCGTCGCTGCGATCCCGACGCCAACGGCGATCTCATCGTATCGGTCAAGAATGACACAGCCGTGCAGATCACCGGTGTTCAGGTTGTAGTTCAATACGCGGACGCATCCGGCCGGCAGCAGCAGGTGCGGCACAATATCCGGGGACAAATACCGCCCGGGAAAATCGCGAGCGTGAACACGGGGCTTGGGCCGTATACGGCCGGCTCCAATTGTCCGGTAACGGTTGTTTCTGCACAGGTTGCCGAGTAAGCGAATTCAGACCCTGCATCGGCGACTGATGACAGGGTCTGCGATAATACGCTGAGACTGTCTTGTGCATCGGGAGGACGCTATGTCGAGGATTATCGCCGCAATCGCGATCAGCCTGATCGCCGGGTTTGCAGCGGCCGTCTGGCTGGTGCGAGATGGCCCCAGCGGCGATTCCGAAACGCGATCGGATGTCGCGGCGGGCACCTTCGAAGCAGCGGCGCCAACTGAAGAACGCCTTCTCCGACTCGAGCAGGTCACGGCCGAAGAGCGCGAAGCGCGACTCGTACTCGAGGATCAGCTGCAGGCCCTGATCGAAGAAATCGAACGCATCGATGCACAAGGTTCGCGAGCATTCGCGGATCAGGTCGATGAGGCTGACGCCGCGCCGGCGGGGCGGCAGGCCGGGCAACGTGCACGTCGAGATTTCGTATCCCTGGTGAGGAACTTCCAGGAGCGGCGCCTGAACGAGCTGGTGGAAGGCGGGTTTTCAGAAGATGAGGCTCGCCGCGTTTTAAAACAGGAGTCGGAAGCCCAGTACAAGGCGATGCAGGCGGCGCATGACGCGCAGCGCCGTGGCGAGGATGTTGACGCTTTGTCGGCCATGAGCCGGCCGCAGGCCCTGATGCGGGCCGAGCTGGGCGACAGCGACTATGAGCGTTACCTGCAGGCACAAGGGCAGGCGACGTCTATTCAGATTACGCGCGTGCTTGAAAGTTCGCCCGGAAGCCTCGCGGGGCTGCAGCCGGGCGACCAGATTGTCAGTTACGACAGCGAGCGCGTATTTGATGTGAATGAGCTGCGCGAATTGACGCTGCAGGGCCGCGCGGGCGAGGACGTCGTAATCGAAATCGAGCGCGACGGCGTAAGAATGCAGCTGAACGTGCCAAGAGGTCCTGTCGGCATCAACGGCACAGGTGCGAGCATGCGCCGCATGAACTGGTGGGGCGGCGGCTAGTCATTTCATCCGGGTGCCAGCCAAGGAAAGTGGATAATAACGGCCGCGAACTGCAAAATGCCCATTCAATAAGAAGTAGAGGTTTGATAAACCCTTGAGTGTTCTTCGCTACACCATACCGAACAGCTTTACGGCGCTGAGCCTGCTGCTGGGCGTCGCTTCCATTGTCACGACGCAGCTTGGCGAGCTCGAGCTTGCAGCCTGGATAATCGTCTGGTGCGGATTGCTCGACGTCATGGACGGTGCATCGGCGAGACTGCTGAAGGCAACGTCGAATTTCGGTGCCGAGTTCGACTCGATGGCGGACCTCGTGTCATTCGGTGTTGCGCCCGCAGTACTTATGCTCAATGCCGGTTTGCAGCTGGGTGGCATCGAGTACGATACCGGGCAGTTCTGGGTGCTCGTCGTTGCCGTCGCGGTTTTCGTCCTGGCCGGCGCCATGCGGCTGGCGCGCTTCAACCTGGCATCAGATGTGCCCAGCACGGGCTGGTTCGCCGGTGTTCCCATTACAGCAGCGGGCGGTGGCCTGATCTCCTCGCTGGTGCTCGTTCTGATTCACTATCCGGATATCGCCGCGTCGTTGCCACTGCGTTTGTATATGCCCGTACTGATGTTCGTGCTGGCGTTGCTCATGATTTCAAGGCTGCGCTTCCCTAAAGCCAAGGTGCGTAAAAGCAAAGCCTTCAACGCGTTTCAAATACTGACCATCGCCGGCGTCTACTACTGCGGTATCACTCGTTCCTGGCCGGAATACCTGCTTGGCATGGCCGTATTCCTGCTGATCACAGGAATAATCGCAGGCCGCGTAAGCCGCGATTCCTGATGTCGAATTTCCAGGGCTGCTGACCAGTGTCCACGACTGTCACCGTACTGATTGTTTACCTGGGTGTGCTGGCTGCACTTGCGATCTGGAGCCGCCGCGAAACCCACACGCTGGCCGGCTTCTACCTCGCGGACAAGAAACTGCCTTTCTGGGTGGTTGCGTTCAGCACCAATGCCACCGGGGAAAGTGGTTGGCTGCTGCTGGGCCTGTCCGGAATGGGCTATGCTGTCGGCGCCCAGGCTTACTGGGTTGTTGTCGGTGAGATTGTCGGTATTGCGCTATCGTGGGGGCTGATCTCCAGGCGCCTCAAACGTCTTGGTGATGAAACCGACTCGATAACGGTACCCGACGTGTTGGCCGCGAAGTTTGCCGACAAGTGGCACCTGATTCGTGGTGTTGCCGTATTGATAATCGTCGTCATGGTGACGACCTACGTAACGGCCCAGATGGTGTCCTCGGGCAAGGCGTTCAGTAGCTTCCTCGGAATGAAGTATGAAACGGGCGTGGTCGTTGGCGCGGTCTTCATTATCGGCTATACGTTTGTTGGCGGATACAAAGCCGTGTCGTACACCGATGTCGTTCAGGGTGTCCTGATGCTGCTGGGACTGATTGCCGTACCGGCCGCGGCCATTTCTGCCGCTGGCGGATGGGGCGAGGTTAAAAACGCGCTGGCGGCGCAGGATCCGGCACTACTCGACATATTCGCATTTTCCAGTGGGCCGGCATGGATCGGGGTTGCCAGTTTCCTCGCTATCGGGCTGCCGTTTCTCGGCGTACCGCAGCTGCTTATTCGCTACATGTCGGCGCGCGATGACATGGAAATCCGGAAAGCGCGCGTCATGTCGATCATTGTTCTGTTGATCTTTACGGCCGGCGCCGTGACGGCCGGCGTTGCGGGCAGAGCGTTATTCCCCGGGCTCGAGGACAGCGAAACCATCTTCCCGGTGCTTTCGAGCAAGCTCTTCCCGCCCGTTATTTCCGGCATGCTGCTCGTCGTCGTGTTGTCCGCCATCATGTCGACCGTTGATTCGCTGCTGCTGCTCGCATCCTCTGCCGTCGTACGCGACACCTACCAGAAAATAATGGGCAGTACGGAAAGCGATTCTGTGCTGTCCAACTACGGCAAGCTTGTCACCGTTATCATCGGCATTATCGCGCTGGTACTCGGCATCCAGGAACCGCGCGTGATTTTTGATTTCGTGCTGGCATCCTGGTCAGGGCTCGGCTCGGCTTTTGGGCCGGCGATGGTCGGCATCCTCTATTACAAGCGAGTCACGTGGGCCGGCGTACTTTGCGGCATGCTCGGCGGATTCCTGGTCAGCATCGCCTGGCTGACCTGGTTCAAGGCGGATTATCACGGCTTGTACGAGGCAATCCCGGGCTTCCTTGCGGGGATGATCCTGACGTTCGGTGTCAGCTGGTTGACCAGTCAGAGCAAACGGGGACATTCTTAATTTAACGTATTAGTACGTTAAATTAAGAATGTCCCCGATTTGTAACCAAACAGGCGTCGCGGCCCTATAACAGTGTATGAGATCACTTAATTGAGGGTTTTTCGATGCGCAATCTGAAGTTACTCGCCGTCCTGCTGTTTTTTGGCATGCCAACGCTGGCCAATGCCGAGGTCAGCGGCATTCCGGATTCGGCCACCTGGTATTTTCATGCCGATTTCGACGCCATGAGAAACGGCAAGGCGAGTCGGGGTCTTTATGACTGGCTCGATTCCGAGTTTTTCGAAGAGATCCGGCTTGAAACCGGCGTGGATTTTGGCGAGGA
Organism: uncultured Woeseiaceae bacterium; assembly: GCA_947259145.1. Taxonomy (GTDB): domain Bacteria; phylum Pseudomonadota; class Gammaproteobacteria; order Steroidobacterales; family Woeseiaceae; genus UBA1847. The sequence continues at coordinate 9,088 of CAMYLB010000027.1, forward strand.
AGCCGAGCGCTTTACGGCGTTTTCGCGTGCCGGCGAAGGTCCTGTCGTCCTGGTCGAAGGCAATATCAGCCAGGAGACCAAGGACAAGATCATTGCGATTGCCGCTGCCGACGGCGAATTGCAGACCTTCAAGTCGTCCGGCAAGGCTTACTACTACTTCAACAGTGACAACGCTGGCCCTGGTGTCAGCAATGTGAACATTGAAGTCGATTCCCTCGAGGATGAGGCCTACATCAGCGTCGCGCTCAAGAACAAGGTCCTGGTAACCAATTCGCAGGAACAGATGAAGGCACTGCTGGCCAATAACGGCAAGATCGAATCCTCGAAGAAAGACAAAAACACGCTGTTCGTTTTGCGGGCGGAACAGAGCCTCATTCAGGCCGGCGTCAATGCCGATGAGCTGGATGCGGGTGACGGCTGGGATTCCAACATTCTGCGAAATACCAAGCAGGTTGCCGTGCTGATCGCAGATCTCGGAGACAAGCTTGGCCTCGAAGCGCAGCTCATGGCGAATGAACCTGAAATAGCCAGCTCTTTGGGAAGCATCGTAAGGGGCCTGATTAGCCTGCAGATTTTCAATGAAGATATGGACCCGGAGATCGCATCGATGTTGCAGAGTACCAAGGTCGACGTCGCGGGCAATACGCTGAGGATTTCCCTCGCAATTGAACCAGATACTGTCATATCTGCCCTTGAGGACTGAGATACAACTGGTAAGCGCCGCCCAGGCGGGGTCCGTGGATGCATTCACGGAGCTCGTACACAGTTACCGGCATCGCTTGCTACGTTTCTTGCTGACCCGCTGCGAGAGCTATGCGGACGCGGAAGACGCCCTGCAGGACACGATGATCAGTGCCTTTCGTTACATTCGTTCCTACGATTCGCGCTGGCGGTTCAGCACCTGGCTGTATCGCATCGCGATCCGCAATGCAGCGAAATTGCGGACGCCTGAGGTTATCGAGATCGGCGATCTACGGGATGAAGAGAGCGACCCGCTGCTGCAGTGCATCGCTGACTCGGAATCAGAGAATCTCTGGGTAAATGCGCGGCGTTTGTTGACTGACGAAGTGTTCACCGCGATGTGGTTGCGATATGCCGAAGACATGTCGGTGAAAGATATTTCGAAGACGCTGGATCGCTCTGTGTCCTGGACCAAGGTCAACCTGTTGCGTGGTCGCAGGGCATTGGATGCCGAATTGAACAGCGTTGCAAATGAGAGTGAAGCGTATGGATAAGCTAGCCCAACAACTTCGCCTGGATGCGGAAAGGATCGAAGTTGTAGTTTCCGATGAACTGGATCATCGCATAGCCGCCTCGTTACAGAGCGTTGCGCCCGAAGCCGCGCCTATTGCAACGCCCAGGTCGCAAAGACCGGCGCTATTCTGGTGGGCGAGCAGCCTTACCGGGATTGCTGCTGCTGTAGCCGTCATCGTTATTGTCAACACGCAGCAGCCGGTGGAGCCCGCGACACCGTCACCGGCGAGTATCGTCGCCGCTGTTCCCGTTATCGACTGGAAGGCCGAAACGGCAATGTTGGCGGGTCCGCTGCAGCAGGAACTGGATGCCCTGCAATCGGACATCAAGAAAGCCGAAAGGAAAGTCAGGGACGATATCGGCCTATGATATTGTGGAAAATACCTACTGATTCCACTATCCTCGATGACGGGGTAAGTTCGCCGGTATCCATTAGAACCAGCGCAACAAAGAGATCCGGCGGCAAATAATTACAACGACCACCAAAGGATGCATTAAGTATGCCTTTCGCTGTTGTCTTGATTCTGCTCGTCGTCG
>CAMYLB010000028.1 GCA_947259145.1 uncultured Woeseiaceae bacterium
CGTCAGAATCAGCATGACATCCTACTCCTGCCTGGCGGGGCTCCTGCCCCGTTCTTTTTGCGCGTCGTACTTCCTTAAACTGTTGTAATACTAGCCGATTTTGACCCTCGATGCCCATATGGGCATCAGGAAAGCTGCTTTCTGACCCAGCCTGGAACCGATTCGAGCGCCGTGTCGAGCTTGGATGCATCGATTCCGCCTGCCTGGGCAAAATCAGGACGTCCGCCGCCCTTGCCACCGACCAGCTCTGCGACCGGCTTGATCAGGTCGCCCGCACGAATCCTGTCGACGTTGTTCTTGGTCACGCCGGCCGCCAGACGGACTTTACCGCCATCAACGGAGCCCAGCACAACAACGGCATTCTGCAATTTGTCCTTGAAGCGATCGACAGCATCACGCAAGGTTTTGGCATCGGCGCCGTCCATGCGGGTCGCCAATACCTTGATACCGGCGATCTCCTCGACATTGTCAGACTGATCGGTCGACGGCCCCGTGACGAGCGCCTGTTTCGCTGCCACCAGTTCTCTTTCGAGTTCCTTGCTGCGCTTCAGGAGCTGTTCCACTTTCGCAGCCGCCTGTTCGGGCGGGCCCCGCAAAAGTCCGGCCAGGCTGTTCAATGTTCGTTGATTGGCATCGATCCACGCCAACGCGCCGCTGCCGGTCACTGCCTCGATACGCCGCACACCCGAAGCGACACCGCCTTCGGAGACAATCTTGAACACACCGATGTCACCCGTGCGATCAACATGGGTGCCACCACAAAGCTCCACCGAGAAATCGCCGAGACGCAGAACCCGCACCTTGTCGCCGTATCTTTCGCCAAAGAGCGCCATGGCCCCCGAGGCAATAGCGTCGTCGTAAGTCATGAGGTTTGTGTCAGCCGCGATGTTCTTGCGAATCTCGGTGTTCACGAGATCTTCGATTTCCTGAAGCTGCTCTTTCGTCACACCTTCGTAGTGGGAGAAGTCAAACCGCAGTCTGTCCGGTGCAACCAGCGATCCTTTCTGTGTGACATGCTCGCCGAGCACCTGACGAAGTGCCGCGTGCATCAAATGAGTCGCGGAGTGGTTGAGGCGAATGTCCTGGCGTCGGTCGGCATCCACGACAGCCTCAACTTTGTCGCCCGCCTTGAATGCGCCCTGCTCCACGCTGCCAAAATGCACGTTGGCTTTGCCGCTCTTGCGCGTGTCGTCCACACGAAACAGCTTGCCGTCGTCGACGAGGATTCCGGTGTCGCCGACCTGTCCACCACTCTCAGCGTAGAACGGCGTCGACGACAGGATAACGGCGCCGTCGTCGCCTGCGCTTAATGATTTGACGGGTTTGCCGTCTTTAAAGAGCGCGACGATCTTGCTGGCACCTTCGGTACCGTCATAGCCGAGGAACTCGGTTTCGGCATCGGTCTTCAATGATTCACCATCCGCCGCGCCGAAGCGGCTCGCCGCGCGAGCACGGTCGCGCTGCTGGTCCATGGCTTGTTCAAAACCCTGGGTGTCGATCGTCAAGTTTCGTTCACGAGCGATATCCGCCGTCAGATCTACCGGAAAACCGTAGGTATCGTAAAGCTTGAACACGACGTCGCCCGGGATCTGCTTACCACCAAGCTCCGCGATAGCGGACTCGAGTATTTCCATCCCCTGATCCAGCGTTTCGGCGAAGCGGCGTTCTTCCTTCTCAAGAACTTTCTCGACGTGCGCTTGCGCTTTGCCTAGCTCCGGATACGCATCGCCCATTTCCTTTACGAGCGGTGCGACCAGTTTGTAGAAGAACACATTGTCCATGCCGAGCTTCTTGCCATGGCGGATAGCGCGTCGAATGATACGCCGCAGCACGTAACCCCTGCCCTCGTTGCCCGGCAAAACGCCGTCCACGATCAGGAACGAGCACGCCCGAATGTGATCGGCGATGACGTTCAGCGAACTCGAGCCATCGTTCCTGACGCCCAGCACGTCGGCCGCGGCCTGAATAATGTGCTCAAAAAGATCGATCTGGTAATTGCTGTGGACCTTTTGCATTACTGCCGCAATGCGTTCGAGACCCATGCCCGTGTCGACGGACGGCTTTGGCAAGGGCCTCATTTCGCCATCGGCCGTACGGTCGAATTGCATGAACACGAGATTCCAGACTTCGACGTAACGATCGCCGTCTTCATCCGGCGAACCCGGAGGCCCGCCCGCAACATCGGCGCCGTGGTCGAAAAATATCTCGCTGCAAGGGCCGCATGGACCGGTGTCACCCATAGCCCAGAAATTGTCTTTCTCACCCATGCGCGAGAAGCGCTTGGGGTCGACTTTGATTTCCTTTAGCCAAATGTCGGCGGCTTCGTCGTCGTCTTCGTAAACCGTGACCCAAAGGCGATCCGCCGGAAGCCCCAACGTGCCGGTCAAAAACTCCCATGCGTATTGAATAGCTTCGCGTTTGAAATAATCGCCGAAACTGAAGTTACCGAGCATTTCGAAAAAAGTATGATGCCGTGACGTATAGCCGACGTTTTCGAGATCATTGTGTTTGCCGCCGGCGCGCACACAGCGCTGCGACGTCACAGCCCGGTCATAGCTGCGCTTTTCTTCGCCGAGGAATACGTCCTTGAACTGCACCATGCCGGCATTCGTGAATAACAGGGTCGGATCGTTGCCCGGAACAAGCGGCGAGCTCGCAACGACCTCGTGTCCGTGATCTCGGAAAAACTCCAGGAATGCCTGGCGCAGCTCACTGCTCGTCATGGTCTTCATCGAAGGAATATTGGGGTGATACGCAAGAACTCAAACGCGGTAGTTTACGGGGTTTGTGCGCTCGAGGGCAGCCTCGATGGCTGCATCGCCGATTCCGCGCTGGCCCAGGTCAAGTCGAATGCGAACGGGTCCTTTGCCCTGGTTGATGCGCGACTGCACAAAGCTCTCGGCGAAACGCCGGTCGCTTTGCAAGCCTTCTTCGGTGAGCTTGGTGATGGCCCGCTCTGCAATGTCCCGGGCATAGCCCTTGTCAGCGAGCTTCCTGATCAGCTCTGCCTGCCCGTACTCTCGCCGCGCGAGGAAATCCATGGCCTTCTTGCGGGCCTCTTTTGGGCAGGAAAAGCGATCTTCCTCCTTGCCGGAAAGAAGATCGCTGATTTCTTCGTGGACGGGCTGCAGTTCAGGCTTCCTTGGCGACTGCCTTGTCATCGGCCTTGTCATCGGCCTTTTCGACGGCAGCCTTGACGGTCTTCGGCAGCAGCTTGCTGCGAATCTTCTCTTCGATTTCTGCCGCCATCTCGGGATTGTTCTTCAGGAACTCGCGAACGTTTTCCTTGCCCTGGCCGATACGGTCGTCGCCGTAGCTGTACCAGGAACCGGCTTTGTCGACGATATTGTGCTGCACGCCGAGGTCGATGATCTCGCCGTGGCGTGAAATGCCCTGGCCGTAGAGAATTTCAAATTCCGCCTGTTTGAACGGCGGTGATACCTTGTTCTTGACGACCTTGACGCGGGTCTGGTTGCCGATGACCTCGTCGCCTTTCTTGATGGCGCCGATACGGCGGATATCGAGGCGAACCGACGAGTAGAACTTGAGCGCATTACCGCCTGTCGTGGTCTCCGGGCTGCCAAACATGACGCCGAT
>CAMYLB010000029.1 GCA_947259145.1 uncultured Woeseiaceae bacterium
AATGCATATGGGCCGGCTATATCGGTCAGTCTCGCGGTAAAGACTGACCAGGCATAAATCGCGCCCAGCGCGAGCTGAATGAGTATCGCGCCGACCACGATCAGCCAACGGTTGCGTGCTGTCTTGTAAGGTCTCATTGTAGCGACTGCCCGAGGAAAAACGTTCGTGTTGCGGATGGCGCAATCTTACTCAACACGAGTACCAGCACAGGCCGGTTTTTCCACGAAACAGGTTGGTATTAGCCACGATAGCCGGGTTTTTTCATGCCCGGCTTTTTGCCTGGTTGTTTGGCAATATCGAGACTGCCGGCGTGCGATTGAGGGCTGCTTGAAGGGTCTTCAGACGGGCCTTACATATTGCGGCGGTATTCACCGCCAACTTCGTAGAGCGCTGCCGATACCTGGCCCAGGGAATTCGACTTCACCGTCTCCATGAGTTCGGCGAAAACGTTGCCACGGTCTCGGGCTACAGCCTGCAGGCGCTTGAGGGCGTCGGCACTTTCACCGGCATGATTTTTCTGGAACGCGCGCACGTGCGCGATCTGGTCGTTTTTCTCGCTCTCCGATGAGCGGATCAGCTCCTGCTCGTGTACTTCGTCTTCCTGCCCTGCTTTCGGCAGGAACGTGTTCACGCCGATGAGCGGCAATGAACCATCGTGCTTTTTGCCTTCGTAGTAGAGGCTTTCTTCCTGGATCTTGCCGCGCTGGTACATAGTATCCATGGCACCCAGTACACCGCCGCGCTCCGAGATGCGTTCGAATTCCTCGTACACGGCTTCTTCGACAAGATCTGTAAGCTCGTTGATTATGAAAGAGCCCTGCCAGGGGTTCTCGCAGAAATTGAGGCCCAGCTCACGCGAGATGATCAGCTGGATGGCAACAGCGCGACGCACAGAATGTTCGGTCGGCGTAGTTATCGCTTCATCAAACGCATTGGTGTGCAGGCTGTTGCAGTTGTCGAAAAGTGCGTACAGCGCCTGCAGCGTCGTGCGAATGTCGTTAAAGCTGATTTCCTGCGCATGCAGACTGCGGCCCGATGTCTGTATATGGTACTTCAGCATCTGCGAACGACCGCTCGCGCCGTAGCGCTCTTTCATCGCCCGCGCCCAGATTCTGCGTGCAACACGCCCGATAACTGAATACTCGGGATCCATGCCGTTGGAGAAGAAGAAACTCAAGTTAGGTGCAAACTTGTCGATGTCCATGCCACGCGCAAGGTAATACTCAACGATCGTGAAGCCGTTAGACAAGGTAAAGGCCAGCTGGCTGATCGGGTTCGCGCCGGCTTCAGCGATGTGATAACCGCTGATCGAAATACTGTAGTAGTTACGAACATTGTTCTCGATAAAGAACTGCTGCACATCGCCCATCATCTTCATTGCGAATTCTGTCGAGAAGATGCAGGTGTTTTGTGCCTGGTCTTCCTTCAGGATATCCGCCTGCACGGTGCCTCGTACGGATGCCATCGTCTCTTGGCGAATGCGCTCATAGGTGTCCGCATCGACGACGAATTCACCCGATAGGCCAAGTAGTCCAAGACCCAGGCCGTCACTACCTTCCGGAAGATCTCCCTGGTAACGCGGCCGCTCTTTGTTCTTGAAGTACTTGTCGATCTTTTTTTGCGCCGCGTCCCACCCGCCGGTCTCACGCAGGTGCTTTTCGACCTGCTGATCGATAGCCGTATTCATGAAAAACGCCAGGATCATCGGCGCGGGCCCATTAATCGTCATAGAAACCGACGTGCTCGGTGCGCAAAGGTCAAAGCCCGAATACAGCTTCTTCATGTCATCGACCGTGGCAATCGACACGCCCGAGTTACCGACCTTGCCGTAAATGTCCGGCCGCTCATGTGGATCCTCGCCGTAGAGCGTTACCGAATCGAACGCTGTCGACAGGCGCGCCGCATCCTGGCCGCGCGACAGGTAGTGAAAACGCTGGTTGGTACGCTCGGGCGTGCCCTCGCCCGCGAACATGCGGGTGGGATCCTCGCCCAGTCGCCGATACGGATACACGCCACCTGTGTACGGGTAGCCGCCCGGAAGATTCTCTCTGCAGAGGTACTTGAGCAGCTCGCCCCAGTCCGAGAATTCCGGTGCCGCAATCTTCGGGATCTTCTGGTGGCTCAGGCTTTCGCGATAATTTTCGCCCGTAATCTTGCGGCCGCGAACCGTATAACTGTGTTTCTCAGACTGCACGCCGGCTTTTCGTTGCGGCCATTCCCGGAGGAGCTTGAGCGATTCCGCAGTGAGGTCGCCGACTGCTTCCTGGTAACGTTGCCGCAGCACCGTGAGGCTCCTGTCATCACCACCGGTCAGCGCTTCCGCTTTGTATGGCTCGAGTTCAGTCGGTAACTCCGGGTCTTCCAGCAAGCGCAGCGATTCAAAGACGTGCTGGGCGCGACTGGCGATTTCCGCCTGGCTGTCGGCGCGACTATTGATTGCCCGCCCCTGCTCGGCGATCTCGGCAAGATAGCGAATTCGCGCACCCGGAATCATCGCCGTCGAACGCGGTTCGCGAACGGATGTGTCTATCTCCGGCGTCCACTTTGCCGTATCCAGTCCTGCTTTCTCGGCTGTACGACGGCAAAGTTCCGAAAACATCCAGGTGATACCGGGATCATTGAACTGGCTCGCGATGGTCGGATAGACCGGCACGTCATCGTCCGCAACGCTGAATGCAACATGGTTACGCTTCCATTGCTTGCGCACATCACGCAACGCATCCTCGGCACCTCGTTTGTCGTACTTGTTGAGGACGATCAGGTCCGCGAAGTCGATCATGTCGATCTTC
>CAMYLB010000030.1 GCA_947259145.1 uncultured Woeseiaceae bacterium
CCTGCAAATGGGCGCAGAGCGTAAGAGAATTGCGGCGGAGCGTCGCGCCGAGGGCAGGGCAGGAGCCGAGGAAAAACGCGCCGCAGCCGACAGGGAGCGTACTGTCATTCTGGCTAATGCGTACCGGGACGGTCAGAAGATCAAGGGCGAGGGCGATGCCAAAGCCGCAGAGATCTACGCCAAGGCATACAACAAGGATCCGGAGTTCTATGCGTTCTATCGAAGCATCGATGCCTACCGAAAATCGATGGGCAAAGCGGGCGATGTCCTGATTCTCGATCCGAAAAACGAGTTCTTCCGTTACCTGAACCAATCGGACGGCAAGCAATAGGGAAGCGGACAGCCGCACGGGATGTACTGGAAAGAAATACTGACGGCAGTCGCGCTGGTCCTTGTTATTGAGGGCATGCTGCCGTTCATTTCGCCGGCAAAATACCGCCAGATGGTGGCGGAGATTACGCGGCTCGGTGACAGCCAAATACGAAACATCGGGCTGGTGGTCATGGTTATCGGATTACTGGTGCTATTCATGGTGCGCGGCTAGGCTCGCGACGAAGACAGGCGGACGAGCAGGAAAGTCATGGGAAAGAACGTAGTTGTCATCGGCACCCAGTGGGGTGATGAAGGCAAAGGAAAAATCGTTGACCTGTTAACCGATCGCGCCGCGGCCGTTGCCCGCTTTCAGGGGGGACACAATGCCGGGCACACGCTCGTTATTGGCGGCGTGAAAACGGTTCTGCACCTGATTCCTTCCGGAATCCTGCGTGACGGCGTCAGCTGCCTTATCGGCAATGGCGTCGTTTTGGCGCTGGACGCCCTGGTAACGGAAGCAAATGCGTTGATTGACAGCGGCGTCCCCGTGTACGAGCGCCTCAGGATCAGTCCCGGGTGTCCGCTTATCCTGCCGTCGCACGTAGCGCTCGATGCCGCGCGCGAAAAGGCGCGCGGCTCCAGCGCCATTGGCACAACCGGTCGTGGCATCGGACCTGCCTATGAAGACAAGGTGGCGCGGCGGGCATTGCGCGTCTCGGACCTTTTCGTGCGAGAGAAATTTGCTGCGAAGCTCGGTGAAATTCTCGACTATCACAACTTTCTCCTGAAGAATTATTTCAAGACGCAGCCTGTCGACTTTACGCAGACGCTCGAAGAGGCGTTGGGCTACGCCGAAATCATCGCGCCAATCACCACCGATATCACGCAAATACTGCAGGACCTGGCGAAGTCGGACAAAAGTATCCTGTTCGAAGGCGCGCAAGGCAGTTTCCTCGATATTGATCACGGCACGTACCCGTATGTAACTTCATCAAACACGGTCGCGGCCGCCGCGAGTACCGGTACCGGTATTGGCCCACGCAACCTCGACTATATTCTGGGTATCGTGAAAGCGTATACGACGCGCGTCGGCGCGGGTCCGTTCCCGACCGAACTGTTCGATGATCAGGGCGCGCATCTTGCGAGAGTAGGCGCCGAGTTTGGTGCAACGACCGGTCGTCCACGACGCTGCGGTTGGTTCGATGCCGTGGCGCTGCGACGTTCGATCGTTAACAGCAGCGTAGATCGATGGCAAACCGATCCCCGGGGTACCGGTTGTCGTCGATCGCTTTGCCGACTGCAAACCGGTGTACGAGGAATGGTCGGGTTGGCAAGAGTCGACGGTTGGCATTACCGACTTCGACAAGTTGCCGCAGAAAGCCCGTGACTACCTGGCACGCATTGAAGAACTTGCCGGCGTGCCGATTGATATCATCTCAACCGGCCCCGACCGCGAGCAGACCATCATCAAGACGCATCCGTTCGAGTAGTGGCGCGCGTTGCGCCCCAAGTCCCGATACAGTGAAGCAGCACTCGCTGATATTCAGAGCCGGCGCGGGCGCGCTTGACTCGATTCGAAGCCATGGATTTGATATTGCATCTGTCGGCACGATTGCAGGCGCTTCGGGTGGCGCCAAGTGGCTGGTACTGAGCCAGCTGGACCGCGCAATCCTCCAAAACCTGGTTCCAAGCATGACCGGCCCGGTACACCTGATCGGGTCGTCGATCGGTTCGTGGCGCTTCGCCTGTTACGCGCAAAAAGATCCCGTTGCAGCGATAGAGCGTTTCGAGCGGGCCTACCTGGAGCAGACCTACAGCGAGCGACCGGATATTCATGAAATTACGGCCAAGAGCCGCGAGATCCTTGCGTTCGTGCTGGGAGAGAGCGGCGTTGACGAGATTCTGACGCACCCCTTGTTCAGGATGCACGTCATGGCTGTTCGCGGCCGCCACATTACGGCAAATGAAAACCGCTGGCTGCTCGCCGCAGGACTGATTACGGCGGCGGCCCTCAACGCAGTGAGCCGCAAGTCGCTCGGGCTGTTTTTTGAGCGCGCTTTGTTTTTCGACAACAGAGACGTTCCACCGTTTTTCGACGTGTCCGGTTTTCCTCTGCAGCGCATCGAGCTGTCAGCCGAGAATCTGCAGGATGCCGTGGTAGCGAGCGGCTCGATACCGCTCGTACTCTCCGGCGTCCGGGATATCCACGGTGCGCGACCCGGTGTCTATCGTGATGGTGGTGTCATTGACTACCACCTCGACTTGCCGCACAGCGCGCGCGAAAGCCTGACGCTCTTCCCGCATTTCTACGATCGCATTGTGCCCGGTTGGTTTGACAAAAAGCTCAAGTGGCGCAAGCCAACGCCGGGCAACGTTGACCGTACAATTCTTATCAGCCCGTCAGCCGGGTTTGTCTCAAGACTGCCGAATGCAAAGATTCCGGACCGGACGGATTTTGTGAATTTTTCGCCGCAGGAACGGGTAACGGCGTGGCGTACCTGCGTGACGGCCTGCGTAGAGCTTGCCGATGAATTCAACGAAGTTATGGCGCGTGATCAGCTGGCGGCACGCCTGCAACCTCTGTGGTAGTCTGACGGCCAAATAAGAAGAGGGGGAGACAGACGGTGCAAGAATCACCATCTATACAAGCCCGGCCATATCCGGAACTCACGTGGGTCGCGATCATCGTGGGCTGGATTCTCGGCGTCATCATCGCCGTCTCTATTGGCTACGCGGCATTAATCCTGGGATTTTCAATCGAAGGTTCGGAGCTGGCCGCCATCCTCGGCTTCGGTATCCTGCGCGGCATGCTGCGGCGCAAGAGCATAATCGAGAACAACATCGTGCAGACGATTGCCTCGGGCGTGAACGGCGCATCCTCGGGCATGATGTTCTCGGTACCCGCGATCTTCATCTTGGGTTACGGCGATCGCTTCGATCCCGTCATACTTACTTTCGGCTGTATCGCCGGCGCTTTTCTCGGCATCGCATTCATCATCCCGCTCAGGAAGCACATGATCGATTTCGAGCGTCTCACTTACCCAGGCGGCGTCGCCGTCGCGACGATCCTGAAATCCCCCGGCGCGGGTGTGCGCAAGGCCATCATCCTGGTTGCAGCGGCCCTGTTGAGTGCCGCCGTGCATGCCATCACGATCCGCACCGGCGTGTCTAACTGGAACCTGGGCGCGCTCATCGGCATGCCAGAGTTCATGAACGGCATCTGGTATCTGTCGCTGATGACGATCGGCGTCGGCTTCATTGCCGGACGCGGCGGCATCGCATTCATCGTCGGCGGCTTCGTCGCTTATTGGTTCCTTTCGCCGATGCTTGCGGCAACTGGCAGCTTCCCGCTCGACGAAGTCGGCGAGATCATCAGTTCCCCTGAACCGCTACGACTGCTGCTCTACCGGCCATTGGGCATAGGCATGTTAATCGGCGGCGCGATCATGGGCGTCATCCTCGCGGCACCGCTAATCCTGAGCGCTATCAAGTCCATGCAGAAGGCATCGCAGGTCGAGACCAGCACCGCCGGCGAGGAAATGCCGATCAAACTGCTCTACTTCGCGGTAGGCGGCGCGATCATCCTGCTCGGCTTCATGGCTGTGACTGCGGTCGAGTCGATGACGCTCCTGGGTGGCATTGCGATGGCAATTCTCGGCACGCTGTGGGTCTGGATGGCCGGCATAATCCTGTCGGAGGCAATTGGACGCACGAACTGGTCGCCGCTGTCGGGCATGACGCTCGTCGGTATCACGTTGTTGATCGTGCTTACCCAGGCGCTCGGCATGGACCGGGCCGACTCCATCATTGCGGCGATCATGGTCGGCGCGGCGATGTGCGTTGCCATGTCCCAGG
>CAMYLB010000031.1 GCA_947259145.1 uncultured Woeseiaceae bacterium
TCTTTTTTCGTGATGATGTTGACCACTCCGGCGATCGCGTCGGCACCGTATATCGCCGAGGCGCCGTCTTCGAGCACTTCGATGCGATCGATGATGCTGATCGGGATCGTGTTGAGATCGGTCGCCGAGCCGACGCCGCTGGCTGAGGATTCGCTAATCCAGCGCATGCCGTCGACGAGAACCAGAACGCGCTTCGCGCCGAGATGGCGCAGGTCAACCTGGGAAGAGCCGGCACCGACGCCGCTGCCGTCCGGCGGGAAGCCGAAGTTGCCGCTCGAGTTGAAGCGCGCGTTGAGGGCGCCGCCGGATGAGGGCAGGCGCTGCAGAAAGTCACCAATCGACGTGAGTCCAGATTTCTGAATGTCCTCAGCGGAAATATTCATCACCGGGCCGCTGTCCGAGAGTGGGTCCTGGCGAATACGCGAGCCGGTGACGATGACCTCTTCTAAAGCCTCGTCAGCGTTCGTATCCTGCGCCGCGGCAGTCGATGAATAAATCGAAAAAACTGAAAGCACCAGAGCAACACTCAGTCCTCTGGCGATTAAGGCAAGATATTTCATTTTCGCTTCCCCTAGGTTGGCAAATATTCATGAAGGTCTTTGCGGTTTATGTTGCGAAAGTGCCACAAATGACCCCGACACCTTTTCAGTATAGCTTAATAATGAGCGCTTGGAGTCAATCCACTGTTTGGCCCGCTGTTGGTTTCAAACCACCGTACACCGGTTTGCCCTCAAATAACGTCAGCACGACTTTAGCGTCGGATATTTCGCCGGGCTTGATCTCGAACAGGTTGCGATCGACGACGATCAGGTCGGCCAGCTTGCCTTTCTCGATCGAGCCGGTGCTGTCGTCCTGCTGGTTCACAAATGCCGCGTTGATCGTGAACGCCTCGATCGCCTGTTGAAGGGTGATCCGCTGCTCGGGATTCAACACTTCCGTGCCATGTGTTTCGGCGTCTACTCGCGTGATTGCCGTCTCGATCTGGGGAAACGGGTTCGCAGTGGAAACAGACCAATCACTGCCGAATGCCACTTTGCCACCCGCATCGATAACCGACTTGATCGGATACATCCACTTCGCACGCTCCTCGCTAATGAAGGGAAGCGTAAGATCAACGATGTACTCGTCGGCATAGGCCCAGACAGGCTGGAAGTTGGCTACAACATTCAGCTGGGCGAAGCGCGGAATATCGGCCGGGTCGATGATCTGCAGGTGCGAGATATGATGGCGGTGATCGAGGTCTCCATTGCGCTCAAGCGCTTCTTCTATCGCATCGAGCGACTGTCGAATCGCCCCATCTCCGATCGCATGGAAGTGCACCTGAAATCCTGCGGCGTCCAGCAGGCTGACCGCTTCCTTCAGGAACTCGGGTTCGATCATCGGAATGCCGCGTGTGTCGTATTCGGTCAAATACGGCTCCAGCATGACGGCCGTATAGTTCTCCATGACGCCGTCCTGCATGATTTTCACGGTCGTCGGTCGAATATGTCCGTTGTTGAACTTCTCGCGCAGTTCCAGCAGGTGCGGAATCTGCTCTTCGGTTTCGTTCCGCTCCCACCAGAGCGCGGCAACCACGCGCATATTTAGCTCACCCGCCGAATCAAGCTTGGCATAGGCTTCAAGTTCGCCCTCAAGCACCGTGGCGTCCTGGATCGATGTAATACCGTATCCATGCAGCATGTCGCGAGCGTACCTGAGCCCCTGCAAGCGGACCTCGAGCGTTGTTTCAGGAACGTGTCGCTTCACAAGCTCCATGGCGCCTTCCTGCAGGCTGCCGATGGCTTCACCCGATTCGGGGTCACGGTCGATGATGCCGTCGGGTGGGTTGGGCGTGTTTTTGGTAATTCCCGCGATCTCGAGGGCGACGGAATTGACCCACGCGGTATGGCCATCCTGCGCCGTCAGGTAGACGGGCCGATCGGGCACCAGCTCATCGAGGATCTTGCGGCTGGGGGATGCGCCAGGACCGAACACGGCCATCGACCAGCCGCCGCCGAGAATCCACGGGACGTCAGGATTGGCCGTGGCGTATTCGGCAATACGGGTCCAGTAAAGCCCAAGATCGTCGAGGCCGAAAAGATCGCACGCCGCGGCGTCGATGCCGCTCGTGATCGGATGAATGTGCGCATCCTGAAAAGCGGGCAACATCAGGCGCCGCCGCAAGTCATGCACAGTAGTGTTCGGGCCGATATAACTGCGCACTGCGTCGTCCGACCCGACAAAAATGATTTTGCCGTCAAGAATCGCGACCGCCTGCGCCCAGGGCTGATCCGGGTTGACCGTGTAGATCCGGCCGGAATGATAGACAGCATCGGCCAGCTTGCCCTTTGCGACAGTTTCCGTATCGCTGGCCTTGTGAGCGCTGTCCGGTGGCGCCGAGGATTCCGGTGCTTGCTGGCAGGCTGCAAGGAGACCGATGGCGACTAACAGGCCGACAAATCTGGGCATAAAGCGACTCCGATTTTACAGCCCCTACAGTAGCAAGCGCTGCGCCTGCTTGGGAAGTCAGCTCTTGAGGAACGTCAGGCTCGAGTTTGCTCGAATACTTCTTCGTAGTCCGCCGTATCAACAGGCGCGCATTCAATCTTCATGTCGTCCGGTTGATGTTCCCGCATCTGGTTGTAAAGCAGTCCATGTGCGGTTTGCGTCATAGACTCGGCGATTATCCCGTTGGGGCTGTCGCAGTTTTTGGCCATCTCCATCAGCCGGTCGAACGTCCGGATGAAGTTTCTTGTGTGACGACGACGAATTTCAGTCTTGTAGAACAACGCCTCGTAACCGCCATAATCGTCCGCGTCAAACAACAAGAACTCGCGCGCAAATACCTGGTCATCGCGCCTGGCAAGCATGTGCCACATCTCTGCTATTCTTTCTCTCGGAACGAGCTGCCCTTCTGTTGCGCCCACACAAGAGATAAATAGCATGCCGGTGATTCCACCGAGCTGACCCTTTACGCTTTCGGCGATCTTGAAAAACGTCTCCTGGCGAGCGTTCATCTCGGTGGCCGCGATAGCCTGGGTTTGTTTTTCCGACTGGATGGAGGTTTGACGCAGGACCTCCGTATTATCGGCCAGCTCTCTTTGCTGAATAAAAAGGCCGATGACCAGCCACAGGAACGCGAGCGGTGCGAACGCGCCCTCCAGAAAACTGCCGAGGTCCTCCAGCGGTATGTCGTAGATTGTCGCCCGATTGAAGTTGCCGCCGCGAATATAAACAATGCCGGCGATGAGCCAGAGCACGGTAAGGATGCCGCCCATGAAGATGCGCCAGTCCGTCCGGCGCAAACGTTCAATTACTCTCGAGACCATGGCCTTTACCTCTGTAGCCGCCCGCGATAAGTTTACCCCAGATTCTATGCCTGGCGGACGAGCAGCGTCTTGCGAGCGGCAAAAACAAACAGCGTAAGTAACGCCAATAAGATGGTGAGAGATAAAACAAAGTGTAAATCGATACCTGTCTCGCTAACAGGCTGCTTGTCGAATGATCCGGCAATGTCTGTCCACCAGTAGGCAAAATTAACGACATCTGCCGACGCGTGACTGACAATGCCGGGGATCAGCGAGCCGGAAACGCGAGCCAGCACTCCCCACACTGCGCTGATTGCGAACAATACTATGACAATGCCGCCGGCCCAGGCCTGGGTGAAGTGGGCGATCGTGAATACGATTGACACAATTGTGATCGCGGCTACGGGACCGTAGCGCTCTTCAAGCGGAACCTGCATATAACCGCGAAAACCAATCTCCTCCGCAATGCCGGCAACCACTGCGGCCAGGACCAGCAGCATCCAGACTTGCCAAATCGGGAGTGCGGAAAAGTCGTACGGCAATTTCCATGCTTCTGCCGGGAATTCCACGATGCGAAACGTAACGACGAGTATTGATTGCAATAGCAGGGCAGCGGTGAGCGCCGCGAACAGGCTCCATGTCCAGACTTTTAACGGCAGCCTGGTAACGCGAAAGCACTGTTTTCTGAAGGCCTTGGTTGAATCAGGCCACCAGTCTCCCCGAAAATACCGCCAGTAGAGCCACAAAATGACGACCATCACCAAAACCGACCAAGGTGGTGGAATAAGGGACAAAACCAGCGTCCACGCCACGGAACCTGCAATCGCGAAGACAAGAAAGCCTACGACAACAGCGCGGATGACGATCGGGATTCGGTGCCAAAACCTCATGATTGGGCTGCCGGGAAACACGTTACCCGACACTTTATACGCAAAAGCAAACGCAATGCTATTCTAGGGTTTCGCCATGGATAGACGAAGAATCATCTGGACTTTACTTGCCTTGGCAGCTTCCGCTGTCGCAATAAGTGGCGTGGCCGACCATACCGCTGATTCCTATGCACAGGATGCGCTCAAACGGGCACTCGTAACATTTGCCGCTGCACGAACGCTTAACGGTGTCATTTCCGTTGTGCAAAGCACGGAAGTCGGCGTCGGCGTGACGGTTTCGGTTGGTCAGATTCTGGACCCGATCAACGACCTGGTGGAACAGTTCTCCAGCGTCATGCTGGTTGCGGCCAGTTCCCTCGGCCTGCAGAACGTGCTGCTCACTATGACAGCGTCACGGGTTGTGACGGTAGCGCTGGTCATCGCCTCCCTATTTGCAATTGTAGTTTTGTGGTCGCCGCGCCTGAACAAGAACAAAATGGCTGCAGCGGCGTCGCGAATACTACTGGTGATGCTGTTTGTTCGTTTCATCGTCCCTTTGCTGATCATCGGAACTAATCTTGTTACCGATACGTTCCTGGCACCGCAGCAAGCCGAAGCGACAGCGGCGCTCGAAGTAACAGGAAGGGCGATCAAAGAGGCCAACGTTGACGTGAAAACGCCGCCCACCGTCGATCAGTCGATCATGGATCGTCTCAACTCAGTAATCGACGAATCGCTGGCATCCGTCAACATCTCTGACCGATTGGCGAATCTGCAAGAGAACGCATCCAAAGCTGCCGAGCACATTGTGGATTTAATCGTGTTGTTCGTACTGCAAACGATAATCCTGCCGCTGGCTTTTCTCTGGCTGCTTGTTCAGATGCTGAAAGGAATTGCGGCGAGGTGGACGCAGTTCTAGCTAGGCAAAGTCCTTGAGTACGATCTCAGGCAGACTCGCAGGCGTGCTGACGATATCGACGGCGCCGGCGCTGCTCAGTTCCTCAACCGATCCATACCCATAGGAAACACCGATTGGCCGCATGCCGTTCCTGATTGCGCCGATCAGGTCGTGTTTCCGGTCGCCGACCATCGTGCGTTTCTCGGCGCGCGGGTTTTCGTCAATGGCGTACTTCAGCAATTCCGCTTTGTTGGAACGTGTGCCATCCAGTTCGCAGCCATATACTTTTTTAATGTATTGCCCCATGCCGAAATGTTGGACGATTCTCCTGGCCTGGACGTGCGGTTTGCTGGTGGCGACGAACAGCGTGTGACCGGCGGCAGAAATTGTCTCCAGCGCGTCAAGTATTCCTTCGTAGGGTTTGTTTTCCTGCCAACCTACGTCAACGAATCGCTCCCGATACAAATCAATTGCTTTGAGCGTCAGCTCCTTGCCAACCATCTCCGGAAACGTGTCGTACAGTGGTGGGCCGATGCAGTTATGCAGGTATTCTTCACTCGGGTGGTCAAAACCGAGTTCGTCGAGCGCGTAGAGGATGCACCTGGTAATGCCTTCGTAGGGATCGGTTAGCGTGCCGTCGAGATCGAAGTAGATATGATATTGCTGATTCACCTCAATTCTCACGTATTATCATGCGGGCGACATCGCTTAATAGAGTGAAACAATAGCCGATTACCGCTACCGGCGTCCGCCTTTGATCATTCGGCTTTCGCTACC
This sequence comes from uncultured Woeseiaceae bacterium, assembly GCA_947259145.1. Lineage (GTDB taxonomy): Bacteria > Pseudomonadota > Gammaproteobacteria > Steroidobacterales > Woeseiaceae > UBA1847. The sequence continues at coordinate 5,832 of CAMYLB010000031.1, forward strand.
CATCCAGTTGCCAGGGCGCACTGTGCAGAAAGAGAAGAAACTGTCGTCGGGCCATCCTGACACTTACTACGCGGCAACCGCCGTCGGTATTCGCGAGCACGCGTCGCTGGCGGGTGCGGAGCGTGCCGATGTCTGTGTCATCGGCGGTGGCTTTACGGGCCTTTCCGCCGCGCTGAATCTGGCGGAGCAGGGGTTTAACGTGGTCTTGCTCGAGGCAGAGCGTATTGGCTTCGGCGCATCGGGCCGCTGCGGCGGACTTGTCGGTAGCGGCCAGCGCAAAGACGTATTCGAAACCGAAGAGGCCTTCGGCTATGAGCGTTCCAGGCAGCTTTGGGATTTTGCGGAACTTGCGAAGAACGAGATCCGGCAGCGTGTGGTGAAACACGGGATTCCCTGCGACTTGCAGGACGGTCAGCTGGTTGGTGTTCACAAGAGACGCTATCAGGGCTGGCCGCAGGAGCTGAGCGATGCGCTGGCGGAGCGATACGACTACCATTTCTGTCAATCGCTGGATGCAAAACAGACGCGAGAACGTGTCGCGACCGACGGTTTTCTGGAAGCCCTGTACGATTCGCAAGCCCTCGCGCTGCACCCTCTGAACTACACGCTCGGTCTTGCGAACGCTGCTTCGGAAGCCGGTGTGCGTATTTTTGAACGCTCACGCGTGAAAGGCTATTCGCGAAAGGACCCGGCGCTGGTCGAGACATCGCAGGGCTCCGTGACAGCAGATTTCGTGGTACTTGCCTGCAACGGCTATCTCGACAAGCTCGAACGGCGGGTAGCCAGAAAGATCATGCCCATCAACAATTTCATGATCGCGACCGAACCGCTGGGTGAGCAGCGCGCACTGGAACTTATTAACGGACGTTTCGGTGTTCATGACACGCGCTTCGTCGTCGACTACTTTCGCCTGTCGGAAGATCATCGCCTTTTATTCGGTGGTGGCGAAAATTACCGTCGGGAATTTCCAGCCGACATATCGAAGTTCGTTCGTCCGTACATGCTAAAGCTTTTCCCGCAACTCGATGACGTCAGAATCGACTACGCGTGGGGCGGGACCCTGTCAGTCACTGTCAACCGTCTGCCACATTTTGGCCGCCTGAAGCCGAACGTGTTTTTTGCACAGGGTTATTCCGGGCACGGTATTTCGACAGCGAATTTCGCGGGCAAGGTCATTGCCGAGGCCATTGGCGGTACGGCGGCACGATTCGATGTTTTTGCGGGACTGCCGACACACATGTTCCCGGGAGGCACGCTGCTGCGCTACCCGGGTATGGTGCTCGCCATGTTCTACTATTCGCTGATCGATCGGCTATGAGAACATCCGGTTTTATGAATGCGGGGCTACTGTGGCCCTGACAATGTTGAACGGCAATGTCGTTCATGGGTCTGCGAGGGAGTAACGCACATTGAACGCACCTGGGATCAGGGTTGCAGTCGTCACCGGTGGCGGACACGGAATCGGCCGAGCACTATGCCGCCGCCTGGCAAACGATGGCGCGATGGTTGTTGTTGCAGATATTGACGAAGCCGCGGCGTCGATCGTTGCAGCCGAGATCGGAGGTGTTGCCAAGGCACTCGATGTCAGTGACGAAAAAGCGATAGTGGCGCTGGTTGAAGAAGTTGAAAAGGCCCATGGTCCGATTGACATGTTCATCTCCAATGCCGGTGTCGGTTACGGCGACGGAGCCAGTGGCGCCATCTCGGCCGAAGGCGGTATGAACCCCATTGAAGATCGATGGGATGCGTGCTGGCAGGTAAACGTCATGGCGCACGTCTTCGCGGCGAGAGCGCTGGTGCCGCGCATGCTCGAGCGCGGTCGCGGGCATCTCGTGAATACTGCGTCGGCCGCCGGGCTGCTGAGCCAGATCGGCGATTCGGCGTACTCGGCGACCAAGCACGCAGCCGTCGGTTTCGCCGAGTCGCTGGCTATTGACTACGGTGATGCCGGTATTGTTGTGTCAGTAGTGTGCCCGCAGGCGGTAGCGACGCGCATGATCGGCATCGAAGACGATTCGGAATCGTTGGAGGGTGGCTTCAGGGGCAATGACGTCGACGGCATAATGAGACCGGACGCCGTCGCCGATATCATCGTTGACGAAGCGCTGGCCGGCCGCTTCCTGATTCTCACGCATCCGCAAGTGACAACCTACGTGCAGCGCAAGGCGAGTGATCACGATCGCTGGATCAGTGGCATGCAACGGTTTCGAAAAAAAATGCTTTAGGGCGAACCGCTGTATTGCCACAACACGGACGAGCGTTGAGCCGAGCGGCAGTAGGCGAGTACCGGTCCGTCACTTTCGGCTACGATCTTCTGGAACTGTTCGATCATTTCCGTCGAGATACCCGTATTTGAAATCGGCAGATGGTGAAACGCAACGCCATGACTTGCACACTCCGCCGCGACTGACGCAGCGGTTGGTTGACCAAAGTCCTCGTCGTCCGGTCGATTGCAGACAACCGTGACGAAACCATCGTTTTTTAGCGCCTCGACATCGGCTGGCTGAATTTGTCCTGCAACGCAGCACGCCTCGGTGAGTTTATAGATTTGCATGGAGTTTTTACTTCTTGTGTTCTTTCGGCGACATATCTAAAGCATTGGATTGCTGAGCATTAAATGGCGTCGATTGGGATCTTGAGATAACGAATGTCGTTGTTTTCGGCGTCCGGGAGCCGGCCCGCGCGAATGTTCACCTGGATCGCCGGCAACAACAGCTTTGGCATTCCGAGCTGACGGTCGCGGCTTTCGCGCGTTTCCACAAACGTCTTTTCGGAAACGCTCTTGTTGATATGTATATTGCCGTCGCGCTGTGCGGCGACCGTCGTTTCCCACGCGAATTCATCTCGCCCGGGCGCTTTGTAGTCATGGCACATAAAGAGTCGGGTGTCGTCGGGCAGCGCAAGAATCCTCTGGATGGAGCCATACAGCTGTGCCGCGCTACCACCCGGAAAGTCTGTCCGGGACGTACCGAAATCAGGCATGAACAGCGTGTCTCCAACGAAGGCCGTGTCGCCAATAACGTAGGTGACGCATGCGGGTGTATGTCCCGGGGTTGCGATCACTCGTCCGCTGACGTTGCCGACCTCGAACGTGTCGCCGTCATCGAAAAGATGATCGAACTGGCTGCCGTCCGTCGCAAGGCCTGCCAGATTAAATACGTTCTTGAAAGTCGATTGGACCGCGGTAACGCCCTTACCGATTGCAGTCTGGCCCCCGAGCTGTTCCTTGAGACAGGGTGCGCCGCTGATATGATCCGCGTGCACATGGGTTTCCAAAATCCAGTCGATCTCCAGCCTGTTCTTCTTTACGTAGGCAACGACAGCATCAGCCGACGCCGTTGACGTGCGGCCGGAGGCGGCCTCGAAGTCGAGCACAGGGTCGATTATTGCGGCCCGCCCGGTCGTCGGGTCACTGACCACATAGGTCACCGTGAACGTTGCTTCGTCGAAAAACGCTTTTACTTCAGGTTTTGACATGACTAACTCGATTGTTAAAACGGGTATTTATCACAAAGTACTGTAATTATGCACTCAGTACTGCTTCGCGAATCTGGTCAATCTGGGGCTTGAGTTTCGACGGCGCTTTGCCAAGACAGTGTTTGTCGCGGGGGCAGCTGGAGCTGCGCTGGCAAATAATTGTAGCGTCGCTCGCCGCTCCCTCTTCAATCCAGCCGATATTCAGAATCTTGGAGATGCTCTCAAGCTGCTTGCGCGCCTCGCTCGGGATTGGCCCTGATCCACCGCTACTGTTGCAACTCGCTTCGATCATGTCGATCGTACGTTTCGGGTCGATGCTCTGTGCAACAAGCGCGGGTGAAAGGTCTACGCCGGCGCACAAAACGTGCGGGTTGCCAGCCGCGTCCGTGCTGCGTATCGACTGACAGCAATAGAGCCGTTTGTCATCGCCGCTTCGCAAGACGGATATCTGCGAAGAAGGCTCAGTCGATCGGGTATTGAGCATTCGAAAAACAGCCCAATGCTGGCAAGGGTCTGAAACCAATTTCATGTTGCCCCACGGCAATGGAATACCGTTGCCGCGATAAACGGCTCGCAGATGACCGGGCGGGTAGGCGTCGAAATAATGCCAGTGCGGGTAAGGGGAAACACTCGGCATACGCCGCATAACGAGCGTCTTGGTCAGATCGATTTTATCACCCGCGTCAATGGCGTAGGCCTGCCGCGCGAGGAACTGCCGAAATGGCGTTTTCGGTGCGAGCAGCGCCGCGGCAAAATAGCTGCACTCGAAGTCGCGCCACGCGTACAGGATATCCTTTGCGTCCACGTTCAGTGATTCGCTGTCATGACGACGACCCGACACACGCCCGCCGGAGACCTGCGGCGCACGTGCGCCATCGCCGCCATGCAGAACCATGTGCCCGATATGGTTGGCGAGATCGAACTTCAGCCTTGCCGGATCTTTCTCCAGCTCGCGATTGACGTACACCATGTTCGGCGCATCGAAGAAGGAGCGCACCAGCGTGTTGAGGGGTTGATCGGATTCGCCCTTGTCCTCGAACGTGGAGTCGTCGAACCACCGAACTTTGAGGCCGAGATCCCGGGCGATGGCGAATAAATCGTCGAGGTGCATCGGGAACTGCTTCTTGCCGACAGTCTCGGCGGCACGCTCAATATCGGGGAAGCGGTTGTGGCTGGCCTCCTGGTGTGCGCGAATCAGCAGGTGGGCAAACTGTCGTCCGGTTGTCCCGGTCTGTGCGAGCAGCTCCGGGATCGCGAGCTGCAGCAGCGATTCCGAGAACAGAAAGCCGGGCTCCAGCGGCATGCCTCTGACCGCGGCAGTGGGCGCTGTGTCGATCGCTTCATCATCAAGGGACTCGTCGAAGAACCAGCTCGTTTTCTTCTGGAATATCTCGGCGATGATTTCCAGCAGGCGTTCGGAAGGGACCCGCTTGCCGTTCTCGATCATTGACAGGTATGAAATGAGGTTGTTACGCTTTCGTAAGTTCTTGATTTTAGTGCCTAAAAAGTGCGCTTTGCGGCGGAGCCCCTGGTGGCTGCTCATATTGAGCCCTCTTGTAAAATTGACACTGTGAAATTTCCACTGTGAAATTTCATCATAATGGGGCGTACAATCGGCAGCAAGTAATTTTTCGCACGATTTCCGGTGCCCAGAAAAAAAAGGATATTGCCATGACGCGACAGGAACAGATTAACAAGCTCAAATCGGAGTGGGCGAACAGCCCACGGTGGAAAGGTGTCGAGCGTGGCTACAGCGCCGAAGACGTCGTGAAACTGCGTGGCACGGTGCAGATCGAACATACACTCGCTCGCCTCGGCGCCGAGAAGATGTGGCGTCTCGTGAACCAGGAAGAACCGCTTTGCGGGCTGGGTGCCCTGACAGGCAACCAGGCCATCCAGGAGATCCAGGCTGGGCTGAAAGCGATTTACTGCTCGGGCTGGCAGGTCGCCGGCGATGGCAACAGCGCGGGCGAAATGTACCCCGACCAGAGTTTGTACCCGGTCGATTCAGTGCCGAAGATGGTAGAGCGCATCAACAATGCGCTGCTGCGCACCGATGAAATTCATGCGCTCAACGGCGACGACAGCATTGACTGGCTACCACCGGTCATTGCCGACGCCGAAGCGGGCTTTGGTGGCAACCTCAACGCATTCGAACTGATGAAGGCGATGATCAAGGCTGGCGCGGCCGGCGTACACTTTGAGGACCAGCTTTCTTCCGCCAAGAAGTGCGGTCATATGGGTGGCAAAGTCCTGGTGCCAACGCACGAGGCCGTGGCGAAGCTCAATGCCGCCCGGCTTGCCGCCGATGTCTGCGGCGTTCCAACGGTACTGCTGGCGCGTACCGACGCGGACGCGGCAAACCTGATTACGTCTGACTCAGACGATCGTGACCATCCGTTCATTACGGGTGAGCGCACGCCGGAAGGCTTCTACCGCACGAAGGCCGGTATGGATCAGGCAATCGCGCGCGGGCTGGCTTATGCGCCCTATGCGGACCTGATCTGGTGTGAAACCTCGAAGCCGGATCTCGAGCAGGCAAAACGCTACGCTGATGCGATTCATGCCGAATTCCCGGACCAGCTGCTGTCCTACAACTGCTCGCCGTCGTTCAACTGGAAAGCGAATCTAGATGAGGCAACGATGAAAGTCTTCCGCGAAGAGCTCGGCAAGATGGGCTACAAGTTCCAGTTCATCACGCTGGCCGGCTGGCACGCACTGAATTCGAGCATGTTCAATCTCAGTCGCGCCTACAAGCAGGATGGCATGTACGCATACTCGAAGCTGCAGGAAAAAGAGTTCGCGGACGAGAAGTTCGGCTTCCGTGCCGCCAAGCATCAGTCCTTTGTAGGGGCCGGGTACTTTGACGCGGTGCAGAATACGA
>CAMYLB010000032.1 GCA_947259145.1 uncultured Woeseiaceae bacterium
GGGCCGACCACAGTTCATGCCGTCGAGCTTTCGTGCCTACGCCGTGGATGCAACCGGCGACGGTAAGCGCGATATCTGGAACGACTGGGCCGATGTCTCAGGCAGTGTCGCCAACTATTTTCTTGAACACGGCTGGCGGGCCGGAGAAGAAGTCACGGCCCAGGCTACACTGAGCGGTCAATGGAAGGGGCCTGTACCGCAACCAAAAAACACATTGAAAGCGGCCGATACGATTGAATCGTTGAGCGAGAAAGGCGTCGTCTTCGCAACCGATCTATGCGCCGACAGCAAAGGCGAGCTTCTGACCTATGAAGGCAGCAGCGGCATCGAACACTGGGTCGGCTTCCATAATTTCTTTGTCATCACGAAATACAATCACAGCGCCATGTATGCGCTCGCGGCGCATCAATTGGGCCAGGAAATAGCGTCGAAGGTGGCTACCGGTGCCGGCTAGGCTGCTACTGATCGTGGTCATGTCGCTATCACTTGTCGCCTGCGGCAGCGGCAAGCTCCGTGGCGACGGCCCTCCCTCGTCCGGCAGTACTCGCATTCGCGGTCTGCCAGGCGATGCAATTCCGCGCCCCGAAGCACGCAGCAGATACGGCAACGGGCCTGTGTATGAAGTTCTCGGCAAACGTTATCAGGTTATGCCAAGTAGCAGCGGTTATCAGGAGCGCGGCGTCGCGTCCTGGTACGGAAAGAAATTCCACGGCAACCTGACGTCGAATCGCGAAGTCTACGACATGCACTCAATGACCGCAGCGCACAAGAGTCTGCCACTGCCAACCTATGTACGAGTGCGTAACCTGCAAAACGACAAGAGCATTGTTGTACGCGTTAATGATCGCGGCCCGTTTATACACAACCGCATCATCGACCTTTCGTATGCCGCCGCCGCCAGGCTGGATATGCTTCGCGACGGTACCAGCCTGGTCGAAGTAACGGCGATTGACTTCGATACGCCTGCAGGCGACCGTCCAACCCGGAAAACGACTGCGCCCGTCTCTGAAGCGTCCTTGCCGCCGTCCGTTCAGCCAGCCGTCGAACCGGCATCGGCACCGCTCGCCGGCAGCGCGCGAATCTTTGTGCAGGTAGGAGCATTTGGTGATCGCGCAAACGCCGAGCGTCGCCTGGGCGAATTGGCCGCATCCGGCATCGATAATGCCTTCATCCACGAAGATGCTTCCGCAAGGCCGTCTCTGCTGCGCGTCCGCATCGGCCCGGTCGCCAGGGTGATCGATTACGACATACTCGTCGAGGAACTCGAGAACATCGGCATTACGGACCCCTATCTCGTCCTTGAATAGGCGTTACAATACGCGCCGATACGAATCACCTGATCTTTCCGAGGCCCCATGTTTCAACGTCTGACTATGTTGTTTGCGCCACTGCTTGTGTTATTTGCTTCAGCGGCTTACGCCGCAGCGCCCATGCCAGCGCCGGCGCCACCGATCATCGGCGCAAAAAGTTATCTCGTTGTCGACAGCCTGACCGGCCGCGAGCTGGCGTCACTTAACCCGGATGAGGCACTTGCCCCGGCCAGCCTCACCAAGCTGATGACAACATACGTGGTCTTTCACGCACTGAAGCAGGAGCAGATTCGTCTCGAAGACGAAGTCACAATCAGCGAAAAGGCCTGGCGCACCGAAGGGTCGAGGATGTTTGTCGAGGTCGGTTCGCGCGTTTCCATCAACGACCTGCTGCTGGGCATGATCGTGCAATCCGGCAACGACGCAAGCGTCGCTCTTGCAGAACATATTGCCGGCACTGAAAGTGTGTTTGCAGAACTCATGAATCAGTATGCGGCATCGCTCAGCATGCACTCGAGTCACTTTCTCAACGCGACCGGCCTGCCGGCCGCAGGACACACAACAACAGCAAGAGATCTTACGACGCTGGCGCGTGCCATGATCCTGGAATTTCCGGACTATTACGCCTGGCATTCGGTCAAGGAATTCACTTACAACGACATCAAGCAGGACAATCGAAATTCACTGCTATGGCGCGACGCATCGGTTGACGGACTGAAGACCGGCCATACCGATGATGCGGGCTACTGCCTTGTCGCTTCGGCCAAGCGCGATAACATGCGCATCATCTCGACAGTACTTGGCACGTCAAGCACCCGCGCACGTACCGATGGCAGCCAGGCACTGCTCAACTACGGCTTCCGCTTTTTTGAGACTCGACTGTTATTCAAAGCGGGCGAAGAAGTAACGACCGCACGTATCTGGAAATCGGCCAATGAGAATTCCCGGCTCGGTGTCCTTGAAGATCTTTACATCACGGTTCGCCGCGGTGCGTACGATCAGCTCGAATCGACCCTGGATATTCCCGCGATCATCGAAGCACCGGTATCAGCCGGTCAACCTGTTGCTGAATTAACAGTCCGTCTGGGCGAGGAACAGCTGTTGAGCGCCCCTTTACGCGCCCTCGACGACAACCCGACCGGATCGGTCTGGCAGCGTACGCGCGACAGTGTCAGCCTCTGGTTCGAGTAAGCATGTCTGAGCAGACCGGACTCGAGTTTCCCTGCGATTTTCCGATCAAGATGATGGGGCGGGACACCCCGGAGTTTCGAGCCACCGCCCGTGCGCTGGTGGAAGTTCGCGCAGGAGCGGTAGCGGATAGTGCGGTGCAGGCGGCCGTCAGCCGCAACGGCCGCTTCGTCTCGGTCACCGTCACCATCACGGCGACGAGCCAGCAACAGCTCGATGACATCTACCGCGACGCCTCCTCGCACGACGACATGCGCGCACAGAATCCACGCGCGATGAAATTTGGTTCACCGAGCACCCGCCCGTATTCACGATGGGTCTCAATGCCAGCAAGGAACATTTGCTCGCGCCTGGTGACATCCCCGTCGTGCAGATCGACCGGGGCGGCCAGGTAACGTTTCACGGACCCGGGCAGCTCATGATCTACCCGCTGCTGGACCTGCGGCGCTCTGCGATGGGTGTACGGACTCTGGTGACAGCGCTGGAACAAAGTGTCGTCGACCTGGCTGCTGAATTCGACATCGATGCTGCGAGCCGCGCCGATGCACCGGGTGTTTACGTCGCTGGCGAAAAACTGGCAAGTGTCGGCCTTCGCATTCGCAGGGGCTGCAGTTTTCACGGCATGGCACTCAATGTCGATATCGATCTCGAACCGTTCTCACGTATCAATCCCTGCGGGTACAGAGAACTCGAGATGACGGACCTGAAAAGGCTCGGCATCAGTGCCGATCTCGACGAAGTATGGCCACGGCTATTGCCGCATTTTTTGCATCATCTGGGTTTGGCTGACGCAGACCTTGTCCGCGACGACGACCAGCTACCGCAAGCTACGCCTGATTGAGCGCGTCAAGTCGCGCCTTCGTACCGACGTCCTCCCAAAGGCCGTCGTAAAATTCTCCGGATAAGCGACCGGCATCAGCTGCTTCACGCAGCATCGGCGCCAGCGGAAATCTGCCCGCCTCGCATCCGTGAAAGAATTCCGGTCGATAAATTGCTACGCCACTGAACGTCAGCTTCGCCGTGTCACTGTTGCGAATCAGCCCGTCCTGCAAATCGAAATCGCCGTGATCACGATAGGTCGGTGTCGGCACCATGACGAGATGGCCGAGAGCATCGGCAGCCAGCTCGACGCCCGGGACCGGCATGTCCGTGTATACGTCGGCGTTCACAACGACGAAGGGATTGCCGCCCAGCAACGGCAGCGCTTTGTGAATGCCGCCGCCAGTTTCGAGGACATTGTCACCTTCCTGGCTATAGATAACCTGCAGGCCATATCGGGCACCGGAGCCCACTCGTTTTACAATCTCTGCACCCAGCCAGCCGAGATTGATAACGACAGTCTCTATGCCGGCATTTCGGATGTTGGCAAGGTGCCTTTCGAGCAGGCTCTCTCCGCGAATTTCAACCAGGGACTTGGGCGTTTCATCGGTCAGCTGCCGCAGGCGTTCGCCGCGTCCTGCGGCAAGAATCATGGCAATCACGATAATGCGGGCCGAGTTCGACAATGTAGGACAGTGTCCTCGGAATGTCGGCAAGATAGGCCGCCTTGCCGTCGCGGTGATTGAGCCTTGCGAATATTCCTGCGGCCTTCACATGCCGTTGCACGCCCATGAGTTCGAAATAGCGTCGAAACCGGATTTCGTCAACCCGCTCGCGCATCGACTGGTCGAGTGCGCGGTAAAACTCCAGCGCCCACTGCCTGACCTGCTCCGCCGGCCAGCGCACGTAACAGTCCTTGAGCAGTGACACCAGGTCGTACGTCAGCGGGCCTTCGACCGCATCCTGAAAATCGAGAATGCCCGGATTGTTTTCACTCGTCAGCATCAGGTTGCGCGAGTGGTAATCGCGGTGCACAAAGACCTGTGGCTGGTGCAGCGCGTTGTCAACCAAAACGTCGCAACATGCGTTCCAGGCCGCTTCTTCCGAGGCACTGAACGACAAACCGAGATGTTCGCCGCAAAGCCAGTCATGAAAAAGTGACAGTTCAAACTGCAGGAGCTTTTCATCGTATGGCGGCAGCGACGCCTGGTAAACAGCGCCGCGCCGCTGCATCGTAAGCAGGGCCGATATCGCATCGGCATACAGACCGTCGGACGAGTCCGGATCGTGCCGCAGCTCATCGAGGTACAGGCGAGTACCCAGGTCGCTGAGCAGCAGGAATCCGTCGTCGAGATTGGCTTCGATAACCCGCGGCGCATTGAGTCGCATTGCCTCGAAATAACCCGCCACGCGCACGAACGGCAGACAATCTTCCTGCTCGGGCGGCGCGTCCATAGCGATGAAATTCTCGGCCCCCGCCTGCAAGCGAAAGTAGCGGCGGAAGCTGGCATCGCCGGACGCGGGCGTCGGCTCACAGCCGGCAACCGTATCGATACTGTTAATCCAGTCTTTCAGCGCGGCCAGGCGAGCGTCGCGCGCGGCCTTCGGGATATTGATGTGTGTTCTCCGTAACGCGTTGAAGCACCTCAAAAACTATGCGAAGGTAACACACGTAATACATGCTAACATCCCGGCCGTATCTGCTTGGCCCAAACGTGAGCCGACCACCGAATTGTCTGCGAAATCACTGATTCTTGCCTGCTGCCTGCTGGCCGTCACCTGTGCACACGGACAAGATCGGCTCGTCTGCGAAACGTCGATCGGCGAACCGCTGGCTCTCGATCCGTCACTGTCCCGTGTGCCACTCGAAGATTCCGACACAATCGTGCTCGAAGCAGGTCAACTCGAGGCACAGATCGGCAAGGATGCGACAGCGAGAATGAGTGGCGGCGTGCTGCTACGACGGCAAGACAAGCTCGCCG
>CAMYLB010000033.1 GCA_947259145.1 uncultured Woeseiaceae bacterium
ACCGAGGTCATCGAGTTTGACGATGCCGGCAACAAGGCCGTACACGCCAACTGTGATAACAGCGGCGACAACGGATAGCACAGCAATGCGCGTTACGAGGTCAACGTCCTGGACCGTGCCGAGCACGATGACAATGATCTCGGCCGACAAAATGGCGTCAGTACGAATCGCGCCGCGAATGCGTTTATTCTCGAAAGTGACCATGTCGACTTTTTCGTCGGCCACTGCTTTCAGTCGTTCGTTGTGTTCCTCCTCGTCCTCCGCGGCAGGGTGCAGAAATCGATGTGCTATTTTCTCGAAGCCCTCGTAACAAAGGAATGCGCCGCCCAGCATGAGAAGCGGAGTAATGGTCCACGGCAATAAGGCGCTCAAGACTAGTGCGATCGGCACCATAATGAGTTTGTTGAGGGCGGAGCCCTTGAACACCGCCCAGACGACAGGCAATTCTCGTTCCGCCCGAACGCCGGTTACCTGCTGTGCATTAAGCGCGAGATCATCGCCGAGGACTCCGGCAGTTTTCTTTGCGCCTTGGTCAACACCGCCACATCATCCAATAGTGTGGCGATATCGTCGATTAGGGCCAGTAGACTGGTTCCGGCCAAAAGAGGCTCCTTCTATTTGTTCAGTAAGTTTCTTTGGCGAGGCTACCTTAACATCGGAATAGAGTGTCAGTTCTACTTAAGCGAGCCCATTAGAAATAGATCTGACCACTCTTCAGCTAGCTCGGTGAGCACGGAAAAGAGCGGGAATCGGCTGCGATATCAATCGGTCAACGCAACACATTCAGCAAATCGTTCTGCTGGTGTTCGATATTGTAGCGTCTTCCTGGGCCGCTCGTTTGTGTAGGCGTTACCGCATGCCAAGTTTCTCGCCGCGAGTGAGGAGCTTGATTGCCGCATCAAGTCGGCGCCTCTTCGTTTCTGGTCGTTTGGCGGTCGCAATCCACGCAACGTACTGTTGCTGGTAGGACGGCGCGAGAGATTCAAAGAAAACTGCGGCCTTGTTATTGCGCTTCAACTGCGCGCTGAGTTCAGGTGGCATTGAGAACTTCTTCGGTGCGTTAACAGGCGTTGCCCATCTGCCGTTCTTTTTCGCAAGTTCGATTGATTTCATGCCGGCCGGTGCTATTTGACCAGCTTTGAGAAAGTGTTGAGCCCGTTCCTTGTTTGACTTGGACCATCTACTATCTGCTTTTCTGGGGGTAAATCGGTGCATGTAACGGTCCTCGTCAATCGACCGCTTAACACCGTCAATCCAACCGAAGCATAGGGCCTCTTCTACCGCTTCACTGTATGTAACACTCGCTCTTCCGACGTGCTGTTTCAAGAATACGAGCCAAACCTCTGTCTCAATGGCATGGTTATTTTCCAGCCAATTTCTCCATTGCTCCCGGCTTCTAGGTGTATATCTCATCGAATTGTTCGAGTACTGGGGCTGGCAAACCTCGACAAATCAAGTTGGGTGAAAGGCTGCGTTGGGTCAGTAGCTGTCGTTCGTTGGTTTATCGGTCAACCGGCTGCTTTTGGCAATCAGCGAACACAAAAGCGGAGCGGCCCCTTTTTCCAAGTCCGCTACCACGCGACGGGGTCGCCGTTGTATCCGCGATAGGTCCCATTGTCGTCCGATGATACGTTGCTAATTACCGCGCGCATTGCGCTGACTGATTCCTCCGACGAGAGGTTTGCACTCGATCCGCCCATATCGGTTCGTACCCACCCGGGATGAATTGCGAGACAGATGAAGCCGTCGGGGCCAAGTTCGGTGGCGAGCGTCTTTGTAAACATGTTGAGCGCGGATTTGCTTTCCCGGTAACCGTAGAAGCCGCCCGAGTTCATTTCGATGCTGCCGAGCTGGCTAGTGATATTCACAATGCGTTTGAGTTCGCCTTTCCTGAGATTTGGCATCAGCGCCTGAGTGACGAGCACCGGACCGAGCGTATTCACCATCAATGTTTGTGCGTAGTCGTCAGCGTCCACCCGCTCGATTTCGCTGACGCGCGGAAAGATGCCCGCGTTATTGATCAGCATATCGACAGCACGGCCTTCGAGCACTGCCGCGAGCGCGGCGATGCTGTTTCGTTCTGTGACGTCCAGCTCGAGGATTTCGACGTCCAGCGCCTTCAGGTCATCCGCCTGCGCAGGCCTGCGTGCCGTTCCGATGACCGTCCAGCCAGTCGCCGCGTACTGGCGCGCGAACTCGAGGCCGAGGCCCCGGTTGGCGCCCGTGATCAGCACGACCGGGGTGTCATCCGCCACCTTATCGCCATGCGCGTCCGCCATTGCCGACGTTGTAGAAAGGCAAAACAACAGTATGCATAGCAAGGGTATCAGGCGTTCTTCATGTCGATACTGATTTGTAGCGTGGTTCATACTTTGAAACTCCCTTACTAAAGTTCCAGCTGTGCAAAGACCAACGTGATGAGTCCAAACGAGGCCGAGAATCAAACCGCAAGTGCGCGGTGTGGACGAGCATCGAATTGTAGAATAAGGACCTGCGGCTTTCAGCAAGAAAGAGCGTCTATTTGCGACTCTACTCCAAGCGCTTGAGCAAGTTTTGTAGGTCGGCCTTCCAGACATTAGCTAACTCATCGGAGTCGGACCAAAGCTGTGCCAGTTCCGAGGAGTCCGCATTTAGAACGAGTGCGATAGCTTTTCGTGCTGCCTCTGTGAGGTCATCACCAGCCGCGACTCGATGCGCCTTGACCCAGTCGGTCACCTCTACAGGCAGATCCGCTCGCGGATTGCCTTTCAACGCAGCCACCACCTCGGCAGCGGCAACCGCTATGCTTCCAGTCGGGGACTCGAGATAGCTGGATGCTTCAATTGCACCGTGCACCGCACTCGCAACAACCGAAAGGTCGTCGCTCTCAGACAGCTCCCAGACCCAATCCAGAGCGTCATCGTTATCGAACGGGCCGGTATCCCAGGCCCCGGCCAGCGCCATACCGGCATAAGCCAAGACAGAAATTGCGATAAAGTGTAGTTTCATGGCTTTCCTCGTCAGGTCATCCCGCGACCGTCTCCTTTGGTTCAGTAGCAGTCAGTTGCCAGTTTAACAGCCCAGGGGTTGTTAACGGCCACGAGCAGTCACTCAGATTCAGCGACCCCGCACGGTACCCACTACATAAATTCCGCAGCCAATAACAGCCAGCCCCCAGCAAGCCAACCATATCAAGCCTCAAAGCCATTAAGTAGATGGGACCGAAGGCAATTCGAATTGGGAGGTTGCAATTCATAGAGCACTTTCCCAGAATTAACCCCCCGTCTGCGATTCGTGCAGACTGTGTGCACCTGGAGAAAAAAATGTCGGAAGATCGAAAAATTATAGAGCAACGTCGTCGTTTCCTGAAGCTCGTCGGTGGTGGTGCTGTTTTGATGCCCATCATGGGTTTGAGCGCATGCTCTGGCGGCGAGGACGAGGCACCCGCCGCAACTACACCCAAAGCTGACGCTAAGCCTGCGATGGATGCGTCGAAGGTGACGGAAGAAGCTGCGCCCACCAAGCCCAGCGGCTTGCCGCAGATCAGTGAAGACGATGTCCAGGCAAAATCATTTAACTACGTTCACGATGCAGCCAGTATCGACGGCGCCAAGCAGCCACGCTTCAAAGCCGGCCAGGCCTGTTCAAACTGCGCGCTTTACCAGGGCAAGGCGGGCGATGAGTGGGCTGGATGTTCGATCTTCCCTGGCAAGGCGGTTAAGGGAACGGGTTGGTGCACGGTATACGCACCCAGGCCCAGCTAGAAATCAGCACACCGCTGCGCGCTTTTCGTTGATTAACAGTAATAGCTCTGCGGCTGCCTCGGCATCGCAGAGCGCACGGTGGTGCTGCCGCAACGCTATGCCATGGTTTTCGCATAGCGCAGCGAGACTATAGGACTTGTGACCGGGGTATAGCTTGCGCATCGATGAGCAGGTGCAAAGCTTCGGGTGGCGAAAAGGTCTGCCAAGCCGCTTGAACTCACGGGCGATAAAGCCATAGTCAAAGTCTACGTTGTGGGCGACGAAAATAGCGTCCTGCATCAGGGCCTCGAATTCATCGACTATATCCGAGAACAGGGGCGCGTCGGCAACCATCTCTGCCGAAATACCGGTCAGGCGCGTAATGCCGTTGGGTATTGCTCGCTGCGGATTCAATAAAGTTTGGAAACGTTCGACGACCTCACCGTTGATGACCTTTACAGCACCGATTTCCGTGACCCGATGCTGATCGCCGCGTCCGCCGGTTGTCTCTACATCAATAACCACGTACGCCTGGTTTGGGTCAAGAACCCAACGAATACGCACAACGTCGGCACGGAAACCGGCATCGCGAAGCTGTTGCTGACGCAGTAGCTGGTTTTGCCGCAGCTGGTCACCCTCAGCCTTTATCTCTACAAAGCGCGCGCCATCCTTATCGAGAACCAACAGGTCCGGATAACCGTAGCGTGCGTCTTTGTACGCCTGGCTCAGTCGACGCAGCATGCGTCGGCTTGGCTCTTGCGCCGCATGGTCAACAAACGCGAACAGCGCATCCAGTATCGAACGGCGCCAGCGAAACACGCCGTTGGCCTTGCCATAGTTGGCCGTGCTGGCCCTGAGCAGTTCCGTCTTCAACAAC
>CAMYLB010000034.1 GCA_947259145.1 uncultured Woeseiaceae bacterium
GATCCCTTTTCGAACTCGGAAGTGAAAACGCTCAGCGCCGATGGTAGTGTGGGGTCTCCCCATGTGAGAGTAGGACACCGCCAGGATTTATTTTGAAAAGCCGCAGCCCACTCAGGGTTGCGGCTTTTTTTATGCCCAGCGTCTGCACGAGTAGAAGGAGAGTTGCGGCTTTTTTGTGCAGAGGAAATGGCGTTGAGAAAATGTGTCGGCTCCAATTTAATACTTCAATGCTTGGGCTGTGCAGCCAAGAGATCATCCCCACCCGGCGCCCAAGCAGTGCGTATAAGACAAAATTAACGCTGTTTAGTATCAAGCCCAGCAGTATTGGAACGCAGTTCGGTTCCTTACACGCGATCTGAACATCCCCGAAAACACAGATTTATTTAGAAGATTGACGCACCCGACAACCCCGCGCCGATGACCGCTCTGCCGGGCAGATCGACCTAGTCTGCATAGCCGGTAAGCTCGACATATCCCCGTCCGCTTATGCGCTCGCCGCCACGAGTACCCGCAACGTCGACCGCCCCTTCCCAGTAGCGCACTGTCGTGAATAACTCCTGGTCAGAAATGACCGGTACGACGTTGAGTTCGAGGTCCTGTTCAGGGACTCGCACGGTCCAGCCCGACGGGTAGATACCGCCCTGCGGGCTTTCCCACGTACTATTGATCACTATGTCGAAGTCATCCCGCTTCAGCCCAACTGCCTTGCCAAATCCTGTGCTAAGTGTTCCAGAACTATTGTCATCGGCCGTGCCGTCACTCTTGCGGATGTTATAGAGCATCAGATCCGTGCCGTCGGAAAGCTGCAGCGCGAACCAGTCCCAGCCGACCTGATCGCCTGCCAGCGCGCTCGTACTCCATTCACGATCAAGCCACGACAGGCCCGACACACGGTACTCGTCGCCGGCAATCGTCAACGCACCTTCCGTCCGCAGGCGAGTGATCGAATAGTAGTAGGACGCGCTGTCGACGCTGGACGACTTTTTCGACAATCCACGATCACCGTTCAGCACCGGTTGCCGCAGTGGCGTCAATTCCAGATCCAGCGCGAGCTCGTCTTCCGCCGCGCGCACACGCCACGGCGGGCCACCCGTTTCGCTGGCAATCTCCCAATCGTCGATCCAGACACGAAAGGGCTCGGCCCGAGCACCGGCGAGTCCTATCGCACCGCGCGAGTATCGCTCAGCAACGTAGAAACGATCCTCGTCGGCATCGGTTACGGCGAGATGTGCGATGTAGACCTGGTTCGTCCGCCAGTCGGAATCGGGCTCGGGTGATGCTGGCGTCAGTGAGAAACGGAAGATCGTTATCTCGAACCCGAAACGACGCCCGTCGAGCCCGTCGAGATTGCCCGTGACGTACCACCATTCGTTACGGAAGTCGGGGTGCGGCCCGTGATCCTCCGGAAACGAAAAGTCACGCACGGTCAGCGCCTTTGCGAAACCTTCACTGTTCTCCTCGTTGAGCAGTTCGGACAGCCGTGACGCGGATTCTGATTCGCCGGCAAACACGAATTCCGGGGACAAGGTCAGCAAGACCAGCCATAAGACACGCATACTTATTCCTCTCGCATCATCACGGCGGGCTGGCTTTGCGCAGCGCGCCACGCCGGATATAGCCCGGCAAGCAGCGACGCCCCCACCGCGAAAATCAGGGCTGAAATCAGAATGTCTGGTGCCACGGCCATATCGATCTGCCAGCCGAACGCGCGACGGTTGATAACCTTGATAAGCACCCAGGCCATGATGAGGCCGAGCGGGATGGCCGCAACCCCGCTCAGCAAACCGATGACGCCCGTCTGCACGGTGATCATGCCGCCGACCTGGCCCGGCGTCATCCCAAGGGCCCGTAGTAAAGCGAATTCACGCGCACGCTCGAGCTGCAGGGCCAGCATCGCGCTGAGAATGCCGATGAGTGCAACGCCGATGGCGAGCCAGTACAGCACGTCGGTGATTACGAACGTCTGGTCGAAGATCTCGAGCGAGAGATCGCGAATACGCGCATTGGAATCGACGCGCAGCTGCTGTCGCCCGTCGCTGATGTATTTCACCGCGGCTATCACGTCATCGACATCGGTGCCGTCCGAGAGGTACAGCCCGAGGGTATCGATACCGTCGTCATTGAAGTAACGATCGTAGTTGTTGCGGCTGATCATGACCGCGCTCGCATTGATGTCGTAGCTCTGATATCGCGACGCGACGCGAAATTCACGATCGCCCGTGCTCGTCGGCAACACCACCGTGTCGCCCGGGGTAACGCGGTTCTGGTAGGCGTAGGGTTCGGAGACAAGCACGACCTCGTCATGTTCCCAGGCATCCCATACTTCATCGGGACTACCGTCCAGAAGCTCGGTACCTGCATATCCGCCTGGCGTCATGCGGATTGCCAGCAGCTGTGTGCGCCGCGCCTTGCCTTCTATCCATGTCCTGCGGCTGGTGCTGACGTCAACCACGCCTTCAATGTTCCGCAGGTCATCGACAAGGTCGGGCTGGATCGCTCCACGCACAACGCCAGTGTAGATATCGGCCTGCAGCGTTTGCTCGAGCCACGTCTTCACGGACCCGCGAAAACTATCGACCATGACACTTACCCCGATCGTGGCTGACACGGCAATTGCAAGTGCGACAATCGCGACGGCGGTTCGGCTGAGCCCGTCCGCAATCCCCGCAACGGCAATGCGTGCCGGCGTGCCGCCGGCTGCCTGTGCGGCCGGGGTCAGCGCAGAGGATGCCCAGCGCACAGCGATAGGTACACACAGGGCGAAGCCAAGAATCAGCAGGAAAACGGCAGCGAGACCGGCCACCAGATTTCGGCCGGAGAAAACCAGCAGAGCTATGGCTGCCACCATCGTCACAACGCCGGCCAGCGTGATGTAAGGCAACGAACGACCGGCCCGCTGCTCGAGCGACGAGCGGGACATCGCAAGCCGCGGTTCATACGTCATCGCCTCTATCGCCGGCGCCGCCGCTGCCACCACCGCGGCACCGACGCCAGCCACGATGCCTTTCACGACCGACAGCGTGTCAACACTTACATCCGTAACATTGAGTCGAAAGTACAAGTCGTTGATGGATCTCGCGACGAGCTGCAACAACTGCTCACCCAGAAACACGCCAAGAACGACGCCGAGAACCGACGCGGTAATGCCGAGTAGCGCCGCTTCGGTGAGGATCATGGCGAACAGCTCCCGGCGCGTAAATCCCAAAGCGCGCACAATCGCTATCAGCCCGCGACGCTGCAGCACGGAGAAGCTGACGCTGTTAAATATCAGGAACAGGCCGACGAGCAACGCCAGCAGACTCATGGCCGTGAGGTTGGTCATGAACGCCTGGCTCATTGCCACGGTAGCCTGCGTGCGGCTCGCCGATGTCAGCACGCGCACACCGTCCGGCACCGCTGCTTCAAGACGCGCCAGCGCGGCATCATCGCCATCGGCGATCCGCACGTCGATGCGTGACAGCTGCCCCGCCTTGCCCAGCCACGCCTGGGCCGTCGCAAGATCGGCAAAGATCACGTTATCGAGGCCCGCCTGCTCATTGTCATAGGTACCGAGCAAACGTCCCGTCCGCTCGACACCTCCGGCGATGAGGGAGAACCTGTCGCCGGGGCGAATGCCGAGCCCGGCAGCCGTCCGCGCGGACATCGTCACCGCGCCCGGCTCGGTCAGGAACGACCGGAACAGGTTCTGTTGCGCGCCACGCTCGACGCCTGTGGGGACCGACGCCTCACTGGTAAACGGGCGAATGTCCTGCTCGGCGAACAGGTCGACCCCAAGTACGTCAAGCAATGTGTCGTTGACCTCGACGGATCCGGACACGATGGGCGCGATAGCGCGGAGGCCGTGTTCGACTCGAAGTTTCGCATACACGTCCTCGTCAATGCCGAGCGGCCCGCCAACGACCTGGTGCGTGGCCTCCCCGGTGACCTTGTCCATAGAAAGCAGAAACGCCTTGCGTGCGCTGGCGTTTGCAAGGTCAACCGCAACAATTACCGCGACGCCGATGCAAATTCCGAGCAGCGCCAGCGCAAGCTGCCACGGATGCCTCAGCATGTAACTGAAGCTGGCTCGGTGGCTGACCCGAATCATGATCCGACGAGCTTGCCGTTGTGCAGCTCGAAGGTGCGGTCGCAGGTCGAAGCCAGCGTCGTACTATGTGTCGCCATAATCATCGTGCTGCCGGTGCTGTGAATCAGCGTTTCCAGCAGCTCGATCACGGTGTCGGCTGTGCTTTCGTCGAGGTTCCCGGTCGGCTCATCCGCGAGCAGCACTGTCGGGCGGTGGCTCAGCGCGCGCGCGATTGCAACTCGCTGCTGCTCTCCGCCCGACAGGACATCCGGAAAGCTCGCGGCGCGGTCAGCGAGGCCTACCGCTTCCAGCAGCTCCGCAATGCGCCGATTCGACTCGTCTGGCGCGATGTCGTTGAGCTCCAGCACCAGCCGAATGTTGTCCGCAACGCTCAGCGTCGGCACGAGATTGAATGCCTGATAGACGAATCCGATGTGCCTGCGGCGGAAAAGCGTGCGCTCGCGCTCGGTGAGGCCGGTGAGACTGATACCGGCTACCGTCACCTCGCCGGCATCAGGCGCATCGATTCCGCCAATGATATTGAGCAGCGTCGACTTACCCGAGCCGCTGCGGCCGCGCAGTGCGATGATCTCGCCGCGCCGAAAATCTGCGTCGACAGCATCCAGCACGCGGTGTTCGCGCTCGCCTTCCCGAAAACGGCGACTGAGGCCCCGAAGCTCTATTGCTGTCGGAGGATCCGACGATTCAGCCGGCGCAGGTGACGAAGTTTCGACCATGACCATATTGATGATACGCCAGTCTTTGCTTACGGGTGTGCGGGTATGGGTTTGCGGCGCTGGCAGGTCAAACATATGAACAGGTTCCTGCTGCCCATCGTGCACCGTTCGATTAGCGACTCGCAGCGATGGCAGGGCAACCCTTCCCTGCCAAAGACGTAGAACCGATATGCGCGGTAAGTATAGCCGTCGGCCTTGAGCTTCCTGGCGAGCGCTGGCGCTACCGTGACGCCGCGCGTGCGATAAGAGCGCCGGGCCATCCTCAGCGTTTGTTGCGCCAGCATTTCAAGCTCAGCCACTGCAAGCCCGGCAGGCTTCCGTTTCGGATCGAGCCCCGCCGCCCACAGTATTTCCGAACGCAGGTAATTGCCGTTACCGGCAAGGAATCGTTGGTCCAGGTAAAGGCTCCCGAGCGAGCGATTGCGAAACGCAGGGTCGCAGAGACGCTCGACTATGTGCCGCTGGGTAAGCGCGCGATTCAGGATGTCGGGGCCGACGCGGCTCAGGAACGGGTGGGTCAGCAACTGGTTGTCGTCGAGCACGTCGATATCGGACGCACTATAGAGCAGGGCTTTGTGGGTTTGGGTGCAGAGCTCGATGCGCAACTGGCGCTTGGTCCTCGGCATGCGTGGCCGGCGAACCGTGTACCACCGGCCGTACAGCTGGTTGTGGCTGTAAATGGTCAGGCCATTGTCGAAGCGCGTAAGCATAGCTTTACCCCGGGTATCGACAGCCGTCACGATGTTGCCGGACAGTCTCTTCTCGAAACGCTTGAGCCGTGGCAGGCCGAAGTCAACGGTTTCGACCCTGTTGTTGACCAGCACTCGTGCGACCTTGTCGGCCGCCAGGCGTATTTCAGGCCCCTCGGGCATCGTTAGACCTGTTTCCCTGGCAGCGTTTCGAGCAGTACTTCACGGATTCCCAATCCCTCTTCCATTTGCGGCGCCACAGAAAAGGCCTATCACAGACTGGACAGACCTTGCTCGGTAGGTTTGTTTTGGCATGCACGTGTCCGGGTCACCAGTGGCCGGTGCCGGGCTCACCCTTGAACGGCCCGACCACTTCCGACGTGATCCAGCCTCCATAGAATCGTCCCGGCTGGGTTCTCACCTGTTCACCGTCGAGGCAGCAGTCGACCCTCGCCGGGTAGAACGCAAGATATTCCTTGATAACCTCGAAGCGCGGCCGCGGCCGTTCGTAGCACCAGCCAACCGGCTCGGCGGGATTGCGTTCGAGGGCCCAGTAAGTCGCCGTGCCCTTCCATTCGCAATAGGTCTTATCGCGCACCGGCACGAGGAGGTCGAAATCGATGTCGGCGCGGGGAATGTAGAAGGTCGGTGGGCTCGCGGTCTCCATTATCTTGTATGTGCCATGGCTCTTTGCTACGACTGCATTGCCGTCGCGCACCTCGACCACGCGCCCATCCCGCCGGATAGCCGGCGGTCGCGGATAGTCCCACACCGATTCCTGACCCGGGCCGGGCTCGACCGCGAACCCGGGCCGTGACGGAACCATGTCTGTCGATGAGTTGCTTGCTAATTTGCTTGTCATAGCAACGGGATCATACGACACGAACGGCATCTAAAACCGAGCTGATACATTGCGTTACAGAAGGCACGTACAGCGGTCAGGAGCGCGCCGTTACGCTCCCGGATCGTCCAGGCTTCGGCACGAATCAAGACAGGTCGCGCGCAATCTAAGGCACACCAATTTTCGGTGAATACGGCTGTGCCGTGTTTAACGCATAACAGTTTTCCTGGCGGCAATAGCGAGTGGGAACCACCCGATCCCTTTTCGAACTCGGAAGTAAAAACGCTCAGCGCCGATGGTAGTGTGGGGTCTCGCCAAGTGAGAGTAAGACACCGCCAGGATTTAATTCGAAAAAAATTTATTTGGGGTCGAACCGAGGTTTTTTGGAAAACCTCGGTTCGACCCCGGTTTTCCGTGATATCGATCACGATGTGATCAGATAAGCATCGTATTCGAACGGCGTGATCGTCCGGTTGAATTCATCCTGTTCGAAATGCTTGATGGCGCACACTGCTTCATGCAACGGGTTACCCAGGTACTCGCGCACGAACGTCGACTTCTCGAAGTCGCGTAATGCGGTCAGCCAGTCACCCGCGAGTTCGCGACCCTGATTTTCAGAACCGACAACTGTGGGTTTGGCCGCTTCCAGTTTGTTTTCCAGGCCGTACAGAACACCGGCAAGAATGGCCGACAGCACAAGGTACGGATTAGCATCGGCTCCGGCCACGCGATGTTCGATTCTTCGTGCCTGGGGGTCGCCAACGGGAATGCGCAGCGCGACGTCGCGATTCTCGTAGCCCCAGGTCGGGGCTATGGGCGTATGCGCGCCAGCCAACAATCGTCGATACGAATTGAGATGTGGCGCGAAAACGAGCATCAGGTCCGACATGGTTGCCGCAAGCCCGGCGACGGCATGGCGAAGCGACTCGCTGCCTTTTTCGGTGCCGTCATCAAAAATGTTGTGGCCGCTTTCATCAAGAACACTGATGTGTGTGTGAAAACCATTACCGTCTACGTTGGCAAATGGCTTCGGCATGAACGTGGCGACGTAGCCGTGTTTCTGCGCGACGCCCTTGATGACTCGTTTCAGCATCTGGGCATTGTCGGCGGCCTGCAGAGCATCGCCGAGGTGGTGCTGGTTAAGTTCGTATTGACCAGGCGCCAGTTCTTTGACGAGCGTTTCCAGCTTGAGATCCATGGCGTCGCAGGCCTCGCGCATCTCATGCAGTACGTCGGCAAACTCGTGCATGACGTCGGTGCCATACAGTTGGCCGCCGACCTTGCTTCGACCATTGATGCGCGTCTGCGGTACTTGAGGAATGCCTTCGGCATCACGTTGTGAAGATAACAACATGAACTCGAGTTCCGGTGCGACAACGGGGGTCAGACCACTGTCAGCGAATCGCTGTTGAAGTTGGCCGAGTACGACCCGCGGATCATAACCCCAGGGTTGGCCCTCATGAGTCAGGTTCAGGTAAATTTGTGCCGTCGGTCGTGACAACCACGGCAGGCGTTTCAAGGTGCGCACGGTTGGCACACAAATGCCGTCACCGTCTCCTGTTTTCGCACACAGAGACGGAACGTCGCGGCCCCAGATGTCGGGCGTGATACCGGTCAGGGGCATTCGAAGGCGGCCTTCGAATACGGACTCGAGTTTGTGACGCGGAAGCCACTTGCCGCGATGTACGCCGTTCAGATCGATCAGTAATGCTTCGACCACTTCAATATCGGGGTTTTCTGCAAGAAATTTGCGTACCGTTTCAATATCGGATTTCATGTTCATAAGGCATCCAGGCTACGATCAAGGGCTTCAATGAATACGTCAACGTGTTTTCTTCTGAATACCAGCGATGGCCGAAGTTTTAGCACGTTTGCATCGCGACCCTCGCTGCCGACGAGCACGCGTTCTTGTCTCATCAGTTCTACCAGGCGAGCGGTTGCTGCCGTTGCCGGCGAACGTACTTCGCGGTCCGTGACGAATTCCAGACCGGTCACCATACCGTGCCCACGAACATCGCCAATCAGCATGTGTTTTGAAGCTAGCCTCGCGATTTCGCTACGCAGGTAACCACCAACCGTTCTGCCTCTTTCTATCAGGTCCTCTTGCTCGATGACATCAAGCACAGCGTTGCCCGCCGCGCAGGCAACCGTGTTACCACCAAAGGTGCTGAAGAGGCGCGTCTTGTCGATGAACAGATTCAGGTTTTCCTCCGTGGTCACTACTACGCCTAATGGGTGGCCGTTTCCGACCGGCTTACCCATCGTAACAATGTCTGCGCGTACGCCGTGATGCTCGTGGCCCCACCACTGGCCCATTCGGCCAAAACCCGATTGTACTTCGTCGCAAATCATGAGGCCGCCTGACGCACGGATCTTTTTTTCGATTGCCCGCATGTAACCGTCCGGCACATTCGGTACACCGCTAGAACACAGGGCGGAGTCGATCATGAACGCGGCAACGCCGTGAGAAGAGGCTTCGAGTTCAGCGATGGCCCGGTCTGCATCGGCGGCATATTTTTGCACCAGTGCCGGATCATCTTCGCGGAACGGGCCACGATACGGATCCGGAACGATCAGTCCCTTCAGGAACGCGGGCAGTTCGGCTTCCGGCCGGCCTGGCGAAAACTGGCGAATGACATCCGTAACGCCGTGATAGGCATCCTCCATGATCACGGCGCCGGTATTGCCGGTGATCAATTTCGCCATCTGCCAGGCGACGTCGTTGGCTTCACTGCCGGAGTTCACAAAGATGCAGGCCGAAAGATGCGGAGCCAGTTTCGAGGTGAGGCGATCCGCATACTCGAGGGCGCTGCTGTATAGATATCGTGTATTCGTATTTAGTACGCTCGCCTGACGAGCAATCGCTCGCACAACATGCGGGTGGCAATGGCCAACTTGCGGAACATTGTTGTAGCAGTCGAGGTATCGATGGCCGTCGGTTGAAAACAGCCAGGGTCCGCGAGCGCGCTCGAAGTGCATGGGACGCTCATAGAAATGGGTTGTGTTTCGCCCCATTAATGACCGCCGCGCGTCGACAAGCCTGGCTTCTTCATCACCGGAGAGCGCTTCATCCGTCGTTTTAGGGCAATAGACAGGAAACCGGCAGGCTGTTCTCAAAGGTCGAGTAAACTCCGATCGCCCAACGCGCTTGAGTTCACGCAGCCGGTCGACAAATGCCAGCGGCGATTGTATGTGCACAGGTTGCTCCGGAGTGAGCGCCAGGCGTGCCGCGGCAATCGTCGCTGTCATTGCGTTGCGCGCACAGACAAGATCGAAAACGAGGTCAACTTCTTCCACTTCCAGTGAAAGAACAGAATCGAAGCTCGCCACAATCTCAGCCGCGGCAGGCACCATATCCGGACTGCCATAGGGGATGCTGTCGCAGGCAACTGCGATTTCAGCGGTCAATGTTCCGTAGAGGAGGTCACCGAAATCAATCAACCCGGTGATTTTCGTTACATCATCCCGGTCGACGAGAATGTTATCGGTATGAGCATCCTGGTGGATAACCTGATGCCGCAGCGACAGCAGGCGCGGGATGACCACCTCCGACATTCGCTCAAAAACCTCATCGACTTTCGCGCAGGCATCGACATTCCCAATATGTTCGATGAGATGCCGCAATCGTGAGCAGGTCTCGAAATTCCACGGATGCTGTTGAATGGCTGCAGGATGAAAATAGCCGCGCAGCGCCAAATCGACGTTGGCCATCAATCTGCCGATTTCCCGGCGCGTCGCACTGTCGTCGCGAACGCTGGTATCAGACAACAGGACGCCGTCGAGGTAGGTCAGTAAGTAAACGTCATGATCACAGCCATTCGAGAAGCGAACGGTGTGAAAGGCGGACCCTTGATCGCTTTGCACGACACGCGGTACTGGTAGGGTCGGCTCCAAGCGGGCAATGTGTTGCAGCGCTCCAAGCTGGAAATCGATGACGCCGCTGCTCTCATCGATGTTCGCGACCTTGAAAATGAAGCCGGACCCATCGTCTGTTTCGATTCGAAAGTTCTGGTCGCGCTCACCGCGTAACTGTTCGAACTTACCGCTGAGTCCGTAATGGCTTGCTGCGACCTCGCTAATCTCCTCGACACTGTGAGTCGGCGGATTGCGATTGAGAAATTTGATAGTAATGGTTACGCCTGCTAGTGCGACAGGTTAGTTGCGATCCAGCCCAGGAGGTCATCGGTAAACTCGTCACGGTTGGTTTCGTTCAACATCTCGTGGCGGCCACCGTCATAAGTCTTCATGCTCAGATTTACGTGACCCGTTTTTTCGTAGCGTGATGCCAGCGCACGCATGCGATGTTCACCCCCAACCGGGTCGTCGGCCCCACCG
>CAMYLB010000035.1 GCA_947259145.1 uncultured Woeseiaceae bacterium
CTGCCAAACTTGGTTGCCATCGCAGGCGGGGCAGTACTCTTTGTCGTAGCGAGTTACGGGATATCTCAGTTTCGATACGGGCGTGAATGACCGCTTCTGGCCGTTTCCAGCCACCCAGGCATTTCGAGGTAGAATAGCTGGTGTTGACCCAAAGCAGCCGTCGGCGAAAGGGCCATCGATACAGGCGTGACCAAAGGATGATGCGATGAATTGGCGACCAGTATTAAGATTTGTTTTTGTGCTCGTTGCTACTGCCGCATGTATGTACCTGTTTATTTACTTGTTGAGTACGGGCATGACGCGTGTAGGTAGTGCGCTAGCTGCCTTTGGAGCTCTACTGATAGTTGCCGCAATTACTTTTCTTGCTAGGAGACGTATAAGTACTCGAAATTGAAGATACTGAATGGCTGCTACTGGCCGTAACGCGACGCTCGCCTGGTTCAGGCTATAATTTCCGCTACTGACCCAGAGGCGACATTCACCTTGAGCAATCACCTATGCTGAGTTTGGAGAGCAGTGACTGGTCGCAGTTGACTCACGCTTACGGCGCAGCGAATGATATTCCCGGCCTGTTAGCTAGACTTTCTGAGTACCCGCCCAAGTCAGGCTACGATGCAGAACCGTTTTTCAGCCTCTGGAGTTCCCTTTGCCATCAAGGGGACACCTACACCGCAGCCTACGCCGCAGTCCCGCACATTCTTGCGTTCGCCGAGGCCGAGCCAAGTCGCATAACCTATGATTTTCTGCTGCTTCCAACCAGCATTGAGATAGCCCGACGTACAGGCCGAGGACCTGAGGTTCCAGCGGACATTCGCGGGAGTTACTCCGCCGCGATCAAGAACATGACCGCCATTGTCGGGCAACTTCGCGTCGATGACCTTGACGAGACTTGGTGTCTTACCTGTGGTGCAGCAGTCGCTATTGCGGCGGGCAAGCCGACGCTGGCCGAAGCGATTTTGGAACTTGAAGGCGATACCGCTTCCGAGTTTCTCAAGTGGAAATCTGAGCAGTAACCAATGGCAGCTTGTGGCCGTTAGGCGACGGTCACTTGGTCTGAGGTAGAATGACGGCTTGTGACCCAAAGCCGCCATTTTCCGATTGCCCATAATCGCATCAATTTGACATCGGTGAATCAGATGAGATTTCTTATAGTCCTGTTGCTTATCTTCTCGGCCAACGCGTATTCAGAAGAGACCACGTTCGACATTCAGATTGACCATGTAACATTGTTGGTCGCCGACGTCGATCGAAGTGCAGACTTCTACCTAAAGATATTGATGCTGACCGAGTTTGAAACTCCTTGGGGCAAAATCCCGTGGGGTCGTATGTTCTCTATCGGGACCGCAGGTGAACTGCACCTTGCCAAGGGCACCGTGCAAGCCGACGAACAGAACAAGCAAGTTCACTACGCTTTTAGAGTTAAGGAGTTCGACGACTACCTCAAGTTTCTGGAAGATGGCGTTAGGCAGGTGTATTTCCAAGACCCAGATGGATACTGGATTGAAGTTAATAGTGGTCAAGATGACTAGAGAAGTTCGGGGTCGAGCTATGCAAGGCAGACGTTCGAACGACCGCGAGAAACGTTACAATTTTACTCGCCGGCCGAGAAGTTTAATGAATGTGTTGCGTTGACCGATTGATATCGCAGCCGAAACCAGTCGGTCGAGTGATAAACTAGCTAACGACTGCTGCTGACCCAAACCGGACGGTCGCCAAACTACCGTATGTGGATTCGAATTATCTCAATCGCCATTGTTTTCGGTCTGACGGGGCTCGCCATTGTAGTACTTTCAGTTGGACCACCATCTAGAGGCGCTATTGACGATCTAGAGAATGAAGGCGAGTCGATTGGCGCTGTGCAAAAGGGAAATAGGTACGGCGGTTGGAATTATGCGCTCGAGGACGATGCGCGGTCGTTCTCCTTGTCGATCGGGGAGTATGAGAAAGACCTGTTCACCTTGTATTGGGTATCCGCAGAACAAGAGTGGTTTCTGGATACTTGACCACGAAAAACCGGCTGGTTTTGGCCGCGAGCCGCCTGTCGCCAAGTCTTAGGTAGAATGACGGCTAGGATGACTTGCTCACTATCCGTCGTCGGCGTGTCGCTCATGCGGCCGGAAGGATTTTTTGCCCTGCTATCGGGACAACTGCCGGCCAGGATTTTGTTAAACCGGCTGTTACTTTTGCAGCAAATTTGCAGCAGACTTAGCAATAGCACCAAGGTGGTGCTAGCGTTGCATACAACTGAATAACAATAAAAAGGAGCATGCCACCATGAATGAATCCTTCAAAACGTCTGTCGCCGCATTCCTGATACTCGCTTCCTTGATGCTGGCCGACAGGGCTGTGGCGGGTCCCCCGGTTGCGTTTGAGTGGAAGGAGGTCAATGCCGGCGTTGGCGTTATCTGGGAGCCGCGCGCTGGACTGCAGGCTCTCAACCACAAAGGCCGTTTCTATGTCTTTGGCGGACGCACTCCGAAAATGATGCCGTTGGCTTTCGGTGACAGCGTCTTCTACAACGACGTCTGGGAGAGCGCAAACAGCGGCAAGGACTGGTCGAGAATCTCTGGTGGTCACGGTGCCCCATGGCCAGCGCGTGCGTATTTTCAGGCAGTGTCAAAAGGTCCCTACATGTACGTTATCGGCGGTCAGGATTCGGCGGCATTTCCGAATCCCGATCCCACGTGCGGTGGCTTCCTGCCGCCGGGCGTGCCTTGTCCGGAGTGGATCCTCGGTTCGACGTTCTTCAATGACGTATGGCGTAGCCGTGACGGTACTAACTGGCAGAAGATGACGAGTGATGCGGCGTGGACAGCAAGGGCTGGTCTCAGCGCGGTAACGCATCGCGGCTGGATATATGTCATGGGTGGGTCTGTTAATGATGATTCCGCCATCATCGGTCCTGGCGGGCCGCCACGGATTTACTATAACGATGTATATAGGTCGCGGGATGGGCGTCATTGGCAAAAAATGACGGAAGCGGCGCCCTGGGCGCCGCGGGCTGGAGCGGTTGTAGTCTCGCGAGGCGCCTACATGTACGTCCTGGGCGGCGAAGATGGCTTCATCTGTAATCCGACCACGCCGCGCTGTCCGCCGTATTTTAATGATGTGTGGAAATCGAAAGACGGTCGCCATTGGCAGCGGGTAACGGCCGACGCCGGCTGGTCACCGCGGCCCGGTCACCAGTGCGAGGTTCTGTTCGGACGCTTTTACTGTTTCGGCGGCTTCGGTATCAGTGAAGAACCAAGTATGCCTTTCAAGCCGGCCAACCCTGTCGATATCTGGGCAAGCTATGACGGGGCGCAGTGGACACAGTTAAGTGGGTCGGCAGCACCGCCGTGGAATGCTGCCGGGCCAGAAGACATCAAATACGACTTTGCTGCATTTCCCGTTTACTGGGTGAATGGCGGCTTTCGACCGTCGATCTTTACCTTCGGCGGCGACCGGGAGACCTTCGATCCAACAGATTTCCTCGGCTTTCAGAAAGTGGACAACGATGTCTGGCAGTTCAGGATCAAATGGCGGCAGCGACGGCGGTAAGCGACCCAGTTCTGACACCTATTGCTAGAAAGGTAATAGCGCTTTCTCCACTTTGGGCAGCAGCTGACGCATGTCCCTGTAGCTGGTTGAGCGCCCGCCGCTAAGCGTCATCGTGCCGCGGACAGAGCGGCTCATGGTGCTCACGTAAAGCTCTGGGTATTAGGTCAGCCTGGCAACGTAAATGGTTGGCGCTGTGCCAGATCTGTGTCACGACTGTGTGAATAATTCGAGTTTCGCACCTCATTTACGGGCGATTTCGACTATTTGGGGAACATAGGTTGTTGATTGTCATCAGTGCAGCTTACGGTCCGATCGACTGAAAATCCGCGTGTCGTTGGTTCGATAGACTCGCGCCATCCATGGTGCTCGCCCTGTGGGTGCCTACGGCGTCGTGGCCCGCTGCGCGGACCGCTCCGCCCCTCGGAAAATGGGGTCAGAGAACTTTTTCCGAAAGCCTGCCGTCTCGAATTCAGCCA
>CAMYLB010000036.1 GCA_947259145.1 uncultured Woeseiaceae bacterium
TACCGGCTGCCGATCGTTATGGTCGCGGTCAACCGCACGCTGGGGCCGCCATGGAATATCTGGGCGGATCAGGGAGACACGCTGATGCTCCGGGATTTCGCCTGGCTGCAGTTCTATTGCGAGAACAATCAGGAAGTGCTGGACACCACGCTGCTCGCCTTCCGCCTGGCGGAAGATCGTCGCATTTTGCTGCCGGTGTTGACCTGCATGGACGCGTTTATTGTCTCTCATACCCAGACTGAGACCACGCTCCCCGAGCAAACCGAGGTTGACAGTTTCCTGCCGGACCTCGACCTTCCGCATCGCATGCATTACGACGAGGCGCGCACGCTCGGCGGCCTTGCCTGGCCGCATGAAGGGCTGTCGATGCGATTGGAGATCGACGATGCAATGAAGCGCGTGCCCGACGTGTACCAGGAGTGCCGGGAGAGTTTCCTGGAGGTCTTCGGTCGCGATCCCGGCGACGTGATCCAGATGTTTGCCACGGATGACGCCGAACTGATTCTTGTCGCGAGCGGCACCATGGCCACGACGGCGCGCGAAGTCGTGCGGTTCCGGCGTGAAGCGGGCGAAAAAATCGGCCTGGTAAAACTGAAAATGTTTCGACCATTTCCGGCGGCGGCGCTGCGCGATGCTTGTCAGTCGGCGACGCGCGTAGCGGTGCTGGACCGCAACTATGCGGCCGGTGTAGGCGGCATATTCGGGCAGGACACCCGGGCTGCTTTTCAGGGCCATCGTGACGACGTTCTGATTCAAAACTATCTCACGGGACTGTGCGGCGGCGACGTAACGCCGGCCGTAATCGACCAGATCCTGGCCGACCTTGGCTCGCGAAGCGAGGCCGGCGAACCCGTATGGATGGGTATCGAAGCCGGCGCGGAGACCTTGCAATGACCGCTGTGAGGGCACCAGGCGAGCTTCGGGAACGCCCGACGATTCCCTGCTCAGACGATTGTCTGCTCCGCCCGGGTAATACCAACTGCGGCGGTTGCGGGATGAGCGTCGGCCTGACCATGTTGGGCCGGGTGCTCCGTGAAGCCAATGACACCTGTACGCTGGTGATTCCCGCCTGCTGCGGGATCGTTACGGCAGGCGCTTTTCCGACCACCAGCTACGGCGTACCGACCATTGCAACGACGTTCGCATCCTCGCCGGCCGTGGCTTCGGGTGTGGCGACCATACGGGACCTCAATGATGAGCCGGGCCAGGTCATTTGTTGGGCGGGCGACGGTGGCACGTACGACATCGGCATGGCAACACTCTCGGCAGCTGCCGAGCGTAATGAGAACATCATCTACATCTGTTACGACAATGAAATCTACGGCAACACGGGCGGACAGCGCTCCTCGGCCACCCCGGCTGGCGCGCGCACGACGACCACGCCATGGGGCAAAATCGAAGGCAAGAAAGACATCATGTCGATCATCGCTGCCCACAGGATTCCCTATGCCGCGACGCTGTCCATCGCTCATCCCGATGATTTCGCTCAAAAGCTGTCGACTGCGCTTTCAATTCAGGGCATGCGCTTTCTGCTGCTGCATTCGCCCTGCCCCACGGGTTGGAAGTCCGAGCCCGAGGATTCGGTGGAACTGGTGCGGCTGGGGGTTGCAAGCGGCCTTTTCCCGCTCTACGAGGTTTACGACGGCGCTACCTATCGAATCAATCTGCAGCCCGACGGAACCGATCCAGCCGACTACTATCACCGTCAGCGCCGGTTCGACGACGAGCATATAGACCTTGACGCAACCCGCCGCGCCTGCTCGGACCGCATGCAACGCCTGCAAGCGCTCGCGGATCAATTCCCGTCGCACAAACAGCATTCATCGTGACCGACGTTTCTATTCTCGACTATGCGTTTCTAGCGTTCGAAAGCGAAGCGAGCCCCAAGCATGTAGCAGGACTGCAGATCTTTGAGCTACCGAAGGGTGCGCCCGACGATTTCGTCGCGCAGTTGGTGCTGAAGATAAAGGACGCCGAACCAGGCGTGCCGTTCAATCAGAAGCTCAAGACGCGGATCATTGGAATGCCCCAGTGGGTTGAGGCTACTGACCTCGATCTCGACGACCATGTGTTTGTCGAGTCGGTGCCGCAACCACACACAACGGCGGCGCTGCTCGAGCGTATCGAGTATCTGCATGCAGAGAGCCTCGATCGTTCGGCGCCCTTGTGGCAGCTGTATATTTTCGAGCAGCTGGAGGGACGCCGTTTCGCGACCTATTTCAAGGTCCATCATTCGTACATGGACGGCATCAGCCTGTCTCAGAGAACAATGGGCGCGCTCAATGAAGACCCGACTCTTGGCGATCTGGGCACCTTCCTCGGAGTCGACCATGCCGAGCACCACGAGGTCCGCAATCACCTGATGGGCGACCTGTTCGGTAGCGCAAAGAGAGCCGGCAGGGCCGCGCTGGTGTTACCTGCGCTGACGAAACTCGGCCTGAAACACGGCCTGCGAATGTTGCATCTGGGTGGCGAAGATCTGCCTGTTCCATTTACGGCGCCTCGGACAGCTTTCAACTCCCCGCTGACCCCCGAGCGCAGCATTGCCGTGCTCGATCTTCCGCTCGACCGTCTCCGCAACATCGCCCGGCATGCTGCCGTGACCATAAACGACGTCTTACTCGAACTCTGCGATCAGGCCATGACGCGCTACCTGGACGAGCATGGCGGCGCACCCGATGTGCCCCTGGTGGCGCAAATGCCAGTCTCCCTCAAGCGCCCCAACGTCGAACAGGGCAATCAAATAACGATCGCGCTTCTTGAACTTGGATCGAAAGAAACGAATCCCGTGCGTCGACTTCAGGACATCCATAATCATGCAAGCGATGTGAAACACGAATTCACCGATATGACGCCGGAGACCGCCGAGACTTACACGCTGTTGATGCAAAGTGTCGCGCAACTCGGCGAGACCCTTGGTGCCGGCCGCATCATGCCACCGCTAGGTAACGTCGTGATATCGAATGTCATCGGCCCAAAAAAACAGCTTTATCTTTGCGGTGCACCGATGTTGGCAATCTACCCCATATCGACCATCGCGCCCGGTCTGGCATTGAATATCACGATTTATACGTGCAACAACACGTTGCATGTCGGCCTTGTCGCGGGGCAGAGCGCTATCCCGGATCTTGAACCTATCGCAGCAAATCTGGGTACGGCGGTGGATGATCTCGAGACGGCGATGGGACTCAAACCCAAACGAAAGCGAGCAAAGACAAAGAAGAAATCGCCCAATAAAGACAGGAGATAATAAATGTCCCAATCCGTTCCCCGTTCAACAAACGACGACTACACCGACAAGATGGCAACAACGCGCCGGACCTTTCTGAAGGAACTAACCGGCGCCAGCCTCGATAACGTCGGCCAATACTCCATCGACATTTCCATGTTACCTGGAAACATCGAAAACTTTATCGGGGTGGCACAGGTTCCGCTCGGCGTCGCCGGACCTTTGCTGGTCAACGGCGAGCACGCCAAGGGCGAGTTCTATGTGCCACTCGCGACGTCTGAGGGAACGTTGGTGGCTAGCTACAACCGCGGCATGAAAATGCTTCACGCAGCAGGCGGCGTGAAGACGACGGTTGGCGACGACGCGATGCAACGCGCGCCCGTGTTCATTTTTGATGACGCCCGCGACGCGCGCGAATTCGGCGAGTGGATTACGGCAAACTTCGACTCGATCAAAGAGCATGCTGAAACCTCGACCCGCATCGGTAAGCTAGTCAATATCGAACAGTATGCTGCAAGCCGTTTCCTGTTCCTGCGTTTCAATTTCACGACCGGAGATGCCGCGGGTATGAACATGGTCAGCAAGGCCACCAAAGTCGCCAGCGACTGGATCCGTGATAACTACCCGAAGGTTCGGCACTATTACCTGGAATCGAATTTCGCGACGGACAAGAAGGCCTCGCAGATTAACCTGTTGCACACTCGAGGCAAGCACGTTACCGCGGAAGCCACAATACCAGCCGCACTGATGCAGCAGATGATGCGCAGCAACGTACACAAGTTCTATCGCGGCCGGCAGATCGTCAATCTGGCCAGCATGCTGTCCGGTGTCAACAATAACGGCGCCCATTCACCGAATGCGATCACCGCAATGTTCATAGCAACCGGCCAGGATGTCGCCAATGTCGTGGAATCATCGGCGGCGGCCGTTTATGCTGAGCTCATGCCAGACGGCGACTACTATTATTCGATCACTATCCCATCGCTGATTGTTGCAACATACGGTGGCGGTACCGGACTCACGACTCAGCGCGAGTGCCTCGAACTGCTCGGCTGCTACGGTACAAATAAAGTAATGAAGTTCGCCGAAATTGTCGCTGCAACTATTCTCTGCGGCGAAATGTCGCTCAGCGGCGCGGTCGCATCAGAAGAGTGGGTTGAGGCACATGACCGATTCGGTCGCAATCGGCCCTAGTGTCCTGAGTTTAAGATAAGACCAGACAATCCACGCAATAAGGACTGATAAAAAAATGTGAAGCGCGTCACCACGCGACACGCCCGATTCTGCTAGCGTCAAGAAATAGGGATGCAGTGCTTGGTGGCTTAACCCATCGCGGATGCACCCACCATGCAGCCGCTCCCTGTCACCGCGATTAAACGCTGAGGTTCAGGTGATGGGCAGTGTTTCCAGTCAAGTAACACACGACTCTTCTCTCCGGCTCATGGCTAATGAGCTGACCCACCAGTTTTATATCGCAGAAATTCTGCATATTTCCGTAAACCAGTACCTCTATCGGCAAGGCTGATTATCCGATGTATTCACAACGGACAAAAAGAGGCGCTGCACTCACCGAGGCGGGACGAGAATCAGGTAAACACGCAGGTCTGCCGACGCTCCAGCTGACGCGCAATGGGACCGTAGTTCAAGAATTGTCATTAGACCTCCCCCAAACCCTGATTGGACGTACCGAAGACAATGATATGGCGATCGCGAGTACCTATGTCAGCCGGCACCAAATCTTGCTGGTTCGGCATGGCGACTCGACAATTCTTATTGATTTAGACAGCACAAACGGGACTTTCGTCAATTCAAGGCGTGTATACAATCACGTTTTAGCTCATGACGACGTAATTGAGGTTGATCGTCACAGTATGTTCGTGCAGTACAGTATTAAGTACAGCGATCCCTACATGACAACCCATGGCACATGGGACGATCTTGAGCCTGCCGATATCGTAATTGAGAAGGCCCTGGAAAAAATTGGAGGCCTGCTTGAAAAGAGCGACACGGACGTGTTGCCGGCGTTGAGCGAGAGCGTGCCGACAGCGGTAGGTTTTATAGATGATCGCTAGGGTTTTTTGACACCGGAACAACACCCCCCAAAACTAAGTACAATTTCCAGATTCCCAATTAATGCTGTGCATTTTCGAATGCTCGTATCAGGCAGATGCCAGGCGATCGGTGATGTATTTGTACTCGGCGGTTACAAGGCGCTCGCAATCTGCAGTAACCAGAACATTGGCAATGTCGATGATAAAGTTCAACTTGAATATTTTGAGCAATCTATCATTCACCGGCTGCGGCTGGCTAAGAGCGGCCAATCAGATTGGTCTGATTTGAGGTCCGAAAAAGGCGGTGAACTCACGCGCACCGCCTCTTGTCAGTCCACCTTGATGGGCACTCTCAGTAGATGTCGTAACCCCACCTGCCAATGTTCGTGCTGCAGGCCCGAAAACGCTCCCAAAGCTTAGCCGGAGTGGAATCGGGGTCGCTCAGCGCATCACGCCAGGTATCCCAAGCTTTGCCATACGTCGCCGCGTCCTTCGTCGTTCCGAGCCAGTACATCGACACTAGATTGTCGTTTTGCAACGGCATCGCGACGCGAGAATTGTAGCCGTTTGCCTCGCCCCACTCTTTGTTGAAGTCGTTTACGATTTCCATGTATTGACCAAACGAACAGCCCTCATTCAGCTCGAACTCGATAACATCCATATACTCAGCAGAAGCGACCATCGGTACAAATAACAACAGTGCAAGGGTGATTATTTTCACTATTTTCTCCTCAATCATGGCAATTCCACGGTGCTTGTCGTGGCACTCATGCCGCATAGCATTCAGTATAGTAGAGATCTCAGTGACCACAAGATGAACCCAAAGGGTCGGTTGCCAGAAAATGTCTGCTTTGTGGTCTTGCTCAGGTTTAGCGGCCCTTTTTCCCCGTTCTAGCTAAACGACGACTTTTGCGCCGGAAGCGGACATCACGACACCATGTTTTTCTTCTTCGGAGTCAATGCCACGTGGACGCGGCCGGGTTTGCGAAAGTGCCCCAAGTGTCGTTCGTTTAGCAGGGTGACGATCTCCTCGATTGCTATCGTCACCGCTTCGAGATCCCCTTGCCGGCAGCCGTGAATACTTTAGGTGCGAGCAATCAGATCCACACAGTGGATCTGGCCATCTCGACTGACTCAAAGCAGCAGTTAGATACTTGATTGTAGCCTAAAGCGCTATCCCTCCGGGAAATGATCGGTCGATAGCCGCCCCAAACCCTCGCTTAAAGCGAATTTATCGGTTGGCTGTATCGCCCGGAGGCTGAGGATTGCGCCATCATCGAGATCGATCAACGATCTAACATTCCGATAAAGACGGGCCGCGTCACTGCCTCTTGGTTGCTCCCAGCATTTGCGTGCCGTGCCAACAAAAAAAGGCAAGACCGACTGGTCCTGCCCTTTCACGCCTAAACTCTCAAGGAGTTAGAGGCTGGCTCGCAATGACTTATTTGCAGGCCGAATTGCGTTAACTAAAGCGCGACAATATTCTCTGCCTGGGGACCTTTTTGGCCTTCAGTCAGAGTGAACTCGACTTTTTGGCCCTCAGCCAACGATTTGTGTCCATCGCCTGTAATAGCGCTGTAATGGGCAAACACGTCGGGGCCAGATTCTTGCTCGATAAAGCCAAAGCCTTTGGCATCATTAAACCACTTTACGGTTCCGGTAGTAGACATAGTCATAATCCTATTCATTCATTAGTAATGGGAGCCTTCTTGCGAAGGCCATATCGCTGGAAACACTGCTATTACTTATGAAAAACAGGACGAGGTACTAAAGAAGGAACTTCGAAATGGTGTGCATAAATATCAGACGTACTTTCAAGCTGCGCGGAGTATAACAGCTTTATCTCATAGTCAACGGACATTCCCGAGCAAATGCACTGCAAATATGGGCGCCTATGCTCTACTTGTCGTCTTTAGTCCTCTCGGTCACTTTCCATCCTTGGGATCCATTCCCTTCAAAAACTTGAACAACTCGCTGTCGGTTGACATGACGAGTGTCGTATTTTCGGCGATGATAAATTTGTAGGACTCCAGCGTCCGTGTGAATTCGTAGAATGAGCGGGCTTCGGCGTTCTGGTTGTACGCCCTGGCGTAGATTTCAGTCGCCTTCGCGTCGGCCAGGCCGCGAATCTCCTCAACCTCCCGGTACGCTTCAGATTGAATCTTGTTCAAGTCACGAACACGGTTACCCCGAATCCTGGCCGCTTCACCATTGCCTTCCGATAGAAAGCGCTCAGCGATTTGCCGCCGTTCGCTGATCATTCGATCATAGATTTTCGGTCGTACGCTCTCGTTGTAATTAATTCGTTTGAAGCGAATGTCCAGCAGCTCGATACCGAATACCTGGACCTTTTCTGCGGCCGCGGTAAATATCTCCTGTTCGACCAGCTTGCGGCCCTTCTGAATCGGCACTAGCGTACCCATGTTGAGATCGCGCTCTGCATCCGTCAAAAGCGTGTCACGCAATGGCACGCGATCCTTGGTAGTACGAATGATTTCGATCAGTTCGTGCTTGGCAACGGCGTTGCGAGTCTCGCTACCCAGAATATCGTCGAGACGGGACTGGGCACTGCGTTCGTCGCGAAGCCTCAGAAAGTACTGCAGCGGATCAGTTATGCGCCAACGGGCGAACAGGTCGACAGATATGTAGAGCTTGTCCTTGGTCGGCATGTCCGAGGGATTCCCGTCCCACTCCAGTACCCGTTTATCGATCGGGTTAATCTGCTGGATAAAAGGAATCTTGGTTTTCAGCCCCGCTGTGGTCACAGGTTCGCCGACCGGCTTGCCGAACTGGGTGATGATCACCTGCTCAACTTCATTGACCGTGTAGATCGAACTGATCAGGACAAAGGCAGCAGCGCCAAGTATTACGAGCAGTGTGGCGAGTTTATTCATGGTCGATCACCGTTTGCGGCGTCAAGATTCAACAGCGGCAGGATGTTACGTGTCTGATCGTCGACAATTATCTTCGAACGGATGTCCGGCAGCACAGCCTGCATAGTCTCGACGTAGATGCGGCGGCGCGTGACTTCCGGGGCTTTGGTGTACTCTGTCAACAAAGCACTGAATCGCGCAACGTCGCCTTCGGCCTCGTTGATGCGTTTGAGCCTGTAACCGTCGGCCTCGCGGATCCGCTGATCTTTCTCACCTTCGGCAAGAGGGATGACCTTGTTATAATCGCGGCGCGCCTCGTTGATCAGCTTTTCTTTCTCCTGCTGCGCCTGGTTAACTTCGTTGAAGGACTCCTGTACCGGGCCGGGCGGATTTATATTCTTCAGCTGTACCTGATCGATGCTGATGCCCATCGCATATTTGGTCGAGAGTTCCTGCATTTTTGTGAGGGCCTCCGATTCGATTTCCTGGCGCCCAATGGTGATTACCTCGTCCACCGTTCGATCACCGACGACTTCGCGCATGACCGACTCCGAAACGTAGCGAAGCGTCGCGCCCGGCTCACGAACTTCGAACAGATATTTAGCCGGATCCGCGATTCGGTACTGAACAACCCATTCCACCAGCGCGGCGTTCAAATCCCCGGTCACCATTTCCGTTTCCCGTCTGCCATCGACCGGGCTTTGGTAGGGGTCCGTGGCGCCCGGCGTTGTGAAACCGAACTCCTGCTTCAGTTGCCGCTTTACCGGAACAATCTTCGCCGTATCGACTCCCATCGGGACTTTGAAATGCAGGCCGGGTTGTACATCTTTGAGATACTTGCCGAAGCGCTGGACAACCGCGACGGAATCGCTCGGTACCGTGTAGTACGCGGTCCATGCTCCGACAACAAGCGCCGCGAGCGCTGCAATGATGATGACTGTGGTCGAGCCGCCTTCGGGCACGATCTGCTTGAGCCTGTCCTGCCCCTCGCCTATGAGTTTCTCGAGTTCGGAGCCTGGGTTGGTGCCGCGGTCGAAAGGGCCGCCCTTGTACCCGTTACTGATTTGCAATGACATGCGGGTAGTGTCCTTTGTTGTGTGTGTGTTTGTGTGTCACCGGGCATTCGTCTAGCCTGCACGCAAGGCGACCCGGTGGGTCGGAGTGTCTGCAGGCAGTGGGTCGCGGCCGGCCTTCGGACCCTGGACATCGGCAAAGCCAGCCGACTTTCGATGAAACGATTAAGGAAACAGACTTTGTTATTGGCCAGCGTGATTGGACAGGAGGCAATTGCAGTTAACTTACTTAGTTGATTTGCTCTCAAGTCCTGTTGATTTGTCGGCCATATTTGGCTAATTGACTTGAATAGTCAATATTGTCTGACATTGTTTTCGCTATTAGCCTATGCAGTAAAGCATGAGAGGCTACAAATGGAGGTTTGTTCGGTCAATAAGTCGCGACTTCAGGAATTGGCCCGCGCTCAACGATTGGACGAGTACAGGCATGCCTATGGCACTACCGCTTCGGCCCCCTAGTCCTTTGAATGGAGATGCGCCGCGGGAACATGTGACGGCGTTTTGTCGTTGATTTTGCCAAGCCAATCGGCCGCGCTGACTCCCCTGACTTTTCTGTTGAGGAATAGCGCATCAGACTGGGTCATCGTATGTTGAACCCCGCCAGGAAGAAACGTCGCCCACTCGTGGCCAATGTATTTGTCGCGGAGAGCATAAAGACTGAAGCGATAGTTGAAGATATTGACGCCAGCACCGCCACAGGCTCGAGATTCCCGGTTATAAAGAATAACGCCGGCAAGATCTGCATCGGCGGAGGCGAATGCGAAACGGCCCTGTGGATAGGTCTGGCTTAGATAATCGTAGATTCCAATCAACCCCCCTGCCGCTGGTTCGGAACACTGAGGGCAGCGTTCCGGCAACTGCAGCTGAAAGGTATCAATCAGTTTCCGCTCAAAACATGAGGTTTTGATTGCAGATTCGGGAATGATTGGAGCTGAATCGACCAGCGCCGCCACTGATCTTCCACCGAACGCCTCAACGACCTGGGGATAGTTGATCAACACGCCAAATCCACCCGCGCTCGCACCCATCAAAGCAACGTCTTTCGCACCTTGAAAATACGGCGCCAGAACTTTTAGATTATTTTGAATATTCCTGTAACCAACGAACTGTTGCTTACCTGTCACGCCCGGAACATTCGCATCCACTCTCGCCCCGCCATGCAAATCACCAGTGCAGTACGGAATGTAGATGTGATTCCACCTCGCGACCGGATTCGCGGGATTCATCGTGTTAAAGACACCTTGATTACCGAGCATGCCGACCCATTCCTGGAATTTTTCCCGAGAGTAATTCTCACCGGCGATTGGTGCATTCTTATTTTCGGCACAAGATTGTGCGTCGTAGCAAGCTCCGCCGCCTTGAAGGTAGATCATTACTGCATCGGCGTCCGGCAACAAGCGTGCTCCAAACCCTGCAATCGACCCGTCGCGACAGAATGTGTCATCCCTCGGAATCCAGACCCATTCTCCCGCGCTCACTTTGGCTTTAGAAAGCTGTGAGATTTTGCCCTTGCGTTCGACTTCGGGTTCCGCAGCGAAAGCGAACTGCGACAACACAGCAACCAATATAAATAGTCTTGAGATCATGATGGGGAGAATAGTAGCGCGAGACTGAACGATACGTGAAGCAATCGACAGGATGACCCTCGCGGGTTGACCGGCAACATCCTGTTGCCGGCCCTTCGGGCGAACTGCGTTTGTCCTAAATCGCTCCCGGCGATTTAGTCGCCGCTCAGCTAAGTCAGCCGGCTGCGCCGGCCTCGGAGTCCACTGTTCCGCCAGTTATGATCCGCATCCGCTTGAAATAGCCCAGTTCGGCCAGTCTGGCCCCTTCCCTGCCCTGAATGTCGGCTT
This sequence comes from uncultured Woeseiaceae bacterium, assembly GCA_947259145.1. GTDB lineage: Bacteria > Pseudomonadota > Gammaproteobacteria > Steroidobacterales > Woeseiaceae > UBA1847. The sequence goes on from CAMYLB010000036.1 coordinate 11,080, forward strand.
TTCCCCAAAGCGAGCTATCAGTCGAGCGGTTTCCTTAATGGTAGCGCCTATAACCACTGGTTCGACCACGGTTTAATGGACCGCTGGTAGCTGCTCTTGGACTTCCCCCAGTACGTATGACACTTCCGGGCTATGATTGGACTTCCCCCGCCCCGAATGTCCGCGTCTCGACATAGCGGCCGTTCAATCAGAGCAATTCAAGTCAAATTGACCGGCGGCTTTCGGCCAAAAGCGGAGATAAAACGACTGCCGCGACGCTCACGCTTACGGAGCACCCACCCTTGCCGCCTCGACTCCAGGATTCACCGCCTGCCTTCCAAACTCAGGGCCTCACCGTCACGATAGAATTTTCTGTCCTTTGACTGATATAGTGTTCTTTGTCATTAGAACATTCGTATATTAAGAAATAAGATATCGCGAGAAGCGCCAGGTTTCTTGGTGAAAATGCATTGTCGAAGGAAAAATGCGCGGTCTGTAAATTGTTTGTGAGGGGTTACCAATGGAAATTCTTGCTTCAATTCGTAAAGCATTTGAAGGCAGAACGCCAAAGCGTCCGCATTTTGCGGTGGCTGATCAGGAAGCTGGCGAGAAGGAAGTCGGCCGGAGTCACGATCATGGCGTCACCCAGGAGCATACAGATCATGAATTATCTGGAATGACTATCGGTATTGAACATGTTGACGCTGATGGTTCCATCAGCCGTCGCTGGGTGACGATTGTCGCAACCGCCGATGTGGACGGACATAATCGGCTGCTATGTCACTGCTTCATGAGCGAAGGTCTGCGCTCTTTCCGCATGGATCGGGTGATCAACCTCTTCGACGAGCATGGCGAAACTTTTGATGTGCGTGAGTTCCTGCACTTGAAAGCTAGCCCGACCAAAGCACGCACTGGTGGCGGTGCATACCGCTCTGCTCTCCGTGATGGCCTGCGTCTGCTGATTGCGATTGCACGGGCGGATGGTCAACTGGACGCTGAAGAGGTTGACGTGATCATGGATTATGCTCGCGCTGAAGGTGCCCGCAAGGGCGTGACAGAGAACAAAGCAGCACTTGCTGAACTCCGCCGTTATATTGAGCGTCTCCAGCCTTGTTGTAGCGTTGTAACCTCCTGCATTGATCGTTTGACCAATGAAGACGAGGAAACTCAGGACAATCTTCTGGCTTATCTTGAAAAGGTCATTCGAGCCGATGGTGTGGTGGATGGTTCTGAAGCTGCACTTGAACAGCTGGTCGCCAAACGACTTGAACGGGGGGGGTATGAACAGCCGGTACTGAATTAGGCTTATGTAGTCTGAGATCTCTACCGCGCGTTCATGAGCCTACCACGCAGAATGTCTGGTAGCGGGGGCGCGCTTTGTTCGTTAGCAAGGTCCCTCGAGCCCATGACTATACTGGACGTCCCGCTGATAGCTGCCTAGCCATCGGGGGCGCCTTGCCCTGCAAACGTCTCCTTTTCCCGAAAAGGTCCAATTTCCTTCAAACGCTGCACTAGTGTTTTGAAACGCGCAATAGCCTGGCGCGGCGGCGGTCGACACGTATTACGTCGACCTGGTGCCCATTCCAATCGATAGAATCGCCGACGACGGGGATACGCTCGAGTGTCTCGGTCACTAAGCCGCCGATCGTCGATACGTCTATGGTCGGATCCCACGTAATGCCGAGCTCGTCAGACAACTTTCGCAAGTCGACGCGACCACGAACGAGCAACGTACCATCGGCTTGCTCTCGAAAGTCATCCACCGGCAAATCGCTCTCGTCACGAATGTCGCCGACGATTTCCTCGAGCACGTCCTCCAGCGTCGCCACACCCCCGACAGTGCCATACTCATCAACGACGATCGCCAAGTGGCGGTGACTGTCCTGGTAGGTATGCAATAGCTGTGGCAGGGGCGCGCTATCCGGCACGACCAGCGCGTCCTTGCGAATCGCCTCCCAATCGATCGGGTCGTCGTCGTGCTCCAAGAGCCAGTACAACAGGTCCTTGGCCAGTACGACGCCGGACACGTCGGAAAGATGCGTCGTCGGCGAGAATGGGAAGCGACTGTGACCGGACTCCCTGACGAGCTCGATTGCCTCGTAGCGATCCATTGTTGCGGACAGATAGCGTACGTCCTTGCGCGGCAACATCACATCTCTCGCGTGCAGGTAGCGCAACTGTGTCGCACCAACGATGATCTCGGCGGTGTGGTCGGCGACCGCCCCCTCGCTCCGCCCGAGCGCAGCCAGCAGTCGGAGCTCCTCCGATGACGTTACCGGGACGTCGACGTCGCTGCGAATTGAACGGGAGATCTTTTCGCTAACCGCAACCAGCGGCCGTAACAGGATCGCCAGCCAGTTGATGCCATGGGCGACAGGTACGGCAAGCTTAGACGCGTGCGTAATGCCAAGCGTCTTCGGAATGATCTCCGTGAACAGTAGAACGGCTATCGTGAATATGATCGTAAATATCCACAAGGTTTTGACGTCGAATACATTGGCGTAGCTTGCGCCGGCGACCGCGGCGCCAACAGTATGGGCCGCTGTGTTTAGTATCAGGATTGCGGCGATCGGTACGTCCATGTTTTCCTTAAAGCCAGACAGCAGCCGACCGGCTCGCTCCCTCCTTTGACCAACCAGGGCAATTTGCGATCTTGTCAGAGACAGCAGAACACTTTCGAAGATCGAACATAAGAACGAAACGACAAGTACGACACTTACAGCTAAGACGAAAAGCAGCATGTTGCCTCCGCAAGAAATAAGGATTCATAATAACTCGCGGAAGCTGCTTTTGGGACGCCGGCTCAGCAGGCATTGGCTAAATTGGCATCGACACGATGCCAATTTAGCCAATGCAACGCTATGCCAGGCCCATCGAATCCGGCTAACGGCCCAACTTCTACTGCCGTGACGGCTCACTGACACTAGTCATCTCATAGCGTAGCAGCAGCTCGGCAATCATCCGGGACATATGAATAATGGATTTCGAGTGAATAGCCATAGCCCTTGGCGACGTCGCCTGGATCACTTTGGCCTTTGCGCTTGGCTTTGGCTCGCGACAAATCGGTTTACCGCCCCTCGTGGGCTTTCTCGCCACTGGTTTTGTGCTGAACTATCTTGGCATCGCCCCCGTCAGCTTGACCAACACGTAAATACAGTAGAGCGCCAGTACGACCGCAGCCTCCCAGCGCTGTATGACGCATTTGAAAAGAAAGAAGAACATGACTAGGGCATTTACGGATATGACTCCAGTTACGAATGTTACTCGACGAAAGCAACAATCTATTTAAAGTGCACGGTGGTCTTCCTATTCTGAATTTCTGTCTGACACCTGCGATTTCGAAACGCGTTCCCAGAGTATGGCGAACTGGCCATAGGCGAGCACCGTAATGATCGGGAACAGCGCCGTGAAGGCGATCAGGCCGAAGCCGTCCAGCAGTGGGCTGCGTCCCGGCACGGCGTCGGCCAGGCCAAGCCCGAGCGCCGCGACCAAGGGAACTGTAACGGTCGATGTCGTCACACCGCCCGAATCGTACGCTAACGGCACGATCTCTTTCGGGGCTGCCATCGTCTGCACGATCACAATTAAGTAACCGGCCGCGATGAAATAGGGCAACGGCAAACCCGTGATGATGCGGAAGCAGCCCAAGCTCACGCCGATGCCGGCACCGATGGCCACTGCAACGCGCAGGCCGACGACGCTGATTGCCCCACCAGAGACAGTGTTGGCTTTCATAGCCACTGCCATCAGTGAAGGTTCCGCCATGGCCGTGGAAAAACCGACCGTCGCTGCAAAGATATAGACCCAGTAGAAATCCTCCCAGGTAAAATCGGCCACGGCGTGCTCTACAGTGTCGCGCAAGAATTCGGGATGGGTGAGCTGCTCCGCCATCATGCGCCCGAGCGGAAACAGGCTCTGCTCGAGGCCTTCCAGGAACAGGCCCAGCCCGACGACGACGAACACGAATCCCACGATGATCTTGCCTCCGTTAGGCATCCTTTTGCCGATGACGAACCACTGAAACGCGAACAGAAAGACGACAATCGGCAGCACGTCCAGCGCGCTGTCGGCGACGAAAATCAGTGTGTTAACAGCCAGCTCCATCAGATCACCATGCCGTAGATCAGCACGAACAGGATCGGCGTCAACGAGGCAAATGCAATCAGGCCAAAGCCGTCCAGCATCGGGTTCCGGCCCTTCAGAGAGCTGGCGAGCCCCACACCCAGCGCGGTCACCAGCGGAACGGTCACAGTCGAGGTCGTCACTCCGCCGGAATCGTAGGCGATGCCGATGATCTCGGGGGGCGCGATCGCCGTGAGCAGTACCACCAGCACATAGCCGCTAATGATCAGCATCGGCAGCGACAAGTTGGTGATGATGCGGAATACTCCTAGCACAAGCGCAACGCCGACGGCGAGCGCAACCGTCATGCGCAGGCCAAACGCGTAGTCATCCATAGCCTCGGGCGTTCTCGCGATGACTTCCGCATCCGCGGCAACTGCCGCTGCCTCGGCTGCGACAGCGATCAGAGCCGGCTCCGCCACCGTCGTCCCGAAGCCGAGCACGAAGGCGAAGGAGATAAGCCAGAATACGCTCCCTTTGCGCGCGAGCGAGTGAGCAAGCCCCTCGCCAACGGGAAAGAGCGCGAGTCGCAGGCCAAAGATGAAAAAGGTGAGACCCGCAAACACGAGCAGCCCGCCGACGACGAGAGACAGCAGGTCATTGACCGGCTGGCGGATGACCAACACCTGGAAAACACCGATGACGACGATGATCGGCGTCAGGTCGCGCAGGCTATTAGCTGCATCTCTAGCGAGTGCTCGGAGTGAATCCTTCAAGTGTATTTAGCCCGTTTCCCGACTTCAGTCTATCTATAGCCATTTGCAAAGACAATTAGAGGGCCCGTCGCGTGGCTCTCGTGGAGAAGGCCATAGGAACGAGAGTAGGATGTGGTGGTAGCCGAGGTAGGATGGCCTTCGCAGCTTCGCCGGTGGGGCAGGATTGCCCTCGGCGCTTCGCGCCTCAGTTATGTCGGCCGACCGCGTCGGCCTCGGACGATTCGAATCTCCCTAAGGTCGATTCTCACCCCTTCGGGGCGCTAGGCAAGCTGGCGTCCAAAACGCTAACGCGTTTTGTTGACTTGCTTCGCAGGTTCAAGCCCTGCACTCGCGTTAGCGAAAACAAAAAAGGCCCTCGCAAGGAGGGCCTTTTCTTGTTTTTGGTAGCGGGGGCAGGATTTCGCGCTTCGCGCGGTCTTGGCGCCTTTGCCGATGCTACACATCGGGGCGCCTGCAGCTGAACCTGCTTCCTCGCAGGTTCAAATCGGCCGCGCTATGCAAACGAAAATGGGCCCCACAAGGGGGCCCATTCTTCGTTTGGTAGCGGGGGCAGGATTGCCCTCGCCGCTTCGCGGCTCAGTTATGTCGGCCGGCGAAGCCGGCCTCGAAACGAACCTGCGCCCCTGCGGGGCTGTTCAGGTTCAAACATTGCTCATTTCCAAATGAAAAAGGGCCCCACAAGGGGACCCTTTGTCATTTGGTAGCGGGGGCAGGATTTGAACCTGCGACCTTCGGGTTATGAGCCCGACGAGCTGCGGGGTTTACAACCCTATCCGAGTATCTCGATACAGAGCGCCATCAGCCAGCCCGGAACGATGCCAAGCGCCAGGACTGCCAGGGAATTCAGGCTCAGCAAAACGCGCGTATCAGAGCTCGCCTGCAGAACCGCCTGGTCCTCTGCGGGCTCGAAATACATGTACCAGATGACCTTGAGGTAGTAGAAAGCACCGACGACTGAGGCCAGTACCATCAGGACCGCAAGCCCCGGATAACCCGAGGCCAGCACGGCGCTGATGACGTTTAACTTGGCGAAGAATCCGACGAATGGCGGCACGCCGGCCATGCTGAACATCAGGAACATCATCATGAGCGCGACCCAGGGGCTGCGGGCATTGAGACCGTTAAAGTCGGTCAGGTTCTCCGCCTCGTAACCACGTCGGCTCATTACAATAATCACGCCGAATGCTCCGGCGGCTGCAACAACGTAGGTTAACGTGTAGAAGAGCGCGGAAGCGTCGCCCTCCCCCGTCCCACAGAAGATCCCGAGCAGAATAAAGCCAACGTGCCCGATGGTCGAATAGCCCAGCATGCGTTTGATATTCGTTTGCGCTATCGCGACCAGGTTGCCGACGACGAGCGACAAGACCGCAACGACCATGATCATCGACGACCAGGTCTCGTGTAAGCCGCCCAGGCCGTCAACCAGAATGCGTAAGGTCAGTGCCAAAGCCGCGAGTTTCGGAGCCGACGCGAGATACAACGTCACCGGAGTACGAGCCCCCTGGTAAACGTCAGGCAGCCACATGTGGAATGGTACGGCACCGAACTTGAACGCGATGCCAACGATCAGGAACGCGAGGCCGAACCACAATGGCAGGTTGTTCAGCGACGGGTCCGCCGCAATAGCCGCCGCAATTTCGTGAAACTGCAGCGAGCCTGTTATCCCATAGACCCAGGAGATTCCGTACAGCAAACAGCCGGAAGCGATTGCACCCAGCACGAAGTACTTCATGGCGGATTCTGCGGCCGTGACATTATTTCGGTCAATAGCGACCAGCGCGTACATGGATAGCGCAAGCGTCTCTAGACCCAGGTACATGGTCAACAGACTATTCGCGGACATCATGATCATCATGCCAAGTAAACCGAACAGTCCAAGCAAGTAATACTCGCCCTTGTGGAGGTCATTGGCACGCAAATAGTCGCGCGCATAGTAAAATGACACGCCGACAAACAAGACAGCGGCGAGTTTCAAAATCTGTGACAGCGGATCGCTGACGTAGCTGCCATAGAACAATACGATGCGGCCATCCGGCACGGTTGCGTAAATGACTCCGGCCGTAACGATGAGCGCGATAATGCTCAGCCAGAAGGTGTAGACACGATGCTCACTATCAATGAACAGATCGGCAATCAGGACCACGCAGATCAACACTAGTAGCGTCATCTCCGGAGCAGCTGAAATCAATTCCATATAGTTCATAAATAGACCTGTCAAAGCTTCGTCTGCGCGACCTGTTCAATCAACAATTCAACCGATGTGTTCATCATGTCGACCAACGGTGCTGGCCACAGACCCACGAGCAGTACGCTGATCGCGAGTACTGCCAGCACAATGAACTCCCTCGCATTCAGATCCTGCAACTTCGCGACGTTGTCGTTGGCAACTTCACCGTAAATCACGCGTTTCACCATCCAAAGCGTGTAAGCCGCGCCCAGAACCAGGGTGCTGGCGGCCAGGAATGCGAACCAGAAGTTGGCTTTAAAGCTCGCGATGATGACCATGAATTCACCGACGAAGCCCGATGTACCCGGTAAACCGGCGTTCGCCATCGAAAACAGCACCATGAATGCCGCGAATACCGGCATCGTGTTCGCGACGCCGCCGTAATCGGCAATCTGACGGCTGTGAACGCGGTCGTACAGCACACCGACGCAGAGGAACATTGCACCCGAGATCAGCCCGTGCGAAATCATCTGCACCATTGCGCCGGTCATGCCGAGGCCCGCGCCGGTCTTCGCCGCGATATGCCACAACAGGAACATGCCGAGCGTGACAAAACCCATGTGTGCGATCGATGAATACGCGATGAGCTTCTTCATGTCTTTCTGCATCAGTGCGACAAAACCGATATAGACCACTGCAATCAACGACAGCAAAATCATCATGCCGGAAAAATAAGCACTACCGTCAGGAACGATGGGGAGTGACAGGCGCACGAAACCGTAGCCGCCCATCTTCAGCATGATGGCCGCCAGGATCACAGAGCCGCCAGTCGGGGCCTCGACGTGAGCGTCCGGCAGCCATGTGTGCACTGGCCACATCGGCACTTTGACCGCGAACGCCAGCAGGAAAGCAATGAAGATCACCTGCTGGACCGACAAGCTCAGCGGTGCATTCATAAAGCCAAACAGGTCAAAGCTGCCGGTTTGCAGATACAGGTAGATAAACGCAACCAGCATCAGCACTGAGCCCAGGAAGGTATAAAGGAAGAACTTCAAGGTTGCATAAACCCGCCGCTCGCCGCCCCAGATGCCGATGATCAGGAACATCGGAATCAGCATGGCCTCCCAGAACACATAGAACAACAGCCCATCAAGCGCAGAGAAAACGCCGATCATAAGGCCTTCCAGGATCAGGAACGATGCGAAGTACTGGGCAGGACGCGACTTGATCGAATCCCAGCCCGCTATGATGACCAGCGGTGTTATGAAAGTCGTGAGCAGTATCAGTGGCGCCGACAGGCCATCAACGCCCAGGTAGTAGTAGACGTTTAATGATTCAACCCACAGCACCCGTTCGACGAACTGCATGCCGGTTGCCGCATTGTCGAAACCGACATAGAGGACGACACTCATCAAAAACGTCAGCACCGTGAAAGCGAGTGCGGCAATTCGCATGAGAGCCGCCTGGGACGAACGTGCATCACCGCTGTCACCGATTACGAGCAGCGCGACGCCGCCGCCGATCGGCAGCCACACAAGAACACTCAGAAGGTATGTCGGAGCAACATCGTCAGGCCGATAATCATTGCAAAGGCGTAGGTGTAGAGATAACCAGTCTGAATCTGGCGCATGACGCCGGCCAGGCGGCCCACGCTCCTCGCCGTACCGTTAACCATCATCCCGTCAATTACCAGCTGATCGCCCTTCTGCCACAGAAACTGGCCAATCGATCGTCCACCGGCCGCGAAGCCCTTGATGTACAAATCATCGAAGTAGTACTTGCGATCCAGCAGCTTATAGACGCCAGAAAACTTGTTCTTGATCGTCTCCGGGATGTCCGGACGTTTGAGATAAAGAAACCAGGCCGTGAAAGCACCGCCTGCAGCCAGCCAGAATACGGGCGTCATTACGGCGTGCGTAACGAGACCGAGGCTGCCGTGCCAGAGAGTCTCGCCCATGTGCGCCAGCACATCATGCGCCGCATCGACTTTTATGCTCTCGCCAAAGTAGTTACCGAAAAGCACGGGGCCCGCTGTAAACCAGCCGATGACAGCCGATGGAATAGCCAGCAGTATCAGCGGTACCGTAACCACGGCCGGTGTTTCATGCAGATGCGACTTCGTTTCCGCGTCCATACGTTCCTCACCATGAAACACGAGGAAGAACATGCGGAAAGAATAAAGGGCGGTCACGAAAACGCCGAGTAACACGCTAAGGTAGGCGATCCAGTAAACCGCGCCCTGCCCGTGCCAGTGTGACTCCTTGACTGCTTCGATCAAGAGGTCCTTGGAAAAGAATCCGCTGCTGCCCGGGAAACCTATGAGCGCCAAAGACCCGACCAGCGCCGTCCAGTACGTTATCGGCATGTACTTCCGTATGCCGCCCATTTTGCGGATGTCCTGCTCATGATGCATCGCGATGATGACCGAGCCGGCAGCAAGGAAAAGCAGCGCCTTGAAAAACGCATGCGTCATGAGGTGAAAGATCGCTGCACTGTAAGCCGACGCACCCAGCGCGACCGTCATGTAGCCCAACTGCGACAGCGTCGAGTACGCAATCACACGTTTTATGTCGTTCTGCACGATACCGAGCAGGCCCATGAAAAACGCCGTGATCGCGCCGATGACGATGACAACAGCCAGCGCCGTTGTTGAAAGCTCGAACAGCGGCGACATGCGCGCAACCATGAAGATGCCGGCCGTGACCATTGTCGCGGCGTGGATCAGCGCGGAGATCGGCGTCGGACCCTCCATCGAATCGGGCCACGGCTTCGGCACTTCCGAATACGGTGGCGTAATCGAGCGAGCCCGTGAACATCACGACGCCTGATATGCCGAGGATAAAGCCGAAGTCGCCAATGCGATTGACCAGGAATGCTTTTAGGTTCGCGAAAATCGCCGATTCCCGTTTGAACCAGAAACCGATCAGCAGGTACGACACCAGGCCAACCGCCTCCCAGCCGAAGAACAGCTGCAGGAAATTATTCGACATCACGAGCATCAGCATCGCGAACGTAAACAAGGCGATGTAGCTGAAGAATCTCTGGTAACCGGGATCTTCGTGCATGTAGCCGATCGTGTATATGTGCACCATCAGCGAGACAAACGTAACGACGCACATCATCAGCGCCGTCAATCGGTCGACGAGGAAGCCGACCTCCATACGCAGACCATCGGTGACGGCCCAGGTATAAACGCTGATATTTTCGGCCGCCGCGCCGCCCCAGAACATGTTGTACAGAACCAGCATCGACAGAAGGCAAGAAGCCGCCCCAGAACATGTTGTACAGAACCAGCATCGACAGAAGGCAAGAAACGCCCACGCCGATTATAGTTACCCAATGCGCGCCGGCGCGACCGATCTTGTAGCCGAAAAGGCCGGCGATGATCGCCGCTGCGAGTGGGGCCAACACGATTGCCAGGTAATAATTGTACATATCAGCCTTTCAACGTATTGAGTTCCTGCACGGCAATGGATCGCCGATTACGGAACAGTACGACAAGAATCGCGAGGCCGATCGCGGCTTCCGCCGCTGCGACTGTGAGGATGAAAAATACAAACACCTGGCCCGTTTCATCGCCCAGGTAGCGCGAAAACGCAATGAAATTGAAATTGACCGCCAGCAACATGAGCTCGATGCACATCAGCAGCAGAATGAGGTTGCGGCGATTAACAACAATGCCGGCGAGGCTCAGTACAAACAGCATCGCCGACACGACCAGGTAGTGCTGCAGGCCGATCATGACTTCTTCTCCGCATCCATTTTCACAATGCGAACGCGGTCCTTGGCGCGAACAGCCACCTGAGCCGAAATATCCTGAACCTTGAGGCCTGGCCGTTTGCGCATCGTTAACGTGATTGCGGCAACAATCGCGAGCAACAATATGACCGCGGCAATCTCGAAGGCATACACGTGTTCCGTATACAGCACGGAACCCAGTGCCTTGGTGTTGCTGTAGCCCTCCGGCGTCGCAGCAAATCCTGACGAAGTCTGACTGATCTGGCTGCGCAACCAGATGACCTGTATGAGTTCGACCACCATGATCAACGCGATACCGATCCCGAGTGGTGCGAATCGTGTGAGACCGCGTTGTGCCGCCTCGACATCGACATCGAGCATCATCACAACGAACAGGAACAACACCATAACGGCGCCGACATAGACGAGCACTAGTACGATTGCCAGGAACTCGGCTTCGGCCATGAGCCAAAGCACGGCAGCATTAAAGAATGTCAGTACGAGAAACATGACCGCATGTACCGGGTTGCGCGAAAATACGACACCCAACGCGGCCCCGAACATTATCGCGGCGAATACATAGAACAATATGGAATGAAACAACATCGTGTGTCTTACCGGTACTTTGCATCCGCCGCTTTATCGGCAGAAATCATTGCGTCGAATTTATCACCCACTGCGAGCAGCTTGTCTTTGGTCATGATGTTCTCGCCTGGCGATTCCATGTGATATTCATGTATACGCGTCTCCACGATTGCATCGACGGGACAGGCTTCTTCGCAGAAGCCGCAGTAAATACATTTGAAAAGATCGATGTCATAACGCGTCGTACGGCGCGTGCCATCGTCGCTGACATCCGATTCGATCGTGATAGCCAATGCGGGGCAAACGGCCTCGCAAAGTTTGCAGGCGATGCAGCGCTCTTCACCGTTCGGGTATCGTCGCAACGCATGCAGCCCGCGAAAACGATGTGATTGCGGCGTCTTCTCTTCGGGATACTCAAGCGTGACGCTCTTCCTGAAGAAATTTCGTAGCGTGACCGACAGGCCCAGCAGCAACTCCCAGAGCGCGAATGTTTTTATGTAACTGATCGTTCGATTCATTTTTTCGTCCGCTCTATGCGTTCAAACCGGCCCAGGGACCAATCTGAAACCAGGCCATAACCCCTTCAACGGCAATCCAGACAATCGTCACAGGAATAAAGACTTTCCAGCCGAGTCGCATGATCTGGTCATAGCGATACCGCGGGAATGTCGCACGCAGCCAGAAGAACGTGTACATGAAGAAACACATCTTCAGAAATAACCAGTGCAGTCCACCCGCTGTAAGCCATGCCAGCCCGGCAATGTCGTTGAGAAAAGTCCAGCCTTCAAACGGTGACGCCCAGCCACCGAGAAAAAAGATTGCTGTCAGCGTCGATATGAGCACCATGTTGGCGTATTCCGCGAGGAAGAAAACCGCGAATGCAACGCCCGAATATTCGACGTGAAAACCGGCGACGATTTCCGATTCGCCTTCAGCCACGTCAAACGGTGCGCGATTGGTCTCGGCGACGCCCGATACCCAGTAAACAACGAACAATGGCAGCAACGGCAGCAGGAACCAGTGACTGACTCCGCCGGCCTGAGCTTCGACAATGGCGCCGAGGTTAAGGCTGCCGCCCGCCATGAGGACGCCGACCAGTGCAAAACCCATCGCGATTTCGTAGGCCACGATTTGCGCGGCTGAACGCATTGCGCCCAACAATGCGTATTTCGAATTCGTCGCCCATCCGGCAAGGATGACGCCGTAGACGCCGACGGAAGTCAGTGCAAGGACATACAGCAGTCCTGCATTGATGTCCGCAATGACGTACCAGTCGTTGAGCGGGATGACCGCCCAGGTTGCAAGCGCCGGCGTCAGCGACAGCAGCGGCGCTATGACAAACAGGAACTTGCTTGACTGTGACGGAACGATGACCTCTTTAATGAGGAGCTTGATAACGTCTGCGAACGGTTGCAGCAATCCAAATGGGCCCACGCGATTCGGGCCGATCCGCGCCTGCATGCTGCCGATAACCTTGCGCTCGAAATAGGTCGAAAACGCAACGATAAGAATCACGCCAATCGTGACGATCAGGATTTTCCAGGTCGTAACCGTCAGGTATTGCACCAACGGCGGCAGTGAATTCCAGGCTTCCGTGAAGAACTCGATCACTGCACGTCGCCTTTGGCGGACGCACGGCGGGCCTCATCCGTGAGCTGCAGCGCCGTCGCCCTGCGCACGACGCTGTCGACTGAATACAGCGGTATATCGATCTCCTGCGCCAGGGTATCGTCACCGTTCGGTTTGGCAATCTCAGCGGTGCCCTCATAGGCATTGCTGGTCGACACTTCGCCGAGCTGGTCCACAAATTCGTCGCGAACGTCTTCGCTCGTGACGTAGTCGAAGCCCGGGGCTTCGATGAGGTTGCCGATGACGCGCAACACTTTCCACGTGGGGCGAGCTTCGCCCACCGGTGTCGCAACGCCAGAGAAGCTCTGCCAGGTACCCTCGATATTGACGTAGGTGCCGGAAGTCTCAGCGAAGGTGCCTGTTGGCAACAGCAGATCGGCACACTCGAGCAAGCCCGCGGAGACGAATGGCGTCAGCGCCACCACGAATTTCTGCCTGGCGAGCTTGCCGACGGCATCAGTGATCGCATGAATGTCGGCATCCGGCTCAACATTGACGAGTACGACCGCGTCCATTGTGTCGGACAACATCGACGCTATGTCCCGTCCCTGAGCTTCTCGATTTTCGCCGCCCTGCGTCCGGTTCGGCAACACACCGGCGAGATGAGCGCCGGCCGAGTTCGGGCCTTCGGACAGGCTGCCAAACGTGGCGCCAGTCAAATCAGCAATGCATGAGGCGAGCGCACGCACAGCGGTATACGACAGATGTCGTCCGGCAATGTTGCCGAGCAGCACCAGCGCACTGTCTGCTTTCTTAAGTGAAGCCGCAATTCGCTTTTGTGTCGCATTTGCCTTGACGCCATCACAGATGGCGCCGACCAGGTCAGGCAGCGGCTTGCGTCCAGCGGCTGCGACAGCAATGCCCGCCAGCAATTCGACCAGCCCTGCGCCGGACACGTAATTGGCAACGTCAAAATAGTATTCGTACTCCGCACTGTTCGCGAAGTTCACTTCGGCGCCTGCGAGCGCGGCCTTGCGCAAACGGTGCGCGATGATCGGCGCTTCGGCGCGAATGTTCGATCCCGCGACGAGGATCGCGTCCTGTGTCTCGATCTCGGCAATCCGGCAGCCCAGCGATGGATAGATCGGATCATCGTCCTGATCCGACACATCCCGGCGGGATACCCGATGGTCGATGTTGGCCGTGCCAAGGTGATCGGCAATCTGTGCCAACAGGTGGGCTTCCTCGACTGTAAGCGCAGGCGTTGCAATCAGCCCCACCTTTTCAGCATCCGCGTTCCCGAGGACTTCGGCCGCTGCCGACAGCGCATCCTCCCAGTCGAGATCGCGCCACTCTCCATGCTCTTTAATGCGCGGTCGGATGAGTCGGTCATCGCTATAAATCGCTTCGTAGCTAAACCGGTCGCGATCCGCAAGCCAGGTCTCATTAATAGCCTCGTTGACGCGTGGCACCACGCGTTTCACGGTGCCACGCAGTACATGCATATACAGGTTGGAGCCAACGCAATCATGCGGGGATACGGTCGGCCTTTGCACCATTTCCCAGGCACGCGCGCTGTAGCGATACGGTTTGTTATTCAGCGCGCCAACCGGGCAGAGATCGATGATGTTTGCCGACAATTCGTGATCGACGCTTTGCTCGACGTAGGTGCTGATTTCCATCATCTCGCCGCGACCCGTCGTGCCGAGCTGCGGTTTGCCTGAAATTTCTTCACCGAAGCGCACGCAGCGCGTGCAGTGAATGCAACGTGTCATGTCCGTTGAAACGAGCGGGCCGATATCCTTGTCCTTAACAACGCGTTTTTGATCGTTGTAACGGGAGATATCCCGACCGTAGCCCATGGCGAGATCCTGCAACTCGCATTCGCCACCCTGATCACAGATGGGACAGTCCAGTGGATGGTTGATCAGCAGGAATTCCATCGTCGCCTTTTGTGCTGCAATGGCTTTCGGCGATTTGGTGAAGATCTTCATGCCCTCGCCGACCGGTGTAGCGCAGGCAGGAATCGGCTTTGGCGCTTTTTCAACTTCGATAAGGCACATGCGGCAGTTCGCCGCGATGCTCAGCTTTTCGTGGTAGCAAAAACGCGGAACGTATGCCCCCATCGCGTCAGTAACCTCGATAATCATCTGGCCTTTACGCGCCTCGACGGGCTTGCCATTGACTTCGATGTTTACAATATCGTCACTCATGGCGCTTACGCTGCAACCTGGGTGGCGTTATCAACAATACTCCGTCCGTTATTTCGAACCATGTACTCAAACTCGTGATGAAAGTGTTTCAGAAAACTCTGTACCGGCCATGCCGCCGCGTCTCCCAGCGCACAAATCGTGTGTCCTTCAATCTTGTTGGCCACGTCAACGAGTTTTTGGAGATCGGCTTCTTCGCCTTTGCCGTCAATGATGCGGCTCAGCATGCGATACAGCCAACCCGTACCCTCGCGACACGGCGTGCATTGTCCACACGACTCGGCCATGTAGAAACGCGAGATACGCCGCAGCACCTTGACCATGCAGGTCGTCTCGTCCATGACCATGACCGCACCGGTCCCGAAGGACGACCCGGCCTGCTGCAGCGAGTTGTAGTCCATCGTGCAGTCCATGATGATCTCGGCCGGCAATACTTTGCAGGATGAGCCACCCGG
Organism: uncultured Woeseiaceae bacterium; assembly: GCA_947259145.1. Lineage (GTDB taxonomy): Bacteria > Pseudomonadota > Gammaproteobacteria > Steroidobacterales > Woeseiaceae > UBA1847. Next base: position 26,621 of record CAMYLB010000036.1, read on the forward strand.
TATCACGGCCTTGAGTTTGCGTCCGCCCAACATGCCACCGCAGATGTCATCCAACAGATCTTTGAACGGGATGCCCATTGGCAGCTCGTAGTTGCCAGGCTTCTCGACATGCCCGGACACCGAGAACAGCGCCGTACCGCCGGAGCCTTCGGGACCCAGACCTGCAAACCAGGCAGCCCCGTTGCGAATGATCGACGGCACGCTGGCCAGGCTCTGTGTGTTGTTGATCGTGGTCGGCTTGCCGTACAAACCGAAGCCCGCCGGGAACGGCGGTTTGAAGCGTGGACGGCCCTGCTTGCCTTCCAGCGACTCGAGCAACGCCGTCTCCTCGCCGCATATATACGCACCCGCTCCGACAAAAGTGTGCAGATCGAAATCGATTCCGGAGCCCTGGATGTCGTGACCCAGCAGCCCGGCGTCGTAAGCCTCTTTTACAGCGGCTTCAAAGCGTGGCACGGGCTCATCCATGAACTCACCCCGGATGTAGTTATAAGCGACTGTCGCTCCCATGGCATAAGCCGCGATCGCCATGCCCTCGACCAGCGCATGCGGGTTGTACCGCAAGACCTCCCGATCATGGCAGGTACCGGGCTCGCTCTCGTCCGAATTGCACACCAGGTACTTCTGCACCTTGGCGTCGCGCGGCATGAAGCTCCACTTCAGGCCGGTAGGGAATCCGGCGCCACCGCGGCCGCGCAAACCGGACGCCTTGACCTCATCGATGATTTGCCCGGGATTGAGATCACCGGCGAGTATCTTGCGCCACGACTCGTAACCGCCGTGCTTTTCATAAGTCGCGAGCGTCCATGATTCGTCGGAGCCGAACGTGTTGAAGCAAACGAGATTCTGTTCGTAGGCCATTAGTCGAGTCCGTCCAGGATTTCGTCCACCTGCTCTTTGGTCAGGTTTTCGTAATACTTATGATTGACCATCATCACTGGCGCTCCGCAACACGCGGCGATGCACTCTTCCTCTTGCTTGAGAAAGACCCGTCCATCCTCGGTGCTCTGACCGAGCTTTGTGCCGAGCTTCTGCTCTACGTGATCCACAATGTCATCAGCGCCTCGCAACATGCAGGAAACATTAGTGCAAATCGCTACTTCGTTACGTCCGACTTCCCTTGTCTGGAACATCGAGTAGAAGGTCGCAACCTCGTAAACCTGGATTGTCGGCAAATCCAGATACTCAGCAACGGCGTTCATCTGCTCGGCTGTTAGATAGCCGTGATTTTCATGCTGCACGGCATGCAATGCGCTTATAACCGCCGAGCGCTGCCGGCCTTCCGGAAAACGCGATTTCCAGTGTTCAATTTCGTCTTTGACGTGATCTGTAAGGACATAGCTCATCGGTCTACTTCCCCGAAAACGATGTCCTGCGTGCCGATAACAGCAACAACATCGGCCAACATGTGACCTTCCACCATTTCTGACATAGCCGAGAGGTGTGCAAAACCGGCGGCCCGAATCTTTACCCGATACGGCTTGTTGGCGCCGTCCGAAATCATATAGACACCGAACTCCCCTTTCGGATGCTCAATGGCCGCATAAGCCTCACCTTCGGGTATGCAGTAGCCTTCCGTGAACAATTTGAAGTGATGAATGAGCGATTCCATATCATCTTTCATCTCAACACGCGTCGGCGGCGTAATTTTGTGATCATCCACGATCACAGGACCGGGATTATTTCGCAACCATTCCACGCATTGGCGAATGATGGAATTGGACTGGCGCATTTCCTCGATCCGAACGAGATAGCGATCGTAGCAGTCACCGTTAACGCCGACAGGAATATCGAAATCGACCTTGTCGTATACCTCATAGGGCTGTTTCTTTCGCAGGTCCCACTCGACACCGGAGCCACGCAGCATCGGCCCGGAAAATCCGAGTTGAATCGCACGTTCCGGAGACACGACGGCGATGTTCACCGTGCGCTGCTTCCAGATCCGATTATCAGTCAATAGCGTTTCGTATTCATCAACACAGCCGGGGAAGCGATCCGTGAATGACTCGATGAAATCGAGCATCGAACCTTCGCGGTTCGCATTCATTCGGTCTAGTTCTTTTTTGCTGCGAAATTTCGATTCCTGGTACTTCGGCATCGTCTCCGGCAGGTCACGAAACACGCCCCCCGGCCGATAGTAAGTGGCGTGCATACGCGTACCGGAAACCGCCTCGTAGCAATCCATGAGGTCTTCACGCTCGCGGAAGCAATACAGGAATACGGTCATCGCACCAATATCGAGACCGTGTGCGCCGAGCCACATGAGGTGATTCAGGATTCGGGTGATCTCGTCGAACATGACGCGAATGTACTGCGCGCGTTCCGGTACCTGTACACCAAGCAGCTTTTCTATCGCCATGACGTACGCGTGCTCGTTGCACATCATAGAGACGTAGTCGAGCCGATCCATGTAGCCGATGCTTTGATTGTAAGGCTTGCTTTCTGCGAGCTTCTCGGTGGCGCGATGCAACAGCCCGATGTGAGGATCGGCCTTTTGTATTACCTCGCCCTCGATCTCGAGGACAAGTCGCAGAACACCGTGCGCCGCCGGGTGCTGCGGCCCAAAATTCATCGTATAGCTCTGGATCTCAGCCATCTTTCGCATCCTTGAGGTCGGCTGAATATCGATTGTCGTCGCGAATGACGCGCGGCACGAGCGTGCGCGGCTCGATGCTGACTGGCTTGTAGACAACGCGGCCTTCGGCGGCGTCATAGCTCACTTCAACGTTGCCAATCAGCGGAAAGTCCTTGCGAAACGGGTGGCCGATAAAGCCATAGTCGGTCAGGATGCGACGCAGGTCCGGGTGGCCCTCGAAAAGCACACCGAACAGGTCGAACACCTCACGCTCGAACCAGTTGGCGCCGTTCCAGATATCAACAACCGACTTGATTATCGGTGGATTGCTGGTGCCCGTGAAAACGCGCAGGCGCAGTCGAAAGTTGTGATGCAGCGACAGCAGGTGGTAGACAACCGCAAAGCGCCGTGGATCGAATTCATCGGCCTCGTCAAGAATAACGGGTTCGCGCTCGACGCCGCGACTGAAACCGGAATCCGTTGCGTCGTCGGTTTTCCACTCGTCGCTGCCGTAACTGAGGTAATCGACGCCGCAGACATCAACGAGCATTTCGAAGCCAAAGTCCGCTTCGTTCCTGAGCGCAGTGGCGATCTCGATCAGGTTGTCCTTATCGAGTTCGTAGGTCAGTTCACCACAGGTCGATGACACACGTCGCACCTGCTCTGCAAAGCGCGCATCAATTTGGCTCGCCAATGTTTCGTAACGCTCAATCATCCTAATGCCATTATTGTCCGCAACTTACCTGGCTACGGTGCTCGTGCGGCGAATCTTGTTTTGCAACTGGATCAGGCCGTATATCAGGGCCTCGGCCGTCGGTGGGCAACCGGGCACATAAACGTCAACCGGCACGATGCGATCGCAACCCCTGACGACAGAATACGAATAGTGGTAGTACCCCCCGCCATTCGCGCATGAGCCCATCGACACCACCCAGCGCGGTTCCGGCATCTGGTCATAGACCTTTCTCAAGGGCGGCGCCATCTTGTTGGTAAGCGTGCCGGCAACGATCATGCAGTCTGATTGACGCGGGCTGGGCCGAAAAATAATGCCAAATCGATCGAGATCATAGCGCGCGGCACCTGCCTGCATCATTTCGACCGCACAACACGCCAGGCCGAACGTCATGGGCCATAGCGAACCCGTGCGCGCCCAGTTCATTACGGCATCGACGCTGGTGACAACAAACCCTTTTTCCTGCAGGCTGCCGCCAGCCGCCTCGGCATCCTGAGTACTTTGAGATACCGCCGCTGTTTCAGTTAATCCCACTCGAGTGCACCCTTCTTCCACTCGTAGATAAAACCAACGACCAGAATAGCCAGGAACAAAGCCATCGAAAGCAGGCCGAACTTGCCAACCACGTCGAGGGAAACAGCCCACGGAAACAGGAAGGCGATCTCGAGGTCGAAAATTATGAACAGGATGGCGACCAGGTAATAACGAACGTCGAACTTCATGTGCGAATCGTCGAACGCCTCAAAGCCGCACTCGTAGGGCGAGAGTTTCGCTTCGTCTTTCTCGCCCTGACCAATCAGAAAACCAAGAACCAGCAACAACACGCCGATTCCCGTCGAGATGCCGAGGAAGATCAGGATAGGAACGTATTCTTGTAGCATTTTTGCCTGCTTATCCGGCGGCTTATATCGCACTTCAACCAGCGCGAGATTGTATCAGTGTCACAAGCCCGGAATACAGCCCATATTGGGATTGTTACGTTTTGGGCTCCGCTCGATCACTGGCCTATATAAGAAAAACGGCCTGCTGCGCTCAAGGCAACAGCAGGCCGGTTTCGAATTGGTGCTCTGGGCGAGACTCGAACTCGCACGGCTCGCGCCACTGCCCCCTCAAGACAGCGTGTCTACCAATTCCACCACCAGAGCCTGTCCGATAATTCTTCCTCCAGCGACGGCAAATCAAGCGGATCTTCTGTCGGTTTCAGTGAGGGCAGATCCGAAACCGGCAATTCGTCGCTGAGATCGGGCACGGTCTCCGGCTCGACCTCGACAATTGGCGCGTCTTCCAGAAGGCTCGCGGGCTCAGCAGAGCCCTGACTGCTCAGGTAAGCGAGTGTGAGGCTGCTGACAAAAAACAGGGTTGCACAGACGGCCGTCGCACGAGAAAAGAAACTGCTCGAACCGCGCGCTCCGAACACTGTGCCAGAAGCTCCGGCACCGAATGCCGCGCCCGCGTCCGCACCTTTACCGCGCTGCATCAGTACGAGCAGAATGATCAGTAACGCAATCAGTGTATGAGCGATCAAAACCGTTTTTTGTATAGTGTCCATCGAATCCTCAATAACTCTGCTAGCTCTGGGCTGCCGCTTCGGCAATCGCCAGGAAATCCTTCGCTTTCAATGACGCGCCGCCAATGAGACCGCCGTCGATATCCGGCATGGCCAACAGGCCAGCCGCGTTTTCGCCCTTCATGCTGCCGCCGTACAATATCTGGACTCCAGCGGCGATGCCCGCATCCTTAGCGCTGAGCTGGGCACGAATGTGCTTGTGCACATCCTGAGCCTGCTCCGGCGTTGCCGTCATGCCCGTGCCGATAGCCCAAACCGGCTCATACGCCACAACTGCCCTGGCGAATGCCCCGATACCGGCAGCGTCGAGCACAGCGCCCAACTGATAGTCAACAACACTCTCAGTCGTGCCCGCCTCACGCTCTTCGAGCGTCTCGCCAACACACAGAATCGGCACAATTCCTGCGGCCTGGGCCGCCTGAAATTTCGCGGCGACCTGGAAGCTCGACTCACCGTAAATAGCGCGCCGCTCCGAGTGCCCGACAATGACGTACTCACAGCCGATATCGGCCAGCATACTCGCCGCGACTTCGCCCGTGTATGCACCCGATTCGTGCTCCGAGACGTTCTGTGCCCCCACGCTGACCGCCGACCCAGCGACCTGCGCCGCCACTGCGGCGACATAAGGATACGGCGGGCAAACCAGGAGGCTGAAACCGCTGCCACCGGGCACACCAGCGACGATGCCGGCAATCAAGGCTTCGTTGGCCGCACTGCTGCCATTCAACTTCCAGTTGCCGGCAATCAGGAAATCACGCATTCGTCTGTTTCCAGTGGCTTAAAAGGCGCGCAAGGATACCGGGGCCGTAGCGGCAAATCAACGCACAAAACGCCTCGATCAAGTGGCCGCCGCAGCAACAACCGAGGCCAGGCGGTTGGCGAGCGACAGAACCTGCTCTCCGTCTTCGCCCTCTACCATGACGCGAATGACCGACTCCGTGCCCGATGCGCGCAGCACAACTCGCCCTCTATCGGCCAATTCGCCCTCTGCAGCGGTCACCGCATCCTGAATTTCGGCCGACTGTCCCGGATCCATGCGACGCTCGGTGCGGACGTTAACCATCGTCTGCGGGTACTTGGACATGCCCGCCACAAGTTCGGAAAGCGGCTTGCCGCTGTCTTGCATTATGGCGAGGATCTGAAGCGCACAGATCAGACCATCTCCGGTTGTTGTCTTGTCCAATACCAGCATGTGGCCGGACGTCTCGCCGCCTAATATGCCGCCGCTGTCTTTGAGAGCCTCGAGCACGTAACGGTCACCGACGCTGGCCCGGCGGAACTCGATCGCCAGCGCATTGAGTGCGTGTTCCAGCCCGAGATTACTCATCACTGTGCCGACGACAGGGCCGCGCAGCTCACCTTTACTGTGGCGCGCCGACGCCAGTACATACAGCAACTGGTCACCATCGACCAGGCTGCCATTTTCATCGACCATGACCAATCGATCGCCGTCACCGTCCAGGGCAATACCGACATTGGCCCGTACCGCAGGCACGGTCAGCTGCAGTAGTTCCGGCTCCATAGAACCGCACCCGGAATTGATGTTCTTGCCATTCGGCGAGCAACCGATGGGGATGACCTCGGCACCCAGGCCTGCCAGCGCCCGCGGTCCAACCTTGTAACCGGCCCCATTCGCCCCGTCAAAGACGACCTTGAGGCCTTCGAGGTTCATTCCCTCGGGCATGCTGGCCATGCAGAATTCCTGGTAGCGTATCCGCGCCGTGTCGATACGTTTGGCTTTGCCGAGCGCCTGCGATTCCAGTGTGATCGCGCGGTTTTTCAGCTGCTCTTCAATTTTGTGCTCGATTTCGTCGGTCAGTTTCGATCCAGAGCGATCGAAAAACTTTATGCCATTATCGAAGTACGGGTTGTGCGAGGCGCTGATGACAACACCAAGATCGGCATGGAATTCCTGCGTCAGGCGGGCTATGCCCGGAGTCGGCAGAGGTCCGAGCAACAGCACGTCGGCGCCTGCCGCGACGAATCCCGCCTCGAGCGCCGATTCGAACATGTAACCCGACAAGCGTGTGTCTTTGCCGATGACGACGGTACCGCCGGTTGGCACAAGCACCTGCGCCGCCGCGCTGGCGAGGCGCATCGCAAAATCAGCGGTCATTGGATCATCGCCGACCTTGCCACGAACGCCGTCAGTGCCAAAATAGATTTTGCTCATAGCTTCTTGCCCATTTCCATAACCGCTCGCACGACCTTCAGTGCATCGACCGTCTCCTGAACATCGTGTGCCCGGATCATGTCTGCGCCCTGTATAACCGCGACGACCGCGGCCGCGATACTGGCCGGCATGCGCTCGGTGATTGTCCGCTCGGTCAACTCGCCCAACGTCGACTTTCTGGACACGCCCACGAGCATCGGCCGGTCGCGCACCCGCAATTGTCGCAGATTTGCGAGCAACTCGATATTGTGGTCATGAGTCTTTCCAAAGCCAAAACCCGGATCGACGACAATAAGATCTTCGCTAAGCCCCGCAGCAACGCACGCCTCAATTCGAGACTCAAGAAACGACGCGACTTCGGCCACCACATCATCGAACTGCGGGTTGTCCTGCATTGTCCGCGGCTTCCCCCGCATGTGCATCAGGCACACGGGTACTTCGAGTTCTACAGCAGCCGCCATCGCGCCGGCCGCCCGCAGTGCGTACACGTCGTTGATCATCGATGCGCCGGCTGCAACCGCCGCACGCATAACCTCGGGCTTACTGGTATCCACAGAAATCGGAACGTCGGTGACGGCACGGATCGACTCGATAATCGGCACTACGCGATCAAGCTCTTCCTGCTCGCTGACGTTCTTCGCGCCCGGACGAGTAGATTCGCCACCGATATCGATTATCGCGGCACCGGCCTCAGCCATCATGGCCGCCTGCCGCAACGCTATGTGAGGATTATCGAATCGACCGCCGTCGGAAAAAGAATCCGGCGTGACGTTGAGTATGCCCATCACTGCCGGAGCCGCGATGGTTAGAGAACCTAGGCGCAACATTTTTGTCTCGTGAAGGCCGGACTCTGGCCGGCAGGCGCTCGCACGAAGTCCGGGCGAAGAGCTAGTGTTCGCTCGCCGGACCACCGATTGTCCCGGTGGCATCCGATTCGGCGCTCGTCGAGCCGCCATCAGGACTCGTGGGCTCTATCGTATCGTCCCAGTCCTCGGGTGGCTGTGGCTCCCGGCCTGCCATGATGTCCTTGATCTGCGTGTCTCCGATCGTCTCGTACTTGACGAGCGCTTTAGCCATCGCATGCAATTTATCGATATTTTCGTCGAGCAGATTTTTCGCACGCTCGTAATTGCTGTCGATGATTCGCCTTACCTCTTCATCGATCGCGTGCGCCGTATCATCGGATACCTGCTTATGCTGAGTCACCGAGCGGCCGAGGAACACCTCGCCATCGTCTTCGCTGTAAGTCAGTGGACCGAGGCGATCCGATAGCCCCCACTTGGTCACCATATTGCGGGCGATTTCGGTGGCGCGCTCGATATCATTTGACGCACCCGTCGTAACACCTCCAGCGCCGTTGATCAGCTCTTCGGCAATACGCCCGCCAAACAGGCTCGAAATACTGCTCTCTAGTCGCTGCCGCGACATGCTGTAGCGATCCTCTTCGGGCAAATACATCGTTACGCCAAGCGCTCTGCCTCGAGGAATAATGGTCACCTTGTAAACGGGGTCATGTTCCGGCACGAGGTAGCCGATAATCGCATGACCGGCCTCATGATAGGCAGTGTTGAGCTTCTCTTTCTCGCTCATGACCATCGAGCGGCGCTCGGCACCCATCATGATCTTGTCTTTGGCCTTCTCGAACTCATCCATGCTGACAACGCGCTTGTTCGAGCGCGCCGCAAACAGCGCTGCCTCATTGACGAGGTTTGCCAGGTCAGCGCCGGAGAAACCAGGCGTACCACGTGCGATAATTCCCGGACGCACATCCTCGCTCAGCGGCACTTTGCGCATGTGTACTTTGAGGATCAGCTCGCGACCGCGAACATCCGGTAACGGCACCACGACCTGACGATCAAAACGACCCGGTCGTAACAGTGCTGGATCAAGAACATCGGGCCGGTTGGTCGCGGCAATGACGATGACGCCCTCGGTACCTTCGAAGCCATCCATTTCCACGAGCATCTGGTTCAGCGTTTGCTCGCGTTCGTCGTGTCCGCCACCCAGTCCGGCGCCACGGTGACGACCCACGGCGTCGAGCTCGTCAATAAAGATGATACAAGGTGCCTGCTTTTTCGCCTGATCGAACATGTCACGGACACGTGATGCGCCTACGCCGACAAACATCTCCACAAAATCGGAGCCTGATATCGTGAAGAACGGCACTTTTGCTTCGCCCGCGATCGCTTTCGCCAGCAGCGTCTTACCGGTGTTTCGGAATTTTTCCACCCAGCCGCTGGAACTTGCTCGGGTCTTTCAGGAATTCGACGATCTCGGCAACTTCTGCCTTGGCTTCGTCAATGCCGGCAACATCGGCAAACGTAATGCCCACCTGATCTTCACCGAGAAGTCGCGCCTTGCTCTTGCCGAACGACATGGCCCCACGGCCGCCACCGCCACCCTGCATCTGGCGCATGAAGTAGATCCAGACACCAATCAGCAGCAGGATCGGGAAGGAACTGATCAGCAGCTGGCCAATAAGACTCTGCTGTTTCTTGTCAGCACCGGTAAAATTCACGCCGTTCTTGTCGAGCAAGCCGATCAAGGTATTGTTGTCAGTTTCCGGGCTTACCGTATAGAACTGCAGCGGCTCAGTTTTGCCGAAGCGAATCTGGTCTTCGTCAATAACGGCGATCGCAACTTGCCCCGACCGTACCTGCGTTAGAAATTCCGAATAGTCTTTCTTCTGTGGCTGTCCGCCGCTGACGCCGGACAGGCCCTGCACCACCGACAGCAGAACGACGATGATGACAATAAAGACCAGTATGTTTTTAGTTAAATCATTCACATTCGGATTCCGTACAGAGGGGGCGCCAAGACCGAGGCATTCTTGGCCGGCTTTGATTATTTGACACTACTACAATCGGTAGTTCCTCGCTACCAAGTAAACCTCACGGCTGCCGGCTCTTGATGCCTTCGGCTTCATGACCCTGACACGCTCG